>NZ_JBSGAW010000017.1:0-176595 GCF_053600955.1 Streptomyces sp. NPDC004838 | reverse complement strand
CCGCGACGACATCCACGAAGCCTTCCTCAGCCTCGCCTGCGGCATCATCTGCTGGCGACGACTCAAGAACCTCCCACTTTGTTAGGAGTTCTAAGTGCCTGTCTGGCTTCGGCGTACCCGCTGACCAGGTAGTTGACGTGCCCTCCGCTCCGGGTGGGAACGGCTTGGACTGGGCACGCGGACTGCGGGCTCGCGTAGGAGAGAGAAGGATCGCGCGGAGAACGGGAGTCCTGGATCGACTCGTCCATGGATCAGGCTCCGATCGGTTTCGGTTGGCCGTCGGCGGTGAGCGCGACCCGACGGTGGGCGTACGCATCGGAGACCTGAAGCAGCCACAGCGCCTCGGCACGGAGGTCTCCGGCGCGGGAACAGACTTCCTCTGTCGACGGACTGAAGACCTCGCCGACGAGGTGGCCGCTCCGGAGAGCCGTCAGTGCTGCCCTGATGACCACGGCCTCGACGAGGGCGGCACCCTGTTCTGTACCGGCGTCGACGGTCCGCTGAGCAGCTCGTCGTACGTTCGTTGTGCAGTACGGGCGAAGGGCGAGAATGCCGTCATTGATTTCGATGACCCGTCGCTGAAGCAGGAAGTCGGAGTCGCCCGATGCTTCCCTGCCAGCGTCTGCGGCCGACAGCACGATCTCCGGCATGGCGGTCGACAAGTCGTGCCAGAGAGGTCCGAGGGCCTCGAAGGACCGGATCTCCCAGCGACGACGGCGGGCCTGACCGATCGGGTAGACGACGGCGGGCAGCGTGAGGCCGAGGCAGATCAGCGTGACCGCCAGCGCGGGGGAGGTCACGCTGAAGACGCACGGAAAGGAGACCAGGGAAGAGCACGGCGCATGGCGGGAGATCAGGTCCAGGCCCAGACCGAGTGAGATGATCACCGTCGTCTTGTACGCGGTGTAGATCAGCGCGAACAAGCAGCCGACCGCCGCCAGACGTAAGCCGACCCGAACGATGTGCAGGCGGGATGCCTTCGACTGAAGGACGATCTGCCGTAGGAATCCGATGACGGCGAAGCCCAGATAGCCGATGAACAGGAGCAGGTAGAGGGCGTGCACCCGCGGCGAGGGGCGTGTCATCTGTTCGTAGGCGAACAGTGCTGTCATGCCGCAGATCAGGACGGTGAGGACGACGATTTGCGAGCGGATGCGTCGCCGTGCTTCTGCCGCTTCCCTGTTGACTTGGTAGGAGATGGCCAGGACGGAGGTGGCGGCGGTCAGAGAAGCGGAGTTGCTCACCAACCGGGCGGAATGCGGTATGGCTGCCTCCACCGCGCTACTGACCAGGGGCGCGTATGAGAGGAAAGCGAGGGAGAAGGAGGCCAGCAGCGCGCCCACGGCCCAGGTTCCGGTGGGACGAGGGGTGCCTCGACCCAGAACCCAGTAGCCGGCGGACGCCGCGAGTAGACAAGCCATACCGAGAAACAGGGCGTTCACCGTGAGAGGAAGCGACCTTTCTTGACGGGTTGGGCGAAGAGCGCGTCCCAGCTGTCCGACCCATGTTCGGGTTGAGGAGAAGGGGATTCACGTTGGCGGTAGATGCGCCGACGAATGACGGTAGCCATTATTTCCGCTTCGCGTTCGTATTCCGTTGAGTAGCTCGTACGTCCCGACATCCGCATCAACAGAGTGGGATTGACCCCAAGGGCGTGTGCCGTGGAGGCGTCGATCTCCAGGCTTCCGGGATGGTCGCAGTACACGTGGCACAGTTCGTGCGTGAGGATGTGCCGCTGGTGGTGGACCGAAGTTCCCTGCTCATAAAAGATGAGATCCGCCTCGGGTGTCTCCAGGCGGATTCCGCAGGGCGCGTCGATCACCCCGAGCATGCCGACGGGACTCATGATGATGGGCTTACCCCGGAGTTCCGCCATGGTTTCGCACAGTTTCCGGGTGCTGAAGCGGTACGGCAGGCGTAAGCGATCTACCTTCTCTTCACACGATTCGAGAAGCTGGTCGTCTTCGATTTCTGGCATCTGCGAGGAATTTCCCCTCGGCCCTGGCTGCTTTCTGGTTCCTGGCTCCGCACCAGGGGTGTTTCAAAGTCCCGGTGATCATGTGTAGCCGCAGGCCATAGGGATGCAGGACGAGGTCGTCACCTACGCATCGAAGCTCCGGTTGTTCGGAGTGACCGCCAAGTCGCCCTGAACACCTGGAGCTTCGATGTGCCGCCAGTCTGCCACCGTCTGCTTGATCAAATCGCCTTTGCGTCAGCATCGTGTACTACCGTCGCTTGTCGAACGGCTGGCCGTGCTGCCTGATCCGCGTCGGCGGCGCGGGCTGCGTCACCCGTTCGTGGCGGTACTGCTGGTCGCCGCGTGCGCGGTGACGGCCGGCGCCCGGTCCTGGGCGGCGGTCGGTCAGTGGGCCCGGTCGGCACCACAGGACACCCTGGCCCGGCTCGGCGCCCGCACCACCGGACTCCTGGGAGTGCGCATCGCGCCGTCACCGTCCACGATCCGCCGCGTCGTGACCGCCGTGTGTCCGGGCGGTCTGGCAGACCTGACCGGCCAGGACCCGGCCGGCACCGGCACGGTGGCGGTGGACGGCAAGACCGCCCGCGGCTCCCGCCGTCCCGAGGTCCCCGCGGTGCATCTGCCGGCCGCGATGACCGGCCAGGGCCGCACCGTCACCCAGCTTCCCGTTCCCGGCAAGACGAACGAGATCACCTGCTTCACCGCCCTGCTCGCCCCGTTCGACCTGGCCGACGTCGTGGTGACCGCCGACGCCCTGCACACCCAGCGCGAGCACGTGCGCTTCCTGGTCGAGGAGAAGAGGGCCCACTTCCTGCTGCTGGTCAAGGCCAACCAGCCAGCCCTGTTCGCCGCGTTGCGGTCACTGCCGTGGAAGCAGGTCACCGCCCGCCGCTACGACCGCGACAGCGGACACGGCCGCAAAGAGACCCGGGCCACCCGGGCACTGACCGTCACCGGCCTCGGCCTGGACTTCCCCCACGTCATCCAGGCCGCCCGCATCCTGCGGCACCGCGTCGACACCGCGACCGGCAGGTGCACCCGCCAGACCGTCTACGCGATCACCGACCTGCCCCCGGCCGAAGCCTCCCCACAACGGATCGCCCAGCTCGCCAGATCGCAGTGGACCATCGAGAACCGGCTCCACCACGTCCGGGACACCACCTTCGCCGAGGACGCTTCCAAGATCCGCACCGGCCACGGCCCGGCCAACATGGCCACCCTCCGCAACCTCGCGATCAACACCCTCCGTGACGCAGGCCACCGCAACATCGCCGCCGCCCTCCGCGAGGTCTCCTACGAGCCCTTCACCCGCCCACTCAAACTGCTGGGCATCGCCTGACCAGCACCGCAGCAAGACCCCCACGACTATGAATCAGCCCTGGAACCCATGCCCGTCGACACAGCGGGAGGGAAAAACCGCGGACGCACGCGGGATGACGAAAAGTGTGACGACGGTCCGGGCTTCAGCCTCACCGGGCACGCCACGTAATTCCCGCGTGAGCGCTACTACGACACATTTGAGAGCAGCTATCAGTGTCGAGCGACAGGTGTATTCGGGATGCTCGACAAGAGCGACTACAACCCGAAGCCCAAGGCTCCCGGGACGACCACCAATGGTTCGACGCAGCCGCCGGGAATGAGAGAGATCGAGAGTCAAGGGCACGACGCTGCTAACGGTCACTTGATACCCTCAGTGGCCATGGGATCCGGGATCGATCTGCGGAACTTGGTCGCGGAGTACAATAAGACGAACAGTCCATATCTCAACTTTGGTGTGGAAAAAGACATTCGGAATGCCGTCAAGGCGAACAAGCATGTTCAACTATCGATAACTCCACACTATGACAATCAGGGTTCCGGAATCCCGACCAGGCTTGAGTATAATTACTCGATTATCAAGGATAACGTAACCAAGCACTGCGTCATTGAACAGTCTCCGACGGGTGGCACTACAACCGGGACGGAGAACTGTCCGAAGCGGAAGAAGAGGAGTTAGTCGTGGACTACTTGGCCAGAGTTTTCGCGATGCTCGGCGACCGCTCCAGCCGGTCGCCAGCCCCGGGGTCATGGGAGGGTATAGAGCAAGCGCTGGGGTTCAGCCTTCCGGGTGACTATAAAAAGATCATCGACCGCTATGCTCCCGTGCGCCTCAACGCGCATCTCTACCTCCATCATCCGGGAACTGAACGCTGGAACCTGAAGGATTGGGTTCTAAGTACGATCCAGGCATGGTCGGAAGTCGATGAATGGGACGACTTCGACGAGGGGGACGACCCCCGCCTCTTCTTCGGTGCCAGCGAAGTGAGATTCGGCGTCAGGGACGGACTGACTCCTATCTTGAACAGCGACAGAGGAGAGACGATTTTCTTCTCCCCGAGATCGGGGGAAAGGCCTGAGGCGATCTTCGTTGAAGGGGGGGATGGGGACTTTCATCACTATCCGCTCTCTTTCTCCGAATGGCTCTACCGTCATCTGATCGGTGAGCACATGACTGGCCCGGCGGACGGAATCTTCTATGCGGGCCCTGTGAAATTCATCAGCCTGCCAATGGCGTCCGGTGACCCGGAGATCGTCTGGTACGGGCCGGAGCGCGGTATGTGATATTGCTGCCGAGCCGCAGGCAGGTGGAGAGCGGCGACGTGGCGGGACTGCTGCCACCGTGATTCATGGAAACGCACGTGCGCACCGAACGCCACTACTGGTCCGAGGTTGCTATTGATCAGAAACTCATTGCGTTCGCTCGCTGAGGATGTAACGGACGTGAGGGCCGCCGAAGTGTCTGCGAACGATTTGGGGCTGCCGTTGTCGGGAGTGGAAGAACTTGCGGGTTTCGGCCTGGTTCCTGGCCCCGTTGGGTGTGGGGCGGGCTGTTTTCGGGGTCGGTGTTGACCAGCTCGTCCGGGTTCAGCTTGGGTGAGTACGACGGCAGGAGGTGCGGCTCGGTCCGGTTCCTTGTGCTCAGCGAGCCGGATTCGGACGGTCTTCGGGCGGTGGGCCGGTTCCGGTTGGCGGAACCCGATAGAGCAGCTGGAAAGGTAAAAAAGGGCATGAGTGGTGAGCTTCTGCGTCAGTTGGTCGAACTGATGCCGCCGCACGAGGGTGCGGGGGACGAGGTGGACTGGGATCAGGCTGAGCGCGAGCTGGGGATGGCGTATCCGGGTGACTACCGTCGCTTCGTCGACGTTTTCGGTGCGGGGGAATTTGTGGCGGCGTTTCCGTCTCGATTCCGCGTCCGGGAGGGTCGGGGCTGGAGGCGCTGACCGTTCAGAGGCTGCCCGAGCGGACGCTGAACTCGCCGGCGATGGAGGACTCGCAGGACCCGGCCATGGCCGCGCGGTATCGCGTCGAGGACATGCTGGTGTGGGGCGAGACGAGTGGAGCGGATGCTCTGTGCTGGATCACCGTCGGAGAACCCGATGAGTGGCCCGTCGCCGTCTGGGAACGGCATGGCGGGGGCTGGGCCGTTTACGCGTGCGGCATGGTGGAGTTCTTGCTCAAAGTCATCCGCGCCGAGTTCGACCGGTGTCCTTTCAGCGAGATTGTTGTGTGGGGTGATAGGTCGCCGCGATTCCTGCATGAGAGAGAGGAAGAACGGCTCTTCGATACCGGGATCGATCCCTGGACGGGCGAACCCCACCCTTATCCCAATCCCTTCGCAGGGATTTGATCGCTGCCAGCCCCTGGGTGGTCTGCTGAAATGAAGTTCCCCCGTGATCTCGGACATGTTTCCGTCACGCGGCGAGGGGGTGTGAGCTGGCCGGTGGCCGTGGTGAGGCCGGACCTCGTGTCGATGTGGAAGATCTACCACTGCGGCATGGTCGAGTTCCTGCGCCGGGTGTTCACACGCGAGTTCGATGCCAACCCGCTCGGCGACTCGGGCATGTGGGACGCGGGTTCCGGGCGGTTCCTGCACTGGCGCGAGGAGCAGCGCCTCTGGGACGAGGGCATCGATCCCTGGACGGGCGAGCCCGACCCGTACGCCGGTATGACGTTCGACTGACCGGACGTGGTCCCGGTAGGCGGTGGGGCCTTGGGTGCTGAGCCGGCGGGGAATGTGCTGGGAGGCCGTGGCGGGGCGTCGGAGGACGGACCGGTGGCGCGTGGGGACGACAGTGGAGGAGCGGCTCACACGGGGGATTCCTGCTTCCGGGAAGCCAGCGGTGGTGATCGCGGGCTGTTCGGTCAGCGCCGGCGCGGGGTTGGGGCTGCCGGCGGGCCGGCGGTGGTCGACGGTGCGGGCAGGGCCGGACGTTGCTCTTGGGCGTGCGTTGCGTGGGTGGAGCGGGCGGTGGCGGCCTGGGCGCGGTGGATGTCCAGTGGCGTCGGTACTGGGGGTTTGATCGGTGTCGCGGTGGCCTGTGGGGGAAGCCGGCGCACGTCGCCGCCGTAGCGGACGACCGGTGCCGGGTCGGTGACGGCGGCGTTCAACGCGGCCACCAGGACCTCTGGGGTGAGGGAGGAGGCGGTGGCGTACCACTGGTTTCTGGGCGGACCGGCGAGCATGAGCCACTGGTCTTGACGGCGTCCCGTCAACTCCGCCGTGTGGTCGAGCCGAGTGCGGCACATGTGGACCTCGGCCAGACCGTCCGGGGACCGGAAGGAGACGTCGGTTGGCCCGTACCGGTGGCTCCAGCCTGCCGCTGCCAGCGGTGTTCCGGCGTCGAGCATGGTCAGTTCGCTGTTGCCGCAGGAGAGGTAGGAGTCGGGGCCTTCCGCGTAGGCAGCGGCCAGTGCGGTGGTGAAACCGGCGACGATCTCCGTCGGGGCGGTGTTCTGGAAGGTGACCAGCCAGCGGGGCATCGCGAAGGGTTCGGAGTACGCCGTGATCTTCCACAGGGCGTCGTCCTCGCCTTCGGGTAGATATCCCAGGCGGACGGTCTGCTCCGGCGCGTTGACATACACGTTGCCCAGCTCGTCGTCATTCAGCACCCAGCCCGCGTCGAGAAGGGGTTGGAGGGCAGGGTCGCCGGAAAAGGTCGGTCCAGCCAGGTAGCGCGGGGTGACGTTGTACTCGTGCCACCGGTCGCGGGTCGGGTCGTCGGGCACAGCTACTCCGAGGGTCTGGTCAACGGTGGAGTGAGGGTTCGAGTGTGGCCGGTACAGGGGCGCGGGCAGTCGAGTTGAAACCTCGGTCCAGTCCGGAGCCGTCACGATGTGGACGAAACGCGTGGGCTCGGCCTGTCGAGAGACTGGCTCACGGCGATTGGGTGACGGAGACGGCGTACTGCACCGCCTCGCCTCGCCGACGAACTGCTCTCTGACGATGAGGAGTCGGGGAAGCGAGAGAACCGGTGCGTGTGGCGCGACCGGTCAGTGAGGGGCAGCCTCAGCGCGGAGACGCTGGAGCGCAGTGCCGAGGCGGCGGTTGCTGACGGAGACGCCGTGATCGCGCAGGCCCTGGCGCAGGGCATCACGGGTGAGCCGGGGCAGCCCGGCGGCGACCTGACGGGCGATGACCAGTAGCTCCTCGTCAGCGTGGGTGGGCCCGGCGCGCCGGGACGAGTCCGGCCGCGCTGCCGGCTGGTCCAACAGGAGGCGGACATCGAGCAGGTCCCACACCGACTCGGCCTTCGACTGCTCCTGGCGTTCCAAAGCTACGACTTCGGCCGCATACCGTGCCATGAGGTCGCCAAGAGCGGGCTCACCGGAGCGGTGGCGTCGGTATGCCGCTTCGAGGCTGCGGCGGGCGGCACCGACTTCGGCGCTTGTTTTGGTGAGTTCGCCGAGCCGGAGCAGCGTGATGGAGAGAACGGGGTCTCCTGAGCCGACTTGTGCGGCGTCTCGCCGCAGTTCCTCCAGCGATCGGCCGTAGCGATGTTCGACCAGGCGGCGGGTGTACATCGCGGTGGACATGGAGATCGTCCTTTCCGGTGATTCAGCGAGAACGGGAAGTCTTGGCGGCCGTCCTGGCGGGGGAACCGGGGGCGGAGCCGGGGGCCGCGGCACGAGGACCTGCGTCGGGGTGGCTGCGGCTGAGGGCGGCCGATACGCGTGGCGTGATGGATCGGGCTTCCTGCAGGGCTGACTTGCCCTGGAGCGTGAGCGACAGGAGCTGGCCGGGTCGGTACGACGACGTACCGATGTCCATGTGGAGGAGCCCGTCGGCAAGCAGCTGCTCGGCTGTTTCCGTGAGCACCTTCGGTCGGCTGCCGTCTCCGCTGGAGAGGAAGGTGTAGCAGTACTTCGTGTGCTCGTGATAGCGCAGTCCGCCTGCCTCGACCGCTTGGAGCGCGGCAAGCCGGAGGGCGTGGGCGTCCACGACGGCCCGGTCGTGGTCCTGCTCGGTCTCTTGTCCGTGGGCCGGCCGCAGGTTCTCCTCGGGTTCCGCCGAGTTCAGGGATTTGGCTGGGGCGGGCAGAAGGCTCTGGTAGACGGACACGGCCCGGGTGAGCTGCTCATGGGCTGCTCCTCGGCGTGCGACGAGGAGTTCGATCTGGGGACCTGTGGTCCGCAGAATGCCGTACGTACCCCGCATGTCCCCGTGTTCGCCCCGTGCGACGGGCTCAAGGAGTTCAATCGCGGACTGGGCCAGGCGGGTCAGTTCGCCATGCAGCTCGTCTACCTTGCCGGCGGCTTCGGCGACATTCCTGCCGATGAGATCGAGCGGGTCGTGGGCCGGGTTGGCGTCGCTGAGCATCCAAGGGTCTTCAACGCCCAACGCCTCGGAGACCAGATGCGCGCCGGGCCTTCGGGCGGGATCGTGGAGGTTCACTCGGCTGCCTCCATCCTGGCGAGCAGGGAGCGGACCAGGGTGGGCAGGCTGTCGGGACCTTCGCCGGTCCGGACGTGGTCGGCCGCTTCACTGAGGATGTACTGGGCGTCTTTGACCAGGCCGCTGGAGATCTCCGTGCAGGCGTCGGTGATACGCGCGGCAGCGAGCAGCGACCAGGAGTGTGCCTTGAGGTACTCGTCGGAGGTCAGTCCGGTCGCTACGGCGGCGCTGCGGAGGGCCGCGAGTTCCCGGCTGCTGAAGCCGAAGTCGAGTTCTTCATCCTCGTGACTTCGGGACGACAGGGTGGAGATGACCGGATCCGGCGGACCAGTGGGGATGCCGGCGCGGGCACAGATCTGATCGACCGAGGCGGTCAGCTCGGCGAGTGACTCTGTCAGCCAGCCGAGGGCGGCGGCGTAGGAGGCCAGAGTGAACAGGCCGGCGGGCGTGGCCGGGAGAGGTGCATCGAGGAGCCCTTCCAGCCGGTCGGCCAGCTCGCAGACCACCTGGGGACCGGCGGACAGTACGCCGAGGACGGGGTGCAGGTAGTAGCAGCTGGCCGGGGTGGGGTACTCGGCGGTGAGGATCCCGGAGACCTTCTGTGCGGCCTCGGTGAGCAGCCCGGCCAGTTCGGCGCGGGCCACGGGGGAGCGGTCGGTGGTCATCGCATCGCCTTTCGAGGGGCCGCGGGTGCCGCGGGGCTCGCTGCCGCTAGTGCGGATGCCGAATGGGACGGGGCTCGGTCGCCTGCTTGAGGTGAGCGCGACCGGGCTGCCTGGACTCGCGCGTCGGTGACGGGATCGGCATCGGCGGACCGGTTGAGACCGGTGCGGTGGGTACGGAGCTGGGCGGTGCGATAGACCGCGTAGTCCTCCCTCGCGCCAGCCGCCACGAGATAGATCTCGCGTTGATGGGCCGAGGTGGTTGGGGCCGGGCGGAATTGGACGACCATCCGGTAGGAGGCGGCCGGATCGACGTAGACCTTGTGGAAGCCCGCGAGACGGCCGGTCAATGGCAGACAGTCGTCGCTGCCGTGGACCAGGTTCTGTAGCTCCAGCAGGGCCAGATCCCGGATTTCGGCGGGGAGCCGGCGCAGATCCGCGATGGCGTCGGGGTGCGCGGCGAAGGCGAAGCGGGCGTGGCTCACATCGACCTCCGGGAGGTCGTTCCCCGGGGCGCGCTGGTGGACGGTGACGTGCTGGTGCCGAGGCCGGCCAGGGGCTGCACGGCAGGGCTGGCCGAGCGGCTGAGGGCGGCCCCTGTCTGCCGAGTCGCTGCCGCACTTCGGTTCTCGGGAGGATCTGGCAGAGGGCCGCAACGGTTGTCCAGCCACTCCTGGGCGGCTGTCTCATCGGCGAAGGCGCCCTCCCGTACCGTGTAGATGCCGGATTCGAGGTTTCCCTCTTCGAGGAAGACCCGGACCGGGGCTTGAACCGCGCTGGAGTCGCGTACCAGCGTCCACGTCTCGCAAGGGTCGAAGTCCGTGGATCGGGCGTCGAGGATCTCGTATCGGTCACCCGAGGCGTGGATCCGCCCCTCAAGGCTGACCGTGAGGTCGTCGGCGGGCGTCAGGGACTGAGCGCGGACCACGGCGATGGGCTCGGCCGGGCAGCCGCGTTCAACGAGCCAGTTCTGGGCGAAGGCCAGACCGGCGTGACTGGCTGCCTCGAAGGTGTACGTCCGGTTGCCGAAGTCCCAGGTGATCTTGATCGCTACGAGTGGAGGGCGGCCGGGTACACCCCAGACCGATGAGGCGTCGTGAGCGGCGATGTAGCTGGGCGACGCGTTCGCTGCGGTGTTGTACTCGGCCACAACGGTCAAGTCATCTGCGCAGACGCTGTTCTCGGCGAGTTCGGAGGCGTCGTCGGCGGGCTCGAAGCCGTCCAGGTGGAAGTCGAGATCGCCGGTGGTCACTGGACGGCTCCGGTCAGCCCGGGTGCCGGGGTGGCGAGCACACGGTGATTGGGCCGGGTGGGGCTGGTCGTGCAGGCGGCGAACGGACCGTCGGGGGAGCGCAGGTGGACCAGGGTGTGGTCGAGATGATCGCGGTGCCATGTGGCGGGTCCGGACAGACCGGCCTCCGCATCGGTGAGCTGTTGCCACGCGAGCCAGAGCGCGTGCAGCCGGGCAACGGCCTCGGGGTGCTCGTGCCACTGGTCGCACCATGGGCGGGTGGTGCTGATCTCCCGGCCGTACACCGGCAGCAGCAGGTAGTTCACCCAGCCGCTGAGTGCGGCGAGTTCGACGGCGTACGCCTCCCCGCCCAGGGCGAGGATGAACACCGATGTCGGCCGGTCGGCCTGGCCGACGCCGGGGGTCTCGGCGTTTGGGCCGTCCGTGCCGGGCTGATGGGCGTTGTCGTCGGGACCGGGGTCGGTGCTGAGGCGATCGAGGATGACACCGTGCTGGCGAACCTCGGCCATGGTCTTGGCGAGGGTGCTGGCGAGATCGTCGAGATCGCCGTCGGGAATGCGGAACGGCTCGGGATCGGGGGCGGCCTTGCTGGCGTCGGACATGGCGGATCCAGGGGGCAGGTGTGCGGGGGTAGGGGCGGCGTGAGTGGCGGGCTCTTCTGCGGGTCACGGTGGTTCTCCTCCGGGAGTGCGGTACGGGGAGAGGATGCGGAGGATCCGCGATTTGGCGCGGCCGGAAAGAGCCGGTAGTGGAGCGCTATCGCGCGGTGCACCTGGAACAGTGCGGAAACGGCGGTGCCAGCAACTGGAGGGCTCGGGTGGCCTGCTGGGGTACGACGCCGTTGCCGAGGGCCGTGAGCTGGGCCGGTCGGCCGAGTCCTGGTGTGGCGGTCACCCAGCCGGGAGCCAGGCCCTGCATCCATTCCACGAAGTCGGCGCGCAGGCGTCCGCCCGCGTCGGTGGGCGGCGGAGCCGGCCGCGTGAGGCTCTCCCATCGGGCGATGGCGGCGGCGTGCGGACCCCATCGCCCTTCGGGTCCCGGGCTTGTGGATTCGCCTCCGCCCACAGCGGAAGGACGACTGCCGACAGGGGCGGGCGCCAGCCCTTGCCCGGACGGCGGCCAGGGGTGCCCGTATCGCTCGCCCTGGGGGTGGGGAGGAGAGATGCCGCCGCTGAGGGAAGCGTCATGTCGCCGTTGCCGTGTCGCTGGTTGGGTGAGCCTTTGATCCCGTCCGATGCCGTCGGAGTCGGCAGGAGCAGCCACTCCACCTCGTCGGCCAGGCTCGGTCCATGACCGCCGCTCCTCCTCTTCGCGGGATGCTGCGAACCGCCGTTCCTCGCGATGTTGCTCGTCGGTGTCTTCAGCAGGGCTTCCGGAGGGCCAAGCGGCGAGGAAGACCCGCTCCCGCCGGTGAGGGGCCCCGACGTCGGAGGCGCGAAGCACGAGCCATCGAGCGTCGTACCGCAGGTCGGCCAGGGATCCGAGTACGGCACCAAGTGCCCGCAGAGAAGGCTTGGCTGGACCGTCTCCCAGACACCACGGGCAGAGTTCCAGGTCGCCAGGGGAACCGGCGGACGAGGTGAGGAGGCCGCGCACATTCTCGATCACCACCAAGCAGGGACGAAGGGCCTGGATCGCACGGGCGACGTGCAGCCAGAGCCCCGAACGGGTACTGGAGTTGAGCCCGGCACGGCGGCCGGCGACCGAGACGTCTTTGACAGGGGAAGCCGGCGGTCAGGACGCATACCCGGGGAGTACGGGCCCAGTCGACGGCGGCGATATCTCCGAGGTTGGGGACCCCGGGCCAGTGCCGGGCCAGGATGCGCGAGGCGCTGGGGCTGGTCTCGGCGTGCCAGGCCGGGCTGCCGCCGATGGCGGCCTGTACCCCCAGGTCCAGGCCGCCGTATCCCGAGCAGAGCGAGCCGATCAACGGCGGCGGGTGGGTTTCCACGTCAGCGCCCTCGCCTGACGTGGTCGGGGAGAACCGTGGCCGCTGGGCCCACGCCGGGAGGCGGTGGACCGGGCGCGGGCACGGGGGTTGTGGAACGGCTGCGGGCCGCCTGGAGCCGTTCCACAAGTGGCGGCGAGATCGTCACCGAGGCGGCGTACAGGGAGTTGGCCGCGTCGTACAGTGCCGCGTCGGCGGTTTGGAGTGATTCGGCCACGATTTGGACGGCCGCCTCCCTCGCATCCCTGGCGTCGGGCTGGTCTCGTACATGGTCGGTACGGGCGAGGAAAGCGAGTTGATGGGCCACGGTTCCCAAGGCGGAAGCCGCTTCGCCAGCGGGTTGGACGGCGGCGGCGAACTCGGCGATGACCCGTGTGGTGTGCGGTGTCCGCTCCCGGCCGGTCACGAGCGACAGGACCTCGTCGCCCAGTTTGGCGATGAGCGCGCCGAGTTCGGAGATCTGGCGTGAGACGGCGATGGCTTCGGGTGAGCGATGGTGGTCCCCGGGCACGGGCAGTTTGCCGCGGTGGGAGTCGAATGCGGAGGCTGTGGCGCGGAGAGCCAAGGCATCGGAGAGAGGAGTGTCGAGCACGGTGCGCTCCAGAGCTGGGTGCGGACAGGCTGGGTGGATGGGTCGTGCGGTTCAGCCGCGGGCGCGCGAGGGCGGGCGCGGGACCGCTGACGCGGGTGCGGGGCCTTGTGGGGATTCAACGGCTGGTTGCGTTGTGCTGCGAGCGAGGGCCGCATGCATCCGGGCCGTGGGGAACTCGTGCTTCGGCAGCGCTGAGACGGGCTTCGGAACGGGGCCGCCTTGGGCGGACAGCCAGCGGTCGCGCACTGTGCCGAGTGTGTCCAGCGCGTCGAGCGCGTGGCCGATGAGACGTCCTGGGGCCAGGGTCTCCTTCTCCGCCAAAGCGCGGATTGCCCAGGCGGACGCGGCAGCGGTACGGGTGACGGACGAACGTATGACTCGCTCGCCCAGCCACTCGGCGCTGCCGGCGCCGATCCCGTCGCCGATGGCGGTGATCTGCTCCCTGGTCAGCGTGCCATTGGTGAGCAGACCACGCCGTTGGGCTTCCCACGCCACGGTGATCCGGTCGATGGGCTCACCTCGGTGATGGAGAGCTCCCAGACATCGGTAGATGTGGCCGTGGACGGGGTCGGCGAAGTCAGCTGGGCGCAGCCAGCCGACCACCTCGTCCATCGATTCGGGCAGTTCGACCAGAACCCCCAGCAGGAGTCGCTCGTCCCCGGCGTCCTTTCCTGCCCGTACTGGCGGCGGTGCGGTGGAGGACGTCGATGGTGGGCTGTCGGTGATGGCCGGGTGCCGCTCGATGCCCCAGCGTCGGCCGAGGTCGTCCAGGAACTTGGCCAGGACGACCGCACTGCGCAGCGTTCCCTCTACCTGCCCCCGCATGGCGTCGGCGCGAGCGGTCTGATGAAGGTGGACCGCGTGCTCGGCGACAATGCGGCGTATCGCGCTCTCCATCACCATGCGGCCGTAGATTGGAGCGTTGTCGGTGCGAGGGCAGGCCGAGATCAGGGTATGGGCGTACACCGAGGTAATCCCAAGGACGTGGCGGCCGGCTGCCTCGACGGTGTCGTTCACCCACGACAGCGGCACCGCCTGCTCGGTTGTCAGGGCGGGATGGCCATCGGCACGGAGATCGCGCATGGCGGCGAACAGCGCCTGGTGGACCGGGTGGTAGAAGTGACCCGCCGAGAGCCAGTCGAGATGGGTGAGCTGGCGGGGATCGAGGAGCAGGGACCCGAGCAGCGCCCGCTCGGCCTCCAGCGGCGGATTCGCTGCTTCCTCCCGGGGGCGGCGGACGGGGGACCTGCCTTGTTGTGTGGCAGGACCCGGTACGGATTCACCGGCGGCGGTGAGGCGGTCCAAGTCGTTGAGGAGCGTCGGGGCGGCGGAGAGTCCATGGGGGGATGGGCTGAGCGGGGAAGCGGGCGTCGGCACGGCGAACTCCACGAGGGGGAGGACTGCGGCGGTCAGCGGCTGCGGCGAAGAGTCTGGGGTGGTGCTGTCGGCACCACCGTGTTGTGCGGGGATCCCGCCAGGGGACCGGCGGGACGCTGGGACGACACCGCGGTAGCCACCCGGACGCGGGCGCTGTCGGCAGCCTCCCGGCGTGCGGCCGGCTCGCCACGGGCGTGCTCTCGCTGATCCGCGTCCCGGGTGCTCTTCGCGGTGTCGGCGAACCGGCGCCATGCGTACTCGGACCGATCCCGTACCCATGAGTCGGCCTGATCGACCAGCGCGGGAGCCAGCAGGGTGACCTCGTCGGCGGGAACGGAACCGAAGGCGAGCAGCTGCCCGCGTGCGGACCACAGGTCCAGATACCAGTCCTCGCCGACCGGATACGCCTTCACATGTGCGGCGGCGTTCTCCGGCTGGTAGGCCCAGAAACCCCGGAGGTCACTCCAGCCGGGTCCGGCGAACGGCGGCTCGTGCGATGGGGCAGGCGGTGCCAGCGTGGCGCGGTCGGCGACGGTGAACAGGTCGATCAGCGAATCGTCGTGGAGCGCGTTCCTGACCAGGCCGAGGACCTCCTCAACTCGCAGTCCGTCACGGACCTCCAGCATCGCGACGACGTGCCGCAGGGTCCGCAGAGTGTGCCGCGCCCCGTCCGGGTCGACGATGTCCTCGGTGCTTCCCGATTCCTTGAGCGCGGAGCGGACCTGGGCGGCTGATGAGCGAAGGGCTTCGGTCTGCTTCGGTCCCGGGCGGTCGGGAAGCTGCTCTACGCGGTGAAGGAGTTCGTTGAACGGTTGCATGTGCTGGCGTACCGCATTCTGCGCGTAGCGGTCGGCGTGCTCCTTGAACGCGCTGACGGCAGTGGTACGAACGGCGTCGTCATGCTTGCGCAGTGAGGTGAGCAGGCCCATGTAGCGGTCACGGGTGTCGATCTGCTCCCGGAGTACGGACTCGTACCGGGCGTTGAGCAGCTCCAGGTCGGACAGGTCGGCAGTCGGGTCTCCGTACAGCCCGGCTTGTTCGCGCAGCGCTGCCACGCGCTCGGTGGCCGGAGTGTTCCACACGCTCATGTCGCCGCCTCGATTCCGTCACGGACCGGGGACTTGGCGAGGGCGCGTTCGGTGATGGTCTCCGTCGCGCGGGCGGAGGCCGCTCCGATCACCTTGGCGGCGGGTTCCTCGTACCAGGGTTTGAGGTTGAGCATCGCTACGCGGATGCCGGTGGCGAACAGCAGCGCCTTGCCCTTGGGCAGGGCGCGGATGGCGTCGGGTGGCAGGATCCGCTCGGTGCGCATGCTCACCGAGGAGGACTTGCCGCTGTCGGACACGGACACCGATGTGGTCCGCACCTCGTGGTCGCCGATCAGCCGGGAGAGGCGGTCGGCGAAGTCGCTGTCGTCGATGCCCGAGCCGATGACCTTGATGGTCGCCGCGGACCACAACGCGTCCATGCCCGCCTCGCCCCAGCACTTCTGCCCCTGTCGGTAGCTCTGCAGGATGGTCATCGGGATGACGCCCCGGCTGCCCAAGTGTGAATAGAGGTCGGGCAGGTCGGAGATCCGGCACACGTTGGCCGCCTCGTCCAGGACGCACAGGCACGGCGGGTCGAGCCGGCCGCCGGAGCGCTCGGCCACGACGACGGCCGCGCGCATGACCGCGTCGGCGGCTGCCGCGATGATGGCCGAGGCCGAGCCGCCGCCGTCCTTGCTGAGCAGGTAAAGCGTGTCGCGGGAGGTGGCGAACTCGGAGGGCTTGAACTGCCGCAGGTGCCGACTGGGGGTGACCCAGGCCGCGACGTCGGGGTCGAGCAGGCAGCTCGCGTACTGCCGTGCCGTTTCGTAGATGCCGTCACGCGTTTCGGTCGCGCCGGAAACGGTGCCTTGAAGCTGGGCCGCGACCGCCTCGTGGCCGGCGTCGGTCAGCAGGTCGACCGGGGTCCGGTCGGCGGGAGAGGCGAGCCAGGCGAGGACGTCGGTGATCGGGCGCCGGTGGCTGGAAGCTGCCAGGAACAGCGCGCCGAGCGTGTTCGAGGCGGCGGTGGACCAGAAGTCCGAGCCGCTGGACTCGTCCACCGAGGCGGCGACGAAGTGACCCGCCAGACGCTTGGCCCCGGCGAGGTCGCGTGCGTCGGCCAGGATGTCCCACCACATCCGGCGCGGGTGGTGGGCGATCTGCTGCGGGTCGAGAGTCCAGACGGTCCCGGCTTTCGCGCGGGCCTCGATGGTCGCGGTGAAGGCGTCGTTCGCCGCTTTGTTGCTGGTGAGCAGGACCGGACCCGGGGCGGCGAGGATCGCGGGGATCGCCAACCCGCTGGTCTTGCCGCTTCGAGGGGCCATGATCGCGACGATGACGTCCTCCCAGGAGGCCCGTACCGGGGCGCGGCCGGGCGAGAGGGTGCCGATGAGGATCCCGCGGTCGGTGGGGGCGATCTCCGCCGGCTTGAGGTAGGACAGGCTCGGCCGCAGGCTCTTCGCCTTCGCGGAGATCTCCTTGTCCAGCAGCGGGGCCAGGTCGGCCTTGCCGCCGAGGCCCCTCCGGGCTCCGCCGCGCAGCCACAGCCAGAGGGCCAGCCCGGAGGCGGCGAGGCCGACGGAGAGCAGGCCGGGGACGATCCGCGCGCCGATGAGCAGGGAGGGATGGCTGAGATGGGGCCACAGCACCTCGGGGTGCAGCAAGGTGTCGCCAGCCTTGAACGGCACCCAGGGGCCGATGCCGAACAGGAGGTTCGTCAGGTTGCCGGTCAGCCAGGCAAGGGAACCGAAGGCGAGGGCGAGGCCCATGGTTCCGAACAGGAGACAGATGAGCGTGTCGGAGCCGGTGGTGATCGAGGGCGCGCTGGTACGTGGGGCGGGCATGGCACTTCCCAGGGCGAGGACGAAGGCGGGCATGGGGAGGGTGGGGCGTGTGGTGATCGTCTGATCGTCATCGGGACGACTCCTCTTTCTGGGCCAGGTCGGTGGGCGGGGTGATCGGCCTCTCCGGAACGAGAGGCGGTCAGCGGCCGGGAGAGTACGGAGTACGGGGGCGCGGCACGGTGGGGAGCAGTGGCGGGGGTGGGGGCGCTGCTGCCGGCGGCTTGTGCCGTGCGGTCGGCGAGGCCGAGCGGGCGGCGGCGACCCGTGGCGCGGTGGGATCCTCCGGGTTGGTCCGCTCCGCCTGGTCGTGGAGGGGGTGAGCGGTGTGCCGGTCGGCCAGCTCGCCGCGCATGGACCGGATCTCGAACGCGTAGGAGTCGATCTTCCTGGCGATGGTGCGCAGCCGGTTCGCGTAGTGGGGATCGGCCGGTTCGCCCAGGCCCTGCCACCAGGCGGCCGTCTCGTCGAGGGCCTCGACGATGCGCTGCAGGACGCCGTCGGCGGGAGCCGTCAGCTCACTGAGCGCGGCAACGGTCTCGCTGGTGTGAGCGGCTGTTGAGATGGCCCGGGTCAGGCGGCCGAGCCGGTCCCCCAGGTCCATCTCGGGTGTCTCCCGGCGGCGCGGACCGGTGTCGAGCAGCTCCGGAGCGCACGAGACGTCGTAGCCTCCAGCTCGGAGCATGTCGAAGGCCCGGGTGACCGTCTGTCGCTGCTCGACGGGGTCGGTCATGGCAATGGGCAGGCGGTGGAAGCGCTCGTGTGGCAGAACGACGGGGACGAAGCCCGCACGGTGGAGCACCGCGTCGGCGGAGCTCTCCTGAGCGGAGCGTCCGGACTCCCGTCGCGGCGGCAGGCCGAGTTGGTCTAGGCGAGCATCGATGGCGGAGAGGAGGTGCGGGACGCTGTCGCCGTGCTGGACGTTGGGGCCGTTGGGTTCAGAGTCGTAGACGACTTCGTGGAGCGTGGACTCTTCGGGATGCCCTCGGGTCACCAACCAGCCTTCCGGGACCTCGGGTGAGCGGTCGGTGGTCGACTCCTGGAGCGTGGAGATGATCAGGGCACTGCCGTCGGGAAGTTCGGCGTGGACGACGTAGTCGCTGAGGCCGTATTCGACGGTGCAGACCAGGCCACGCTCCCGCAGTGGGGTGATGATCTCGCCATACTGATACTGGTTTTGAGGGTTGTCGGAGGCGTTCTCCTGGAGGAAGGGGCCGCTGGTGCGAGCGGTGACGAGGGCACCCTCGCACTGGAAGGTCACGGTGATCTGATCGGGGCGCATATGGGCTTCTCCGGAGCAGGTTTCGCCCGCTGGCCGAGGTCTGGAGACCGAAGTCGGCTGGGGCGTACGGGGACGGTGGCGTTGGTCGGGGAGGCGGCGATCGAGTGGTCTGACCCCGCCGGAAGACAGTGCCGGGCGGGCTCGTCCCGCATCCGGAATCCCAGTGCCGAGACAGGCGGCGAAGCGAGCGGTACGCCGCGTTGCGCAGGGCGATCACCTCGGTCTCGGCCCGGACCGGAACGTGGGCGGCTGCTCCGGGCGGCTGCGGGATGTCCGGCTCATGCGGACATCCGGGCGTCGGTATCGAAGACCCGCCGCTCGGCCGGGTGGAGGATGTGCTGGGTGATGAAGCTCCGACCCGCGACCTTCCACAGGCCCCGGCCCTTGGTCAGAGCGGATACGGCCTGGGTCTCGACACCTGTCAGGCCGAGCAGCGAAGCCACGGCGGCGAGTTGGTCGGGCTCCTGGCGGTAGATGATCCGGGTGCTGCAGTCGGCGAGGAGCCCCTCGGCCAGCACCCGCCCCCGAGAGCCCGCGTCACCGGCGGACAGCAGGTCGCTGAGCCGGTGGATCACCATCAGGTTGGCGATGCCGAGCCCACGGCTGAGCTTCCACTGGCTCTGCATGCGCTCCAGGAGGCCGACGTGCCGCATGACGCGCCATGCCTCGTCGTAGATCACCCAGCTTCGGCCCCCATGAGGGTCGGTGAGCGCGGACTCCATCCAGGCGCTCGCGCAGGTCATGGCCAGTACGAGTGCGGTGTCGTCGCCCGTGCCGCCGAGGCGGGAGAGGTCGATGGACAGCATCGGTGCGGCCGGGTCGAAGGCCACCGTGCTCGGAGCGTCGAACATGCCGCTCAGGTCTCCGTGCACCAGCCGCCGCAGAGCGTGTGCCAGATCCTGGGCGGCGGGTGCCATGCGTGAGGCGTGATCGCCGAGGGCCTGGTCAAGCCGCTCGGGTGAACCGAGCGTGTGGGCGATCTCCCCGAGCAGCGGCACGACGCCGTTCGCCTCGGCGTCGGCGACGACCAGGTCCAGTGCGAGATCCAAGGCGGTGTGCTCCATCGGCCCGAGATCCCGCCGCAGTACGGTGCGCGCCAGCCCGGCCAGCAGCATGAGGCGGCGTTTGCGGATCTCGGTGGACCAGTCGTCCTCCCGTACGGAAGCGGGCCGGGCCGGGGCGTCCAAGGGGTTCAGCCTGCCGGGCAGGCCGGGGCCCAGCGCGATGGTGTAGCCGCCGAGGGCTGTTGCGACGGCCGTCCACTCGCCCTTGGGGTCGCAGGGCACGTACACCCGGTAGCCGTGCGCGATCGCCCTGGTCGCGATGGATTTGGCCAGCGCCGACTTGCCCATGCCGATGATCCCGGCCAGTACCGCGTTCGGATTGGTGAATCCTTCGACGCGTCCGCTGTTGTACAGCGAGAACGGGTCGTAGCAGAAAGCCGCCTCGGCGTGTACGTCCCTGCCGATGAAGATGCCCTCCGCGCCCAGACCGCCCTCGGCGAGGAAGGGATACGCTCCGGACGCGATCGCCGTGGTCATCCGGTGGGCGGGCAGGTTGAGCGTTCCACCGCGTGCCGAGGCGGGGCCGGGACGCCCGGACGGCGGGTAGGTGGGCCGCAGCTCCGGGTCGGTGGTCTCGTCGTCGCCGCGCTTGGGCGGGGTTCGGGCGAGGCGGGCCTGGCGGCGGGCCTCGGCGATGCAGGCTCGGGCGGCCCGCTGTTCGGCGCGGGTCGTCCTGGCGGGGACGAAGAGGTGCGATGCGCTGGCGCGGGTCCTGGGCATAGGGGGATCTCCAGTCGAATGGCTGGGTTCAGCGGAGGACGAATCCGGTGAACGGCGCGTGCAGGTCGGCGGGGGTGGTACTGCGGCGCAGGAGGCGTGCGGTGCGCTGGTGGCGTTGGCAGATCGTCAGCTCCGGCGCGCCCTCGGGCAGACCGGCCCGGCACGCCTCTCGGCCCGGACGCTCCCCGGAGACGGACCGGGGTGCCGCATGAAAGGCGGCGTGGACATGGTCGGCGGCCTGCCAGATCCGGACGCGGGCGATACGGAGCTGCTCGCCCTCAATCGGTACAAGCGTTCCGGTACGGGACGCATGGGCGTCGAGAAGCCCGTAGACGGAGACCAGGTGTGCGTGGAGAGAGTCCAGTTCCGCGCGGGAGGTGACGAGCGCGGCCCCCGGCAGGTTGAGCGCACGGTGGAAGTCGAGCGCGGCCGTCGCGAAGGGCACGAAGTCCTGTGACGTCGGATCTGCGGTCCGGGACATGGGGGTGCTCTTTCCAAAGGGAGTGGACCGGATCAGGCCGCGATGGCCAGGGGCATCGCGGCGGCGGTGAACGCCGCTGCCTGCTGCCAGATGAGCGGCCGGAGGTCGAGCTGTGCGCCGACGGCCGCGGTCTCCACGACGGCGCGGGCGGAGCGCAGTTCCTCCTCGGAGTCGGCCGACACGGTCAGCAGGCCGGTCAGGGCCACATCCGCGTGGCCCGCGATGAGCTGGCGCTCGCGGCACTTGATGTCCTGGTACTCGATGGAGTCGGCTTCGGAGTCGACCTGGCCGCGCCGGGCCCGCTCGGCGGCGTCCGAGATCACGGAAGCCTTCCTGCGCTGGACGTCGCGCAGAGCCGCGTCCAGGCCCTTGGGCTCGTACGACAGGGAAAGGGTCCGCCGTACCCCGGCGGTGAACAGCAGCTGGTGCAGGAACCCGGCCGACGTCTGTGTCCTCGGCCAGTTCTCCACCCAATACGTGGTGTGGAACGCGGAGTCGGTGGCGATGTGGTCCGACTTCTCGACGACCACCACGGGGCCGGCGGCGGCAGGCTCGGACTCGGGGCGACCGGAGGAGGACCAGCGGTCCAGCGCCGCGAGAGACCTGGGGTCGTAGGCGGTCCGTACGACGGCCGCGATCTCGGTGGCGGACAGCCAGCCCGCCGGGTTGAGCCCGGCGGTGCGCGCCGCCTGCTCGAAGGTCGAGGTCAGCTGGGCCAGGACGCCGAAACCGCCCGTCAGGCCACCGCCGGCCTGGTTGATCAGCCGCCGGGCGGCCCGCGCGTCCAGCGAGACCGCTACATACGACTCGTGCGGAGCCGCGGCCGGGCCGGCGCTCTGGATCAGCTCGCTGTAGATCTCGCTCGCCACCGGGGCGCTGGGGTCGCCGTGCTCCTCCCAGTACCGCCACAGCGCGTCGCCGGAGTCGGGCACGGTGCGCTCGATCACCTGGATACGGGCTACATGCCCGGTGCGGGCCAGCGCGGCGAGAGCGCGACCCCAGCCAGCGACATTGGCGTTCTGGGTGGCGGGGTCGAGCAGGGCGTAGGCGCGTGAGGAGACCTTGACGACGGCGGTCAGTGTGCCGGTGTGGGGGTTGTGGACCGCGCCGTAGCGGCGGTCGGGGGCGGTGACGACACGCAGGCTCGCGGCGGTGCCGGGAAGGTGAAGGAGACCTTCCCGGACCGGGCGGCGGGAGGGCCGGGCGAGCCAGATCAGCTGGCCCCGCAGTCGGCGGAGCGCGTAGCCGGTGATGACCGGCGTCCAGTCGGCCAGGGACCGGCCTCGGTACCGGACGAAGACGAGCAGGGCGACGGCAGCCCACAGCGGGATGAGTTGGAGAGCGCCGACCACACCCCGGGTGAGGATCACGGCGAGCAGGAGAAGGCCGGTGAGGGCCGTGACGATCAGTTGCGGGGCGGTCAGGCCGAGCAGGACGCCCCGCCGTGAACGGTGCGGGAACGTCACGGGGGCTGCGACGGCTTCGACTTGGGAGTTATCAGACATTCCGGATCCAGGGAGTGGGAGCGGGCAGGTGACGGCGGCGGACACGGCGTTCTTCTCGGAGGCATGGCGGCTTTCCGCGCGGGGCTGGGGATGGGACGGCCTACGAGCTGACCCTTCGCAGGCCGCCCCATGGATGGCCGGTCAGGAACCCGACGGAGGCCGGTCGGGGTAGACCCAACTCGTCGCGGTCGGTGATCCGCTCGGTGGCGGACCGGGGGAGGGCGGTGCCGGCGCGGCCGGACTGTCGTCCCCGTCGGGAGCCGGACAGCTGGGGCGGGCGGATCCGACGTGCGTGAGGCTCCCACCGGGAGTCGCCGCGGCAGCGGACTGCTGGGCGGAGCCGCTGCCCTTGGTGGTGGTCTCATCCGATTCGGCGTCGGACGGCCGTGTGATCAGGGCGGGGATGCCGGGGCGCTGGATCAGGGCGCGGCCCTTGTCACCGGTGGCGTTCGGGTCTTCGCCGTACCGGAAGGTGGTACGCGGCCTCGGGGGCCCGGCGTCGATGCCTTCCTTGCTCAGGTTTCCTGCGGGGTTGATGCCGGAGGCGACCCCGTCGGAGCCTGTGCCGGGGATCTCGCCGGGTCCCTGCGGAGCTGGGGCGCCGGTGCCGGCCCGCAGGGCGAGGCTGCCAGCGGTCTTCGCGGCGCCCGCGGCGACGGTCACTCCGGCGAGGCCGGTGCGGTGCAGGTCGTCGTGGCCGCCGCTGTCGGTCGCCCAGTGGACGAACTTGTAGGTGGCGTACGGGCAGAGGAGTACCAGCACCATGATGACGATGCCGGTCATCGCGTCGGAGAGAGCCGCCATGCCGTCCTGGGCGTCCGGCTTGCCCATCGCCGAGACGCCGATCAGGAAGACCACGGTCATCAGCAGTTTGCTGACCACCAGGACGGCGGTGGCCTCGATCCAGCCGCGCCGCCACCGCTTCGCCGCTTCCCAGCCCCCGCCCGATCCGGCGAAGACCGCGAGGGCCACCATGATCAGGATCCCGGCCTTGCGGGCGACCATCATGCCCCAGTACAGGAACGCGCCGATCGTGCATCCGAGGGCGACCAGCGACGGCACGCCCCAGCCGAGTCCGTACATCGCGCCAATAGAGCTGACCTTGATGACGCGACGGATCGCGTCCTCCACCGATGAGTTGGCTGCCTGGAAGAGGCCGTCGGACAGAGCGTCGACCACGGTGACGGCGACCGAGGTGAAGGCGACGGCGCAGAAGGAGAAGAGAACTCCGGTCATCGTGCCGATCGCGGCCTGTGCGAGGGCGCGTTCGTCGCGCCGCCAGGCCGCGAGCATCAGCTGGACGCAGAACGTGCCGACGGTGATGGCCAGCCCAATGGGCAGCAGCAACTCGTAGTCGTCCCGGAACCAGCCCGCGTCGAGATCGACGGCGGTGGTGTCGTCGACTCCGGTCGCGGCGAGTTCCGCCGCGCTCGCGGCCATCTCACCAGCCGACTTGGCGATCCACGCCCCGATGCCGTCCGTAACGATCCCGGCGGGATTGGCGGCGAAGTCGACGGCGTCGCAGACGCTGCCCATCAGCGGAAGGTCGCAGACTCCCATGGTGATGCCTCCTTTCCGCGGTGGCGTTCAGGGTGCGGCGGTCGGCAGGACGCCAGCCAGCGCGCAGGACTGGGAAGGACGGCACTGGATCGCGAGGGTGGTCGTACGGACCTCGGCGCCTCCGGCGGGGGAGCCGCGCCATCCGATCGACTGCCGGCCGGAGACCGTGACGGCGTAGACGTATGCCTGGTTGATCGCCTCCGGATTCGCCTGCAGCGCGCGGGTGAACGCGTCGGGGAAGTGGGCTTCGTTCACGACGGCTGTGGCGTACTGGCCGTTGTCGGCCATCCGCCCCCACAGCACGGGCGAGGGGACGAGCGCCTCGACCGAGACGGCATCGGCGTACTCGGTCTCGCCGGTCAGCCACGTACGCAGGGCCGACAGCAGTTCGGGCTGTGAATGGACGCGGGTGTCGTAGGACCACAGGGCCACGGCAGCGGCCTTCCCGAAGGCGATCGGATCGCGGGTGGACGGGGGAGCGGGCAGAACACCCGGCCTCTTCGGCGGTGGTGAGGCCCCGGTGGAAGCGGACGAGGAGGAGACCGGCGTCTCCTGCGGCGCGGACGTCCGGAAGGAGTGCCTGTCATCGCGAGTGAGGTAGGCGGCCAGGCCGGCGAGGGCGACGAGGACCACCAGCACGACGGTGCCGATGACCGCCCGGCGGCGCGTACGGGACGCGGAGCCGGAGCCCGTGGAAGAGGGAGGCATCAGCGGACCTGCGTCCCCAGCGTCGAGAAGAACGCGACGACGCTGTTGGCCGCGCCCAGCAGGAGTGCCGCCCCCGCGCTGACCAGCACGCCCTTCTTGCCGTTGGCTTCGGCCTGATGCCCGCCGGAGTGATGGCCCCACGCCCACACACCCGCGCTGACCGCGAGCGCGCCGACGACGGCGATGATCCCGAACAGGTTGATGGAGCCCATCACCTGCTTGAGGACCGCGAGGCCCGGCAGGCCACCGCCGTTCGGCTTGATTCCGGGGTCGTAGGCAAGCTGGATGACCGTGTCGGCGAGATACATTGCGAACTCCAGTCTGTTCTGCCGCACGCCGGAGCCCGAGCGGGCGAAACGGTGGTGCGGCGAAGGGGGAGCGGGGGAATCGCCGGTCAGACGATCCGGCGGGCAGCGAGAATCTGCGGCTTCCAGGAGGCGAGGGTCTCGATACGGACCACCTCGCCGGTGCGTGGGGCGTTGACGATCAGACCCCGTCCGAGGAACATCCCGACATGCTCGGGGACTTCGGCGGTCCCCTGGGTGAAGACGAGGTCACCGGGCCGTAGAGCGTCGGCCCGCACCGCTTTGCCCTCCTTGACCTGTGTGTACGTCGTCCGCGTGATGGAGACCCCGGCTGACTTGTACGCCTGCTGCATCAAGCTGGAGCAGTCGCAGCGTTTCATCGGGTCCGGCCCGTGGGAGTCGGTGCACGAGCCGCCCCACTGGTACGGGGTGTCGAGCTGGCCGAGCGCCCAGCGGATCGCGGTCCGTACCTCGGGCGGAGCGTCCGAAGGGATCCGGTATCCGCTCGGCACTGCACCGGAGGGGATGGGCCCGAAGACGGTGCCGTCTCCGCTGGCCGTGCAACCGCCCGCGCCGCCGCCGGGCCGGAGGCCGCTGGTCTCACCGGATGCCGGTGTCGCGGTACCGGTCGGTGGACCACCGGACTTCGTCAGCGCCGGTTCGATCGCCTTCTGCAGCGCGCTCGCCAGCGGTTCCCACTTGGCGTAGGCGTCGGGGTACCCCGACTTCTGCACCGCCTGAGCGGCCTGGGTGACCGTCATCGACTCCCAGCCCGGAACCCTCCGCAGCGCCGAGTAGAACGTGGAGCTGGCGTGCACCGGGTCGAGGATCTCGCTCGCGGTACCCCAGCCCTGCGAGGGCCGCTGCTGGAACAGCCCGAGGCTGTCGCGGTCGCCGTAGGCCAGATTCCGCAGACCGCTCTCCTGCAGCGCCGTCGCCAGCGCCACGACCTGACCCCGGCGAGGAACACGTATCACGACGCCGGTGGCCTGAATCGTCTTGGCGTGGGGCACCTGCTGGGCCGGGTCGTCCAGACCCGGCACGGAGACCGGGTCCTTGTCGCTGCCGTCGCCGTTCAGGACCGCCTTCACCTGAGCGGCGACGGCAGCGACGTCCACAGCCTGTGCGCTGCCATCGGCGAGGCACGAGGCCGAAGCGCTCCAGGCCGCGAGTCCGAGGATCGGAAGGGCCAGCAACAGCGGTCCGGCAGCGCTGAGCGCGGCCACGGCCGCGACGGTCCTCTTCATCGAGGCCGCCGTTCGCCGGGACCAACGATCCAACCCTTCAGCGGGATTGAGCGAGGGCGTCGGCGTACCAGGGCGTGCTGCATCGCAGTTCCTCGTCGCGGTTCGTCGGAGGCGCGGTGCCGGCTGTTCGTGCAGAGCCGCCGACACCGCGCCGAGGTGAATACGCCTCGAAGGCGTCCTCCGGGACCGAGGCGTCGGCGACTGCCCGACGCCTGCCCGGGCCATGCGCGGCAGCGAGCCGCACTCGTATTCTCAGGCGGTACACAGGGTTCTCCTCACAGCTTCGGAAGCGCTTCCGCGAACAGGCCGCCCAGACGACGCATATGGACGCGGCAGCATGCATCAGCACAGGTCAGACGGGTGGAGCTGGGCTCAGCCCCGGTGGACACGGCGAGACAGTAAACGGACATTCCGGCCGCACCAAACGACCGGCGAACCGGACCGCCGACCGGAGCAACCGCTCATTGGGTACGGCCGGAGAACACGGCTAACCTCCGGCACAGCCATCCCGGACGGCTGCCGGTGGGCACCGTCCGACGCAGGCCCGCCCCCGGCTCCGTCGCGCTCCGAAAGAGGCCCCGCGCATGAGCTACACCCTGCACCGAGGCGACGCCCTCACCGTGCTCAAAACCCTCCCCGACGACAGCGTCGACGCCGTCATCACCGACCCTCCGTACAACTCCGGCGGACGCACCAGCTCCGACCGAACAGGCCGCACCGCACGAGCCAAGTACGTCACCAGCGGATCCGCGCACGACCTGCGCAACTTCCCCGGCGAGAACCGCGACCAGCGCTCCTACCGGAGCTGGCTGACCGCGCTGCTCACCGAGGCGTACCGGATCGCGACGGAGCACTCCGTCGCGGTGGTCTTCTCCGACTGGCGGCAGGAGCCGACCACCAGCGACGCCCTGCAGATGGCCGGCTGGACCTGGAGCGGCACGCTCCCCTGGATCAAGCCCACCAGCCGCCCCAGGAAAGGCGGGTTCAAACAGTCCGCCGAGTTCATCACCTGGGGCGTCAAGGGCACCCTCGACAAGGAGCGGTCCCTCTATCTGCCCGGACACTTCATCGCGTCCCAGCCGCGCAAGGACCGTGTGCACATCACCCAGAAGCCGGTCGAGATCATGCGGCAACTCGTACGGATCTGCCCCGAGGGCGGCACCGTCCTCGACCCGTTCACGGGCAGCGGCTCCACGGGCGTCGCGGCCCTGCGGGAGGGACGGCGGTTCGTGGGGGTCGAGCTGTCGTCGCACTACGCGGAAGTTGCCGAGCAAAGGCTGCGGGCGGAGCTGACTCAGGACGACGTCGTTCTGGTCGGGCCGGGAGCGTGACCAGGTGTGCCACAAGGCCAGGGCCGAAGGGGCATAGAATCGCTGGGCAGCCGGTGCATCGGGACACCGATGCGTCAGCGGTCCTTCCGCTCCCGTCAGGCGGCCTCGACACGCGGGGTTGGTTCGGCGTCGCGGCCTTCGCGTTGCCGGGCTTGCTGCCTCGGCAGACAGCTGATCTGGTCGGATACGCCTTCTTCTTGTCGGCGGGCAGTGTACGCGTGGACGGTTTTCCGGTGCGGGTAGTTGTGCGGGAGGCAGCGCCATGGGATGCCTGCACGGTTCATGTGGAGGACCGCGTCCGGCAGGCTACGCAGATCGTGGTCGGGAGGTCGGACTGAGGGGCCCCGAAGACCCCGGACGCTCCGGTGGACGGCCGGTCGACAAGCATGCGTGACGGCTCGCCAGAACCGCCTTGCCGCCCCTGGGGGAGCCGAGGGTTTCGGGTGCCTTGGGAATGGTGGTCGGCGGCGTAGGGCTTGTGCTGTCCCGACAGGCTGGGGGAACCCTGGCTGCCGAGGCGCGACGTTCAGTAGTGGGGTTTTCGCCGCAGCGTCGCCCACGGACGGGACTCCGTCCGCGGGAGGATCGGCAGGTAGGCCGGAGTGCGGCGGAGGTGACAGCGCTGGTGGCGGACGAGGCGTGGCGCAGCGCCTGCTGGGTTGGCTGGAGCCCGACGGTGACCCGCTCGTCGCGCTCTCGACGACCGAGGTCGAACGGTTCCGCTGGAATGAGCTGCCCCTCAAGTGGCACGCGGGCTGAGCTGCACTCCAAGAACCTCCCCATCGTTCACGAGACCCTCTCTGTCAGCCTTGGGTGAGACGCCCCGATTCGTCGGGTTGGCCTGAGAGGGCACGACAGGAGAACCACCGCCTCATCACCCGCACCACCACCGTCACGTTGCGAGCCCTCCAGGGCTGATGACGACGCGCATCGACAAGCCGATGAAGCACTACGCCCAGTAGTTGCGAGCCCTCCAGGGCTGATGACGACTGACCCAGCCGTCCGGCAGGCCCATGAGCCATTCGGGTTGCGAGCCCTCCAGGGCTGATGACGACGCCAGGCTGAACGCCTTCGGCGCCTCGGCACTCCTGTTGCGAGCCCTCCAGGGCTGATGACGACCACCTCCACCGCGCAGATCATCGCCGCGCCGGATGTGTTGCGAGCCCTCCAGGGCTGATGACGACACCAGCCGCGCTGACCGGTCGGACGGCGGTTGCTCCGTTGCGAGCCCTCCAGGGCTGATGACGACCGGGGCCGTCTCCGGGGGACTGGAGATGCTGGAACTGTTGCGAGCCCTCCAGGGCTGATGACGACCGTGGCCCGATGGGTCGCACACAAAACCTCTTGCACGTTGCGAGCCCTCCAGGGCTGATGACGACGGGAGGTGCGCAGCCGGGAGATGAATCTCCGCAACCTGTTGCGAGCCCTCCAGGGCTGATGACGACCCGAGGGTAAAGCCGCACGTCGGCGGCCCCCTGCAGGCCCGTCTCGCCGTGACTTCTGCAGCGATCCGGCGGTAGTGCATCTGCGCAGGTCAAAGGATGTCTCCGGGACCGCCGAGGTCGACTCCCAGCGTAGTCGACTCGACCATGTCGGGGGATCGCGCGGTGTAGGTCACGATGCTGTCGTATTCGGGGTCGATGGTGATGGTCAGGGCGGCCATCAGGGCGCGGTACTGAGCTGTGGAGAGTTCGCCCTGGAAGACGCTTCGCTGAGTCCAGTGGAGGTACTTCCGGCAGGTCTTGAGGACCTTCGGATTGCGTTCGACTGCTGTGTCGTAGACGAGGATGACGAAGATGGCCGGTCACCACCAGGGCCGGAAGGGCTTGTAGGGCTTGTCTTCGAGGCACATTCGGACGATCTTGAGTGCTTCGAGGTGGATGAGTTCCTCGTAGCTGACCTTGCGCTTGAGTGTGCGGTGGTAGACGGTCGTTGCCAGTTCCTCTTTCACCAGGGCGGCGACCTTCTTGCGACCGTCCTTGCTCAGGGACGCTCTGCCGACATCCGTCTCGAAGTCGCTCGGTTTCAGTTTCTTCTGACTGGCTGTGCGCCTGAGAAGACGTTCGGCGAAGAGAGGCTTGAAGGGTTCGGCGAGGTCGAGTGCGAGGGTGTTGCGGCGACGGTCGGTGTCCGAGTGGAGGAAGCCGATGGCGGAGTGGAGGGGTGTGGTGCGCAGGGCGGTGAGAACCCGTGCGTACACGATGGAATTGAGGTAGCTGATGAACGCGTTGCCCGCGTTGGTGGGAGGTCTGCGTGTCCGGCCGTCGAGACGCAGCCAGGTCGGCAGTTGAGTGTCCAGGGCCGCCCAGCCCGTTCAGCGGAAGTTACCCTCCTGGCCCATGATCGCGTCGCTGTCCTCGCAGTCGGGCAGGGCCGTTCGCAGGGACAGGAGGGCCGCGTCGAGGAGGTCGGTGTCGAGCGCCCAGCGCAGGTTCTCCGCTGTGGCCAGGACAAGCGAACGGCCGACTTCGTTCCGTTTGTCCGGGTCGGCGGTGATCTCCACCTGCCGACGGATGACGCTCGCCGAGGACATGGACTCGGACGGGCTGAAGTGCCCGGCGTGGTTGCCGTAGTGATCGAGGACATGGACGGACACGCCGTTGCGGCTCAGCAGGGAGAACGCAGAGGTGTTGATGTCGGCGTGGTCGAAGACGACCAGGTCGCGGATGTCGGTGATGGGAATGCGGACCGGACTGCCGTCAGGGCGCTCGATGCGGACGCTGTTGTCCTCGCGGCGGATGCGGCACGGTTCGGTCAGCCAGTAGGTGCGGCCGACGGCGGGCACCAGTCTCCCCAACAGTAGTCGAGATACGAGCAGCCACGGCAGTCGCTTCGCTTGAGGCGAGCCGGTGGTTCGATGGCGGCGATGGTGGTGCGGGCCCGGGCTTCGGCTTCCTCGGCTTCCGCACGGGCGGTCGCGTCCCAGGTGACGTCGACGGTGCGGCGGATGAGGGGGTAGTGCACGGTGCCGCCGCGCACGTTGATCCCCCGGCGTTCCAGCAGGAGGCAGTAGTGCCGGACCTGGGCGGCGTGGGCGGGCGCGGGGGCTCGGGAGGATTTCGTCTCGTGGACGATCGCGCCCGTGGTCACCCAGTCGATTTTCGCCTCGCCGAGGTCGATGTCGCGGCGTCGGGTGAAGGTGGTGTCGTCGATGACCTCGCCGAAGGCGACCAGGTCGCTCCGTTGTTCGGGACGGTAGCCACGGCTGTAGAGCCATAGCTGGCGGGGGCAGTGGTGGAGGTACTTGATGTGGACGCCGCCGAGCCGGGTTCCTTCGTCGGCGGGGTCGTATCCGGAGCCGGGACCGGAGCCGACGGCGGAGTCGGAGTCGGGAACGGAGGCGGAGGCATCGGTCACAGGATGGTCTCCGGTTCTGCCGGGGGCCGCAGTCCAAGGGCGCTGTCGTACTCGCCGTCGATCACGTGGATACCCAGGTGTCGTTCGTACTGAGCGTTGTACGTCTTCAGCTGGCCGTACCGCAGGGGGATGAGGAGCCCGGTAGCGCGCAGGGCGTGGCCTTCCGGGCCGGTGGTCAGTTCGCGGTATTCGACGAGGTCGTCGCGGTGGAGGACTTCGGCACCGTCGAACTGTTCGCTGAGTCTTCTGGCGAACTCGGTGCGGTCGTGGAACGGGTCCGTGAAGGTGAGGAAGTCCGCAGCGAAGGCGTCGCGGGCCTGCCTGGCTGTGTCACGCCACCGCTCGCCCCAGGCCGTTGCGTAGGCGAGGGCGAGCAGCCTGTCGACGTCCTGTTCGCTGAGGGTGTCGGTGTCGTCGGATACCAGGGTGGCGAGGGCTCCCCAGGAGGCTTCGACCGCTCCGGGCTCGTACGGCCGATTGCTCCCCGTGCGGTGAACACGGAACTCCACCGGCCCGCCGGGGTGAAGACCGCGCCGGTTGACGCGTCCAGCGCGTTGGGCGACGGCCTCGATGGGGGCGTTCTCGACCGCGCCCCGGTCGAAGTCGAGTTGGAGGGAGACTTCCACCGTCTGTGTGGCGACGGTCAGACCGCCGGGAAGACGCTCTTCGCCCTCGCGGCGTTCCGGGTGTCGTGCCAGCAGGTTCTTCTCGATGGCATCCCGGTCGCGGTTCTTGAAGCGGGAGTGGAGCAGGAGCGCGGCATGAGGGTCGCCGGGGCAGTGTGCACGGGCGTCGTCGGCGAGTTCCGTGAACAACTGTTGTGCGGTGGCGACTGTGTTGACGACGGCCAGGGCGCTGTGTCCTTCCTGGAGCCAGGTGCGGAGCCGGTCGACGCTCTCGGGATCGGTGAGCGGGTTCTCGTCCAGGACCAGACGGTGGCGGACGGGGCTGGTGCCCTGCGGTGCCCGGTGGCAGGTCACGGGCAGTCGCAGGCTTTCGTCGATGACCTCGATCATCGACGGGGCGAGTGTCGCGGAGAGCACCGCAATACGGCTCCCGAGACGCTCCCACAGGCCCATCGCAGCGCAGAGACGACCGAAGGTCTCCGGCTCGTACGCATGGAGTTCGTCCAGGATGAAGACCGAGTTGGTCTGTTCGAGGAGAACGGAGGAGCAGGCAGGTCCGGCGATGGCTCCTCGCAGGAGTTGATGAGGAGTGGCCACGCGCAGGCGCTGAGTGAACAGACGCATTGCCCCCGCCCGTGCTCGTGCCTGACGCGCCATCGCGGCCGTCGCTTCGGTGCGCTGCCGGCCGCCGTCGTCGGATGCGCAGTCGTCGACCGCTTCGGAGAGCAGTGTGTTCGCGACGGTTCCGTGGAGGAGGCCGATGTCCGGGGCGGCTGCTCCGGCGGCGGGCGACAGGTCGCGCTGGAGCCTGCGGCGGGCGGCGTTGAGGGAGGCGCGATACGGGAGGGTCCAGACGACGCGTGGCAGTCCCGGCATGGTGGTCAGCTGCCGTGCGGCCCAGCCCAGTCCGGCTTCCGTCTTGCCGCTGCCGGTGGGCGCGACGAGGACGAGGTGACCGTCGGTGTCGGCGGCCTTCCGCTGATGCTCGTACAGCGAGTACGGCAGCCGCTCCATGTAGTCGGCAGGCAGCGGCATATGGGTCTGGAGGCGTACATGGGCGGAGCCGGCGTGGTCGGCGAGGGTGAGCGCGCCTTGGGCGAGTACGGCGAGAAGGCCGCGGTCGGCCTTGACCGGCTCCCGCCAGGTGTCCAGGAGCTGTTCCAGAAGCAGCCGGGCCCGCTCGGCGAGCGGCGGGTCGGTGTCGGGCGGCGGATCGATGGACAGGGCGCCCGCGTACCAGGCGATCATCTCCCGGTGCAGTCTGCGGGTTACCTGGATCTGTCCGCCGTCCGGGCGCGTTGTGCGGGTGAAGGCTTCGGCCCAGCGGGTCCGGGAGTTGTACGTCTGCGAGAGGCTCGGCTTGCCTCCCGCGGCGCCCGACGCCGAGGAGTGCAGCGCCCGGTGGTGCGTTGCGACCAGCGCGGCGACCATGAGCCGGTCCCCTTCGCCCCAGCCTCCCGCCGTGGCGAGGATGTCGACATAGGCCAGGGACAGGACCTCATGACGCTCGCCCCACAGTGCTCCGCCGGGCCGCACCTGCTGTTGAAAGCCCTCGGCGACCTTCCCGGTGTCGTGCAGGAGGGCCGCCCTGCGGACGCGCAGCCAGAAGGAGGGGTCGCTCGCGAGGACCCCGGCTGATGCGATGCGTTCCTCTACCTGCCCGACCGTGTCATGGACGATCCGGGAGTGGGTGGTCAGGCGCTCGGGATCCGCGAGCGGTGTGGACTTGGCGCGGACGTCCGGCAGCCCGCGCGACCCGGAGCCCGGGGTCACGGAGCCAGTAGCCACACTGCCTGCCCTTGGTCGTCTTCGTAGGCGTCACGGACCCGGTGAACACCGGTGGGCTCGTCGCACCACAGGTAGTCGGTCCAGTTGGTGGTGAGACGGTCCGTGGACACGCTGGCGGCCATGCGGTGCACCACGGCCGAGGGCACGTCGTGGGCCGACGCCGGTGCCAGGGCGTGGTTCACGGTCGCGTTCCGGGCGGGGCGCAGAGTGGTGCGTTCAACCCCGAGCGGGTGGACGATGTCCTGGGAACGGCCCAGGCGCAGGGGCCAGCGAGGCCGCCGCAGGGCCGCCGCGATACGAGCTCCGTCCTCGCCTGGCAGCCACACCGTCAGATGGACGTGGGCGAGGAACGGGCGGTCGCGGATGGTCATGCCTCCTTTCACCGCGCGCACCCGCCCGGAGATCGCGGGATTGGTGCCGTCGGCGGCGATGGGGTGGTAGGTTTCCGCGTCCACGCCGCCGCCCTCGGCCCGGGCCGCCATGCCGAATGCCAGGAGTTCCGCCTCCAGACCGGTCGCCGCCGCCAGCAGACCTCGCACGGTGGAGGGCGGCGGGAGCGGCAGACCGTGGCTGAGACCGGGAAAAAGCGGATCGCGGAAGGAAGCGACCGGAGCCCAGAAGGCGGCCTTCCAAGCTGCCCGCGGCTCACGCTGCTGCACCGGCATCACCGCGCGGGATCGTCGAACCAGCCGTCGAGCCGGCCCTCGCGCAACTCGGCGGCCAGACCGCGCAGGATCGTCCGTGGATGGTCGATGACGATCTTCCCGGTCTCGATCTCGTGCGCGCACTCCTTGGCGAAGTCATCGCGCAGGTCGTCCCGGAAGCCCGGACGCCAGCCGATCCGTACCGGTGCTTCCCACTCACCCTCCCAGGCGTCCAGTTCCTTGCGGAGCACCTCGCCACGTACGCGCAGTCCGGTGCCCTCCTCGCCGTCGACGCAATGGGCGAGCGGATTGATGCCACCCTTGAACGGCACCAGCACGATCAGGGCGGGCACACGGTCTCCGTAGTGGAGAGCCTGCTTGGCGCCACCACTGAGATGGGCCAGCGCCTCCAGCAGCATCGCAGCGCGGGAGCGGCGCTCCTCGATGGGCAACCGGACGGCGGGCTGGTCACGGAAGACCGTGGCCACCGCTCCGGCCTTCGCGGCCTCGGCCACGGCGAGCGCCTGCTCCTGGGTGAGGTAGTTCGGTCTGCCGACACCGCCTGCGTCGGGGAGCGTGAACGTGCCGATCCTCGGAACGTCCAGGAGGAAGGGGGCCGCCAGATCGGCGGTGTAGAACTCATGGCCGTGCAGTACGGGCTCGGTGATCCCACGCGACATGACCCCGAAGTCCTCGGTCGCGTACGCCGGTTCGACCGACATGAGGGTGCCGAGCATGAAGGGGCTGTCGCGCAACGTGGTCGCCGCGTCGTCCTTCTTCGACCCGGCCCGCATATAGCCGAAGAGGTCGTCGTCGGCAAACCGTACGGGGTCGGCCTCGGTGTTGGCCTTCTGCGCCTTGCCCTGTGCCTTGCCGACGCGGGTGACCGGAGAGGGTACCGAGCCGAGTTCGACCATGCCGTCTCGGGCCCAGCGGCGGACGGCCTGAGCGGAGATGTACGGGTAGTGACGGCCACGGACACGGGCGGACTTCACCCGGGACTTGGTCTCCTCGCCCTTGCCGTTGTTCGGCGCACCCGCCTCCACGGCGAGTACCATCTTCCCTGCCAGATATGCCATTTAGGCCGGTCCCATCTCGTCGTCGATGTCCTGGAGAATCGGCTGCTCCAGCAACTGCTCGGTCCGGTCCTGCTCGTCGCTGTCCGCCGGCCTCTCGCTGACGGCTACCCCGCGTTCCTGTAGCAGCCCGAGTACGGTCGCCGAGAGGAGCATGCGCTGCTCCCAGGCACGGGGCCTCTGCTGGATCAGCGGCCTCCAGTCCTCCGGACCGGCTGCCGCCGGGCGGCCGTCCAAGGTCAGCCGGAACTGGGCCTGCACCAGCAGGGCTCCGAGCTTGTAGTCGCTCAGGGCGACGCTCCGGTACTCCGCCAGCCGCCCACGGGGGTTGCCGCTCCCGTGCTGGATCCAGTCGGCGAGTACGGTCGCCACCGGCATCAGGTCCGGCTTCATTCCCAGAATCTCCTCGGCGTAGGTGAAAGCGAGCCGGGTGACGGAAGCTCGGTCCCGCGTGCACCAGCCACGGTTCGGCTCATCCAGCAGATGGTGCAGCTGACGGAGGAAAGACCGGCTACGGCCGTCATCCGCCTCGAACAGCAGCCGTGCGGCTTCCGCGGAACCCCCGGCGGTGATCCGGCCGGTCTTGTCACGGACGGTGAGCGCAAGCTCCAGCAGCCGCCAGCCCCTGCGCAGATCGGCGTTTCCCTGGACTGTCGCCAGGAAGACGGGCACCGCGCGGCGCGTACGGGTCACCCGCAGCCAGGGCTCCTGGTTGTGGTTCTGGAAGCTCCAGAGCGTGGACGCGGTCGGGGCGCTGTCCCGTACGGCTGTCAGGGCACGGAGGGCGACCAGTTCGGGGCGGGTGCCTGCGGACAGGCCGTCGAAGCCGAGATGCATCACGCGCCGGGCCCGCAGAACATTGCCTGCCGCGAAGGCCCGTTCGGCGGCATCGCCTTCGGAGGAGAGGACAGTCGCGGAGCCGGCGGTCACCCACGCTCCGTAGGGGAGTGCCCATGCGGCAAGGCGGCAGCCACGGCAGACCGGCCAACCAGGGACACCTGGCGGGAGGGTGTTGAGGGCCTTGTTGGTGTCGAACATCGGCAGGTTCGTCTTCGTCCAGACCGCTGCCGCCGCGATTCCGCAGAAGGTGCAGGGGCGCGTCGGAGTTCCCGCACCGTCGGGTCCGAACAGCTCCTCGATGCTCTGCCGCAGCGTCGCCTGATCCTTGGAACGTTTGCTGTGCGTGGCCTTGGAGTTGGGGTACAAGGCGAAGAGGACCTTCCACCAGTCGTACGCGGCGGTTTCCTTCGCCGCCGACGCCGAGGTGCTCACGTCCTCCGCCAGGCGGACGGCGACCGTGTCGAGGTCGGCGTCCGTGACGTCGTACGGACTCCGGCGTCCGGCCAGAACGGCCACGGCCCATGCTCCCGCGCGCTGGAGAGGATGACTCGTCGCCACCAGCGGACGCGCTGTCACGGCCGCCGCGCTCACCGGATCCACCCGAAACCCTGCACCGTGTCCAGCCCCATCCCCCAGGAACGGAGAGCCTCCACGAAGCGGTGGTCGGCGTCCATGGCGACGCGTACCTGTGCGCCGATGCGTGGCGCGCCGCGTACGGTGAACCGACGTCTGGGGCCCGCTTCCAGCACCTTCAGGCCGGTGGGAGCCGGGAGTCCCAGAATGTCCGCCTTGTGTGTGAGGTTGTGCTGGAGCCGCTCGGTGTAGTGGTCGTCTCCGGGCAGCAGATACCGGTCGTCGTGCTTGACCACAACGGGAGTGGCGGTCGCCAGCTCCACCGGTCCGTCGACCACAGGTAAGCCGATGTCAAGGGCGACCCCTCGGATCTTCAGCCGGGCAGCCCCCCACACGATCTCGGTACGAGCGGCCAGCGCCGCCACCAGAACAGACGCGATCTCCGGGGCGGGCGAACCGAACCACACAGATCCGTCAGGGGACGTGGTGTACACGCCCTTCTTCCTGGGCGCACCCTTGAACTGCGGACTGGTCAGCCCCAACGGCTTGAGCGACTGTCCCATCCACCCGTCATCGTGCAGCGACTGAGCCAACGCGGCGTCCTGACTGCCCAGCAGCTCGTACACCACCGCCCGCGCCGGCCCGTGCACGTCCTCCCAGCGCAGGCTCGGGACGTTCGTCTCGATGTCTGCCCTGACCCGCATCCATATCCCCCAACTGGGTTGATAACACACGCTGTTACTGGCCAAGATCTGTGGCGGCCAAGTAGGGAGGACCCTAGCGGATCGCGCCGATGCCGGGACGAACATTCGAAAACTATCTGTGAACGCACTCTTCTGCGCTAAAGGGGAGGCGGGATGGTGGTCCACTGCCGGGCCCAGCGGGCCAACCGGACCCGTAAGGTAGTGGGCACCACCGACAATCGGCGCACGCTGATGCCGATCTCCTGCACTATCTTTCCGACCTGCGCAGATGCACTACCGCCGGATCGCTGCGGAATGGCCTCTGAGGGCTCGCGAAAGAGAGGGGCTGACCAGCGATTTTACTCTCGGTCGTCATCAGCCCTGGAGGGCTCGCAACATGCGGAGCGGCGCATTGCCGCTGGTGCCGCCGCGCTCCCGTCGTCATCAGCCCTGGAGGGCTCGCAACAGGATGGTGATGCCGCCCCAGGCCGTGAGCGCGGTGTCGTCATCAGCCCTGGAGGGCTCGCAACCGGACCTGGAGGCGTCGGCCGTCGAGGTCGACCCAGGTCGTCATCAGCCCTGGAGGGCTCGCAACCCGGCGAGGGCGGTGAGCCCGAGTGGCACGCCGAACTGGTCGTCATCAGCCCTGGAGGGCTCGCAACCGGACCTGGAGGCGTCGGCCGTCGAGGTCGACCCAGGTCGTCATCAGCCCTGGAGGGCTCGCAACCCGGCGAGGGCGGTGAGCCCGAGTGGCACGCCGAACTGGTCGTCATCAGCCCTGGAGGGCTCGCAACGCCCGCCCATGAGATAGAGGTCCGGCAGGGGGCCGGGTCGTCATCAGCCCTGGAGGGCTCGCAACGGGAACAGGTAGCGCCGCAGCGCGCCCTCGTACTCGGGTCGTCATCAGCCCTGGAGGGCTCGCAACATCTCCGCCGACAGGCCCCAGCGGGCGAGCGTCACCGGTCGTCATCAGCCCTGGAGGGCTCGCAACATCTTCTCCAGCATCAGGACGATCAGTGCCCGCTTGTCGTCATCAGCCCCTGGAGGGCTCGCAACCCGCAGGAACCAGGGCCGCCGCCCGGACCGTACCGGGTCGTCATCGGCCCTGGAGGGCTCGCAACACACGGCCACGGTTACCGCGCAACCCCCTTCACTGCACTGCGGTAGACCCCGCGATAGCTGCCCTGAGTAGTCTGCTAGCGGTGTGTTCGGCGTACCGCCGCCGGAGGAGTCCTGGAGAACAGGTCCGCCCAGAAACTCGGCTGGGAGAACAAGAACCTCAAGCGGTTCAACACCACTGACGGGTCCCTCGAATTCAGGCTTCTCACCGTCGAGGTCGGCGAAGCCTTCAGCGCTTGGCGCAAGGATCTTTCCGACCCCTGCGAAGAACTGACCGAAGTCTTGCTCTACGTAGCCGACGTGGCGGAGAGGAACGGTCTCGGCATCGGCCTCGAGCTGACCCGGAAGATCGAGAAGAACACCCGACGCACGTACGAGTCCAACGACCAGCAGATCGGTGGCCACCACTCGGTAGGCATGCCCGAGCCGCAGAGTGATTTGGCAGGTTGTCAGCCGCGTCACGCCGCTCACGTTTCTATGCCCTTCGGGCGGGCTCTGGTCGGAAATCTGGTCAGTACTGACAATCTGCGCGGCAAGACCCGCTTGTTTCTATGCCCTTTGGGCGGGCTTTGGTCGGGAATGCTACCCATTTTTCATGGCCTACGGCCTGCGGCGATGATGCCCGTTGCGCAGGAATGTCCGCCACGACTCCCCGCTCATTGTGGCGCATACCACTTGAACCGGGAGTGGCGGGGTTGCCTGGGTGAATGGCTCACGCAGGAAGTGGGGGTTCCGGGGGTTGGCGCGGTGAGGGAGGTGACGGCGGGCTGTGCGGGGGTGGTCGGGGTGCGGCTGTCGGTCCGGGTGCCGGAGAGCGTACTCACTCACGTTGAGTGGAGGTGGACGTGGACATGGCCGAGGCCATGGGTGGTTTGCGCGCCAACGCCGGTGGAGGCGGCGAGGCGGCAGAGGGCTGGGAAGAGCCATGTTGTGGTGGCGGGGGTGGTGAGGGTGAAGGTGGCGGTGCCGAGGAATCCGGTGCGGTTGGTTTTGGGGAGGGCGACGGGTGCTGTCCGGACGTCGTGGTGGGTGATGGCGATGGAGGGGATGAACTGGTTTGTCTGGTCACGGGTGATGGGGGTGGGGGCGTAGGTGTTCCAGCGGCGGAGGAGGCCGGGGAAGAGGAGTTTCGGGTCGGGGGCAGGGACCCATGTGCCGGAGCTTTTGAAGTAGGTGGCGGAGTGGAAGGTGAAGTCGGCCCGGGCGACGGGTGGGTGTTTCTGGAGTTCGGCGTAAGGGGTGTGGTGGTGGCGGGTGTCGGTGACGGTGAGGTGGTTGTGGCCGAGACGGAGGCGTTGTCCGGGCAGGTGGGTGAGGTCGAGGGGGTGGGTGTCGTCGAGCCAGCCGATGCGCAGGAACCAGTGGTGGTGTGTGGGGTCGGTGGTGTCGTGGAAGAGGGGGGAGATACTGAAGGGTTTGGTCTGGGCGGTGTGGTCGGAGCCGGGGTGTTCGGTGACTGAGCAGGCGAGGCCGTTGAGCTGGCCGGGGGTGGGCGGGTAGGGGGAGGCACCGGTGAGGCGGAGCCGGAGGGTCCAGGTGGTGGGCATGGGCGTCCTGGGTGACGGAGGAGGTGGTCGGCTCAGTGTCCGGCGGGTGGGTCGGGCAGGGCGGTGGTGATCTGGTGGCGGAGGTCGTCGAGGGAGACGCCGTGGACGGTGTGGTCGGTGGTGCGGTGGAGGCGGTAGAACCAGCCGGGGATGCGGGGGCCGGTGCAGCGCAATTGGTAGATGGCGTCCTGGATGCGCCGGCACTCGTCCGGCGCGATGTCGGTGTCTTCGGCGTTGACTATGTGCTGCAGGAGGTCGCGGATGTCGTCCTCGACGCGTCCTTTGGCGCTGCTGTGCTTGAGGTGGCTGAGGATGAGGTCGGTGAGGTCCAGGAGAGCGGGGGCGGCGGGCAGGAACAGCAGGACGAGGAAGTCGTAGACGGTCATGGTCCGGCCTATGGCCCAGGCCAGGTCGAGCAGTAGGAGGGCGGTTCCGCCGGCGATGAGGTAGGGCAGGTAGGCGCGGTGATTGCGCCGTCCCCAGGCGACGTTCTGGAGTTGGCAGAGCAGGACGTCGGCGGGCCAGGTGGTAGTGGGGTCGGTGTTGTACCAGTCCCGGTGGGTGGGCCGGTGGTGGTGGGGTGCGGCTTCGGCGATGTCTTCGCGGACACGATCGTGACGGCCGACGACGGCGGCGTTCCAGGGCAGGCCGAACAGGCGGGTGTCGAGGGCTTCCTGGATGTCGGCGGCGCGGGTGCTGTAGGACTGTTCGATGTAGGTGAACGCGGTCCGGCCGATGACGAGCCAGGCAGCGGCCAGGGCGGCGATCAGTGCGGCCTGGCCGGGCCAGAGCAGGCCGAGGAGCGGCGCGAGCAGGGCGAGGGCGTAGGTGCCGATGCCCCGGAGCCGTCGCCAGTGGGCGGCGGTGTTGTAGCGGCGGCTGTAGGCGGCGACCAGGTCGAGGGCCCAGGGTTCGTTCTGGCGTACGGCGATGCGGTTCGGGGGGCGGGGTGTGGGGGCCGACTCGGGGTTCGGGTTCACCGCCGTCCTCCTCGAGGGCGGGGCTTTCGCGGCCGGGCGGCGTCGTTGTGGCTGTATGGGAGCCCAGGGGTGTGCCACTCGGGCAGGCTGCGGGCGGCGGATGAGCGGCCGTCCTTGCCGGCTCTGTCGTTGGCGACGAACCAGGTGTAGGAGCGGCCCTCGGGGTCGGGCGGCGGAGCGTGGGCGTCGTCGTCTTTGTCGCCGTTGGCGCGCGTACGCGGGTAGTGCACGGCGAGGCCGTGAGGGCCGCGGGCAGCGGCGAGGAACGCCGAAAGAGGGGAGCCGGGGTCGTCGGGGGTCACGGTGCGGGCGTGTTCCTCGAACTTCTCCGTCAGGTCCTGGAAGGATTCCCGCACGCCGTCCCCGGCGGGCCGGCGGGTGTCCGGTGCGGGTGCGAGGTCGCGGTAGTAGGTACGCCAGTCGGCGCCTGTGCGCAGGTCCGTTCCGGCGGGGTCGAGGTCCAGGCGGACGCTGCCGAAACCGAGTGGCTTGCCGTGGCCCAGGCGGTGGAAGTGACGGTCGGGCAGGGCCAGCAGCCAGCTCAGCGCGCCCAGTTCGGTGTCGGTGAGGTTTTCCACGCCGAGGGTGAAGCGGAAGACGGTGCCGGGGCGGATCCAGCCGAGAACGGAGCGGTTCTGGTCGTCGCGTTCTCGCGAGCCGTCGGGGCGGGAGTACTTCCGGTCGCCGTCTTCGGCGCGTTTCCAGGGCGATGCCGGGTGCTGTACGGGCCCAGGCCGGCGGTACTCCTGGTAGCGGCCGAAGGTGGGGGTCTGGGTTCGGTCCTCAGCGGGGTTGCTCCAGTAGTCGCCCGGGAGACCGGCGTGGTGCCAGTACGCCTTGCGTCCGCGTGGGCCCTGCCCAGAAGTGAACCACTCATTCTTCGGCTTGCCCGGCCGGAGCGGCTTGTGGGGGGTGTTCTGGTCGGCCGCGAGGTAGAACCGACCCTGCTGCGGCTTGGGCGCGCTGAGAACGGCGAGTGGGACGCCGGGGGCCGGGAAGGTCTCCACCGCCTGCTCGGCGGCGGTGTCGCAGGTGACCGGGCCGACGCGCAACTGTCCGCGGTAGGCACCGCCGCCGGAGTCCGCCACCCAGCCGAAGACCCTGTCGGCGGGGGAGAGTTCGTGCAGGTCGGCCGCAGGTCGCAGGCTGCTGTGCAGCAGTTCTTTGGGCGGTTTGTCGAACAGGGCGCGGGCGATCGCCACCGGATACAGACCTGTGACGTCGGCGTCTCCGACGACGGTGGCGTAGCAGAGGGTTCCGGGCTCCAGCCGGAGATAGGTGTTCTCATACTGGTGGGGGCTCCATGCTGTCTTGCCGGGTTGGTCGCCGAGGAACTGCTGCGGGGACGCGGTGGCTCCGCCGGGAAGGCGCCGTTCGAGGACGTCGGAGCGGCGGTTGGCGGCGCGGTAGTCGCGGATGAGGTTCTGCCACTCGGAGCGGAGGGAACTGGTCAGGGGACGGCGGATCGCGGGCCGGCTGCCGGCGAAGAAGACGCGTTCGTCGTGCTTGTTGCCGACGTTCTGGTTGCTGATGAAGACCCAGCCGCGGATCGTCCTACGGGTACCGGGTACGGGGGCGGCTCCTCCGGCGAGCGAAGGCATGGTGGCAGCAGGGTCGGCGGGGCTGAGGCGGCGGACGGTCCAGTACAGGAAGCCCTTCCTGGGGTGCCTGCACAGTTCCACTTCCGCGTCGACTTCGTCGCCGTGGGCAGGGGGTCGGCCATCGGGGTAGCGACGGCGGTCCCGGTAGTTGCCGGGGGTCGCACGCCTGGCGGTGTACTGGGGCAGCCACGCGGCGTGCAGCGGGAAATCGGTGTCGCCCTGACCGCCGACGGGTGTGTCACCGGGCAGCAGGACTACCTCCTCGCCGTCGTCGCTGATCCGGGCGGGCACCATGGTCAGACCCTCGCGTGTGGTCATGCGGTAGCCCAGGCGGTCGTCATGGCCGGTGAAGACTCCGAAGCGGGAGTTGGTGACGGCCTCGTAGGCGGTGCGGAGCATGCCTTTGACGGAGGTGGCCGGAAGGTGGGGGGCTCCGGCACGGGTCGGAACGGGATAGGTGACATGGCCGTTCTCGGCGGTGTCGGGCCGGGACGTGTCGAGCAGGAGCAGCGGTGTCTCGACCGTCAGGGTGACCGCGATGCGGCCGCTCCAGCGGTCCTGGCGGATGCGGTGGTGTCCGTCCGGGCGGCGGTCTCCGAGGTCACCGAGGCCGCCGCCCTTGCCCTCGCGGGGAGGGGCGGCGATGAACAGATACGGATTGGCGAACTCGGTGGTGCCGACCTGCTGCCCGGGAACGGGACGTTCGGGGGCGGGCGCTCCCCGGGTGCGGATATTGGCGGGCTGGCCCTTGATCCAGTCGTAGTCGACTTCCAGCCCGTCCAAGGCGGAGTCGTCGCGTGACCGCAGCTCGGGCACGAGCATGCGTTCACGCTTGACACGGCGGGGGCGATCCCCGTCGTCTCCCAGCACGACGAGCCTGTCCATGTCGGGCTCCCGCTGCAGGCGTCCGCTGCGGTCAGCCATCTGCCTTCTCCCTGCGTCGCGGGCCGGTGACGTCCAGGCGCAGCAGACGTTCCTCGGCGATGTAGGCGTTGCCGTGGCGGGGTTCGGCGCACACGTACTCGCGGGCGACCAGTTGCATGCGGTCGCTGGCGGAGAGCGGGGGCGCGCCGGCCGGGGTGGGGATGTGGAGGACGCCGATGCGAGGGGTATGCAGGGTGGTCCAGCCGTCGGGGGCCCGATCGTCGGCCAGCGGGCGGCCCCACAGCAGATAGCGGGACTCGATGGTGTCGATGGCGGTGAGCGGGGTGATCTCCTCGGTGAAGGGTCCGGTGGGCAGCGGTGAGTCGTCCTCGGTCAGGATGACGGCGCGTCCGCTGCCGGTGCCGGTCGCCATCCAGCGCAGTTCCGTGTGCGGGGTGAAGACCCGGGCCTCGAACACGTCGTCCAGCGGTATGCCGGCAGGGGTGTCGGCGGTGGAGCAGCGGTGGTCGTCGTGGACGGTGGCGATGACGAAAGCCTGTGGGGTGGACAGCAGGGCGACGGCCCCGGCGAGCCGGGCGTGGGCCAGGGCGTCCTGGAAGCCGACGGGTTCGGCGGCGAGGCTGTGCAGCCGGACCGCTGCGGTGGGGTTGGAGCGGAGGACGGGATGTGTCATACGGCGCTCTCATCGGAGTCGTCGAGGTAGCGGTGCCACTGGGTGTTGAGTTCGGCCGCCTCGGGGCCGGCCAGGTACTCGTCGAGGGAGACAGGGGTGGCTCGGTCGGGGAGGGTGAGGGTGACGGCGTCCACGGTGATGTCTCCCATGCCGCGGTTGGTGCCCCAGCCCAGCGGGATCCGGCCCTCGGCGAGGTCGCGCAGGACCAGCAGGAACAGGAACATCGCCGCATGGCCGACCATGCCGCCGTGGGCGTCGAGTCGGGCGGGGTCCACGGTGAGGGTGAGGGGTTCCCAGCTTGTACGGGTGGGTTCCAGGACGCTGAAGAGACGTCCTTCGGCCGCGCCGCCGGTCCACCGGTCGATGGCCACATGGTCGGCCCGGGCGAAACCGTGATCGGCAGCCCAGCCAGGCAGCCCGGCGCTGGTGTCGGTGTCTGTGCCGGTGGCCTGTTGTCCGTCGTCGGGAACGATGCCGAGCAGGGTGTTCCACAGGGCCTGGGGCACAGACGAGGTGGCGAAGCAGTCGTCCACGGTCACCGCCCCCGCACCCCGGTCCGGGCCCGCGTCCCGGCCGGAGCCGGTCCCGCCGCCGGCAGCTGATTCGGCGACCGCCGCCGCGGCGGGTGTTGCACCGAACAGGGCCCGTACGGAAGGAAGTCGGTCGAGCTGATGCCGGAAGGCCGCGCTACGCCGCGCCTCGTCGTCGCCGTTGTCGGCGCAGGAGTCGAGGTCGTCGAGTTGCCGGACCGTGCGTTCGATGCGTTCGGCCTGGGCACGCAGCCGTCCCTTCAGCGCGCTGCCGGGCAGCACCAGGGCGACCTGGCCGGGGCTGGTGGCCCTGGTGTAGGGCAGGGCCTTGATGTCGATGCCGTCCGCAGCGGCACGGACCATCAGCGGGGCGGCGGGCCGCCAGTCGACACGCGCCGTCAGCCACGGGCCGGGCGGCGGGTCGGTTCCGAGTTCGTCGTCCAGGCACCAGCCGGATCCGGCCGGGCCGTGGCCGAGCGCCGCGACCAGACCCGCCGGGCTCGTCAGGTCCTGTTCGTGCACGGTGGTCTGGTCGGTGATCAGTTCGACCCGGCCCAGGCCGCGGGTCTTGGCGGTGCCGAGACGTATCCGTCCGTGCCGCAGGGAACGCAGCAGGAACCGCAGATGCTCGGCGTCGGCGTCGGCCGTGGCCGGCGCGGACTCGATGTCGAACTCCAGGCGTAAGAAGGTGCCGCGCGGTACGACGGCCCGCCCGTGCAGGAATCCGTGTGCGGCGGTGCCGGTGACCCGGTCGATCCCGACCGAGAAGCGGGTCTCCAGGTGTGCCGGATCCAGCGGCGCCGACGGCATGCCGTACTCGTCCAGAGTGGTGTCCGCAGTGAGAAGTGCGTCGCGGACGACGACCCGGCTGGCCGTGCCGCCCTGTTCATCCGGCTCCATCCATCCCCACAGCGACCGCAGGTACTCGACGTCCGCGCACGGAGCGCGCTCGGCCGCGGTGCGCAGCGCCCCGGCCAGGCCCGTGCCGGGGACGTAGGGGCGGCCCAGACCGTCGGTGGCCATGGTGGTGAGCAGACCGGTCCGGCGCTGTCCGGCTCCGCCGATGTGCAGGGGGCTGCGGGTGCGCAGCCAACCCCTCACCCTCAGCCGCCGGGCCATCGGTCGCCCGCGGTGATCCGTCATCACGCTTCCCCCTGCTCGGGCTTGGTGCGGGCATGGGCGTTCAGGCAGTCCCCGACCAGCGTGCGTACCGCCTCGGGCCACAGTGTCTGCCGCGGGCCGTCCGACCGGACGGCGACTCCAGCGCTGCCGGTGCCGGAGTTGGGGGTCAGGTGTTCCTCGGACAGTGCGATCAGGCTCCAGACCGTGCCGGGTCCGGCCGATCCGGTGAGCAGCCGGCGCAGCTGGTCGCGGACGCTGTCGGGCCAGGTGTTCTTGCGGGTCTCGGTGGCGGTGAGTCCGTCCAGCCAGGCACGAGCGCGGGGGTCGTCGGGGCCGGACAGCTGGTGCAGCAGCGTGCGCAGGGCACCGAACTGTGAGGGCGTGACCTTCTCATGGTCCTTGCCCAGCACCCGGATGCGGGTATCCGGGTGCGCCGCCAGGGCCTCACTGGCCCGGTGGATCTCCTGCCGCCAGGCCGCGGTGACGATCGCCCGCAGCGACGCATCCGCCTCGGCCGAGGTCTGGTCCTGTCCTGGGCCGGCGGGGGCAGACACGGGCGGAGGCGCTTCCGGCACGGTGGATGGGCCGGTCGGCGACGATCGCGACGGCGCGGGGAGTGCGCCGGCCAGGGGCGCGGACAGCAGCGGGTCGCCCGGCGCAGACCGATCCCGCCGACCTCCACCCGCGCCACCGCGGCCGGCTCCGGACAGCCGTCGAGAACGTCGAACCGGAAGCAGCTTCCAGCGCGCAGCCCCACCAGGCTGGCGCGCGGCAGCCCCCAGCGGCGGTGCCACGGGTCGTGCCTGCGTACGTCACTGACCTGCGCCTCCGGCCCGTCCGCTGAGGGCTGCGACAGGGCAAGCCGCAGGCCGAGAGCCCGCCCCAGCACAGCGGCCAGGTCGCCCGGGTCGGTACTGGGGCGCAGCCGCGCGTCGTACAGCAGGACGTCGGACAGCAGCCACACCCACAGGTGCCCGTCCGTCACCACAGGCCGCCGCGGGGCCGGAGCGGCGGGGGCGGCCTCCACTCGGATACGGCCGTAGCCGTCCTTGCGGGACCGGCCGACCCGCCACACCCCCGACAGCGCCCGCTCCCACCCCACGGGCAGCACACCACGAGGGACACGTACCTGGGCGCGCAGAACCGTGCCCTGCGCGATGGCCTGATACTTGTACAGGCCGCCAACCCGTTCGGTGGGCCGCTGGACGCCATCGTCCACCGTGTTGTGGGTGTGCTCGCTGCTTCCGACCCGGCACACCTCCACCGCCGTCCCCGGGCCCGGCGTCCGTATTCCCGCGGTCTGCGCCGCACCGCCCCCGTAGGGGCCGACGTAGCCGCCGACGAACGGCTCTCCGGCGAAGCCCGCCTCCGGCTGCTCCGCCAGGAGGTTCCGCTGGTCCGTGGCGTCACCCTTGGCGTGCCGCAAGGCCAGCGGCGCGGGCCGGCCCGGTCGGCCGGCGATCTCCGCGGTCGCGTTGGTGACAACCAGCTTCCCCTGACGGGCGCAGGCGGCGGCCTCTGCCGAGCCGAGCCGTTGCAGCACCCCTGGGAGCAGCATCCACCCGGGCACATGGTCCAGACTGCGGACCGCGTTGCCCACCGTCCGCTCGTGCGCCACCACCGGCTGCTCCAGCAGCAGCCGCAGCTCGGCGACATCCCACTGTGCCGCCGCCGTCGGCACCCGCTCCGTACCGGCCACGGTACGCCGACCGCCGGGCCGCGGCAGAGCCTCATGCCGTGCGGGAGCGGGAGCCGCAACCGCGGGTGGCGGGCCGGGGACGTCCGGGCCGGTGCGCAGCCACTGCCAGTCGGGCTCGAGTTCCGGTATCTCCCAACGGCAACGCCCTCCGCCCCGACGCCGTTTGCCACCCAGCTGCTCCACCAGACCCGCGCCCGCCGCCAGCAGCGCTCGCACAGCCCTGCGCTGCCCGTCGTCCAACGCCTCGAAGTCCGGCAGCACCGCAGACGCGGACAGCACCGCACCGCACCGGCCCATCTCCTCGAACCTCAGCATCCCCGGCTCGGCCGCCCCGGTCGCCAAGGCCATCTTCACCCCCGGCTTGAGGAAGACGGCCGCCTCGCGCAGCAACGGTCGCCCCTCAAGTGCCGCCGCGACCGCGGGCGGATAGTGAGCCGCACCAACCAGCAACGCCGCGGCCCGCGGCCCGCCGCCGCTCATCACCCCACGCTCCACCGACGTCGGTCGACCGCCGAACAGATACTCCACCCAGGCCCGCCACAGCCCCCTACCGGTACCGGGACCGTCCAGCGCCGTCGCGGCGACCTCGCACCCGTCCCGCCACATCCCCGTCATCGACTTCGCAGGCACATACGGCAGACCCGCGCGGTCGCGCTGTACCGCCCGATCGACCGTGCCGTACCGCCCGGCACCGGTCCCGACGTGCCAGTCACTGAGCATCACCACACGAACCGTCAGATCCATCAGCGCTCACCGCCGGGGAACAGAAACGGCTTCGCGGCCATGGCGTCCAGCAGCCCCGTCACTCTCCGCCCCGCATCAGGCGCCGCACCGGGATCCGGGCCCGGTTCCCGCCAGAACAGGCTGCGCTCCCCGCTCGTCAGCTCCCGCAACCCCCGGTCCGAGAAACGTCGCATCAGCTTCGTCAGCCGCGCGTCAGCGACCTCCGGGCCCGAGAACAAGCCCTCTCGCAGATCGTGCAGCTGTGAAGCCGGCAGCAGAGGCTCCCCGTCCTCGCCGCGGGCCTTCAGCGCCTCCACCCGCGCCGCCAGATCCGCCCACCTCCGCCCCCGCGCCCACCCGTTGTCCTCGGGCACGTCCTCGCTGACCACATACGGCTGCGCCACCAACGTGGCCCCGTTCACCACACTCCCGGCACGGATCCGCTCCAGATCCGCCCCGGAACTGTCGTACAGCACATGAAAAGCCAGCCCCGAACACGCCACCTCGGGCACCCGCTGCTTGACCTGCTTCGCCTCCACCATCAGCTCATACGCCAGACCCGCCGCGGCGACGAACGGAAAATGGGACTTCACCACCGCCACACCGGCTGACGCCGCAACCCGCCCCGAGCCGCCCCGCAGCCGCAACGCGGCCGCCACCGTCTGGTCCTCGCCCGTCATCCGCTCGTACGCCGCCAGATACGCCCGCGTGAACGGCAGCGCCCACTCCCCATCGCACAGCGCCACCACATCGTCACCGCCCAGGATCAACGGCAGCACACGCGGGACCGCCGCCCCGCCGCCCTGGTCGCCGACAAGCGCCGTCACCTCCGCGACCGCCTCGGTGAACGCCCTCTCCGCGCACCCCTGAAGGCCCCGTGTGAACTCCCTCAGCGTGTCCGCGTACAGCCGGTTCCCGCGCCCCGGCACGCACGCGGCGAAATCACCGAACACCCGCCCCAGACCGTTCCCGTCGGCATATACCAGCCCCACCCAGTCGGCCCGCTCACCGAGCCACTGCACCACCTGGCCCAACTGCCGCGGATCCGTTCCCGCCAGCGCCGCCAGCCGGTTCAGGCCCTCCCCCTGCCCCATCCGCCCGTACGCCACCCACTTGGCCTGGCTCTCCGCCGACCGCGGCTCGGACCCGCCGTCCGGCTGCTTCGCCAGCACCGCAGCCGGTAGCCCCGTCGACGCACACTCATCCACCAGCGGCAACCGTAGGAATCGCGCCTCCACCGACACGCGGCCCATTCGCACCCGGTCCAACGCCCCGACCGCCCCCGCACAGGCCGCGTGCAGCGCCCCCTCGGCGTCCCACTCGAACGGCTCACCCACCACCCCGTACACGTCCAGCCCCGGTGCCTGCCGCAATGCCGCCAACGTCACCGCACCCACCAACCGCCGTGCCAGATCCTCCTCCCCCTCACGCACCAGCACCCTCGCCGTCCCCGCCCCCGTGGACAGCAACTCAACCGGACACGTCTCGATCCGCCACTCTTCGGTGAACCCCTCGCATAAATCTCTCAAGGCGGCACGGACCCAAACTCTGTCCACATACGTGATCAATTCCGATGCACCGGCGATCTCACGCCGCTTACCCGTCACGAACATGAAACGGGTGATGTTCCACGCCTCGAACGACACCAGCTGTACCCGCACCGCACCCCGCCCATCCCGCCGGCAGCCATAGCGCTGCCACCGACCTCCGCCAGGCGCACTCGCGCAGCAACGCCGACAACAAGCCCACCCCTCCTGGGCCGAGACAATACGACCCGATACCTCCCCACGGCCTCTGAATCCCCAAACTGCCCCGTCCCACCACCGCCCCCGCCCCCTGGGCCTGACCTCGACGCTGCGGAAGCGGGCCTTCGGTCTCTCGCGACGAGATGAGTCCTCGTCGAGGAGACAGGGGCTGTGAGGCCAGCCACGGCACATGGACGGGGTGATCGGCAATCGGATCGCTTGCCGCGAGGCGGACGGCGTCCGCATATCCGGAACCCGGCGTCACGTCTTCATTCGCCATGGTGGAACGTTCTTCCTCACCGGACTCGCCGTCTACGCCGATGGGCTCATCGACCGCCGGGTCCGGTCATCGTTCACCGTCGAGGAGTTCGGGCAGAAGCCGCGCTCCGGCCAGGGGCCACCGACCTCTCGGAAGGCACCGAGGCATCGGCCCACACCTGGTCTCATGGAAGCGTCAGTGACGCGACACCGTCGACCAGTTGAACGGTCGACCCGACTCGACGGCCCGGTGCCTGGCCGCCGCCCGCAGCACGATGTTCGAGTGGATCGAAAGCCGGTACAACTTGCAGCGGCTCCACAGCAGTCTCGGTCATCGCCCCCCCCGCCGACTACGAGGCCGCCCTCGCGGCCTGACCACCACACCGATGGTGTCCGCTGAAGCGGAACAAGCTCGGTGCCGAGGTACGGTGGCTCCTCCAGGTCTGCGACGCATACGCCCACCGCCATGTCGTACTCACCATCAACGGCCAACCGGACCTATCGATGCCATGAACCATGGACAAGCCGACCCAGAACTCTTACCTCCCGCGCGATCCCTCGGCATAGTCGAGTTGACTAGGCTGGGAGTCGACTCGACCGGTCCCGGAGACATCCTTTGACCTGCGCAGATGCACTACCGCCGGATCACTGCAAAAATCGCGGGAAGACGGGCCAGAAGGGGGCAGCCGACCTGCGGCTTTACCCTCGGGTCGTCATCAGCCCTGGAGGGCTCGCAACGCGTATCTGTGGGGGCCTCATCCCAGTCGTCCGGCGTCGTCATCAGCCCTGGAGGGCTCGCAACTGCAGCAGCAGACCGCTTTTCCTGCGGACCCGTACCGTCGTCATCAGCCCTGGAGGGCTCGCAACTACATCCGGCAGCTTCTCTACATCTTCCGAGACAATGTCGTCATCAGCCCTGGAGGGCTCGCAACACGCCATGGCGAAGGCGTCCGCCGCGATCTGCCGTGGTCGTCATCAGCCCTGGAGGGCTCGCAACTTGCGGTACAGGTGGTACGCGGCGGCGCCCGGTAGTCGTCATCAGCCCTGGAGGGCTCGCAACCCGACCGAATCCAGCGTGCTGGAGAATGGATGGCCGTCGTCATCAGCCCTGGAGGGCTCGCAACTTGCGGCTGATGCCGTCGCCGTACAGAGAGACGATGGTCGTCATCAGCCCTGGAGGGCTCGCAACGCGGCCCCCGCCACCCCGCGCTCACCGTCCCCTGCCGTCGTCATCAGCCCTGGAGGGCTCGCAACCCGCGCCACCAGCAGCGGCGACAGGGCGACGTCTGGGCGTCGTCATCAGCCCTGGAGGGCTCGCAACCGCGTCTTGTCCTCTATCAGCCGCCGGGTGGCGGGTCGTCATCAGCCCTGGAGGGCTCGCAACAGGGGGCCGCCGTGCAGCTCGACGTGGATAGTGCGGGGTCGTCATCAGCCCTGGAGGGCTCGCAACAGCCGACGACCGGCGCGGAATACATGCTCGAAAGCTGTCGTCATCAGCCCTGGAGGGCTCGCAACCCGACGAGAAGGACGCCGACGGGGACGCGGCCGACGTCGTCATCAGCCCTGGAGGGCTCGCAACGCCATCAGGCAGCCACCACCGCGCGCGTCGCCGGCGTCGTCATCAGCCCTGGAGGGCTCGCAACGGTTGGTGGAACCGGATCAGGCGGCGGGGGTTCAGGGTCGTCATCAGCCCTGGAGGGCTCGCAACTCCGCCGAGGCCGCCGGGTCGGGGACGGGGGCGCCGGTCGTCATCAGCCCTGGAGGGCTCGCAACCCCTGCTCTGGCGATACCACCTCGCGGACTGGCCGGTCGTCATCAGCCCTGGAGGGCTCGCAACGGGGCGGTTGGGGTGCGTCGTGCGGGTGTTCGGCCGTGTCGTCATCAGCCCTGGAGGGCTCGCAACCGGACGGTGCGGGTGGCGACCCGGCGGGTTTCGCGTCGTCATCAGCCCTGGAGGGCTCGCAACCCCTCGGTCGGGAGGTCGAGCAGCGGCCAGACCCTGGTCGTCATCAGCCCTGGAGGGCTCGCAGCCCCTCACCTGGCAACTGCGCCGGCAGGGACTCAGGTCGTCATCAGCCCTGTGCGAGTTGCTCGGCGTCCCGGAGGTCGACCGGCCCAAGGTCCGGCTCTGGGCGCGTTTCACGTTTCCGCCTCCCCGCGCCCCGTCGGGGAACCGGCCCGTGACGTTTTCCTCCGGCGAGTTGCCGCCCGCCGGAGCCGCCCACCGGGGTCGCCCGCTTCAGCGATCGCGGGGTTCGCGCCCCCCGGGCCGCGTGCGGCGCGTACCCTTCCCGGACACCGTGGGACGTAAAGGCACGACCGCACACAGGGGGAGCCTCATGGCCATCAACTACGTCAAGCCGGACCGCTCGGACCCCGCCCGCTCCGCCATCAGCCTGGAGAAGGTGCAGGCCACCGCACCGGGACTGGTCAGCCTGTACAAGGCGGCGCGTACGTCGCTGGAGAAGTCCGGGCTGGCGGGGCGGCGCGCCGCCGTGTATCTCGTACTCGACCGGTCCCGGAGCATGAGCCGCTTCTACAAGGACGGCACCATGCAGCATCTGGCGGAGCAGGCGCTCGGGCTCTCCGCCAACCTCGACGACGACGGGGTGGTGCCGGTGATCCTCTTCTCCACGGACGTGGACGCCCGCGCCGACCTCTCCCTCAGCGACCACGGCTCCCGGATCACCGAACTGCACCGGGGAGCAGGACCGATGGGCCGTACCAACTACCACGTGGCCATGCAGGCGGTCCTCGACCACTACACCGCCTGCGGGGCCACCGATCCGGGCTTCGTGATCTTCCAGACCGACGGCGGCCCGACCTCGCGCGCCGCGGCCGAGCACGTGCTGTGCACCTCGGCGCGCCTTCCGGTCTTCTGGCAGTTCGTGGGCTTCGGTGCCCCCGAGGGCCACCAGTTCGACTTCCTGCGCCGACTGGACACGCTCGCCGTGCCGGCCCGCCGACCGATCGACAACGCGGGGTTCTTCCCGGCGGGCACCGACCCGCGCGGCCACACCGACGACGCGCTCTACACGGCCCTGATGTCGGAGTTTCCCTCCTGGCTGCGTGACGCGCGGGCGGCGGGCATCCTGCGCTGACCGGCCGAAGGGCAGCGGGTTGTCAGGCGCCAGGGGGCCTGACACGCCGACATTCGCCCGTCCCACGGGTCCGGCCGCTCGCCGGATTTAGCCACGGCCCACGGCCCACGGCGGGCAGGGGCGGGCTCAGGAGGAGTGCGCGGGCTGTCCCGCTCCGGCGGGCTCGGGCGTGGCGTGGTGGACGGGACGGCCGCCGATCCAGGTGGCGAGGACACGCAGGTTCGGGATGTCGTCGACCTCCACCCGCGTCGGGTCGGCCGACAGCACCACCAGGTCCGCGAGTTTGCCCGGTTCGAGGGAGCCGACTTCGTGGTCCCGGCGGATCGAGGCCGCGGCGCCCAGGGTGTGGCCGCGCAGCGCTTCGGCGACCGTGATCGCGTTGTCGCCCAGGATCCGGCCCGACAGAGTGCGCCGGGTCACGGCCGCGTGGACCGCCTCCAGCGGCATCGGCGGGCAGACCGGCGCGTCGGAGGAGAGCACGATCGGGACGTCGTGGGCCCGGAACTCGGCCAGCGGCACGATCCGTTCGGCCCGGTCGCCGAGGGCGCGCAGGAGTCCGTCACCGTACCGGCGCACGTACCGGGGCTGGGTGACGGGCCAGGCGCCGGACCTGGTCGACCGTGTTTCACCGCCTCCCGGCCGGATCAGCTGTGGGTGGCGGATATGACCTATGTGCGCACCTGGTCCGGGTGGGCATACGTGGCGTTCGTCCTGGACGTGTACTCGCGGATGATCGTCGGCTGGCAGGTCGCGCACCACATGCGGACCGAACTCCCGCTGGAAGCCCTGGAGACGGCGCTGTGGGGACGGAGGGTCAAGCAGGACTCCGGCCTCGTCCATCACAGCGACCGCGGGTCGCAATACGTGTCAATTCGGTATACCGACCGGTTCGCCGGCATCGGTGCCTCCGCGTCCGTCGGCTCGGTCGCGGACAGCCATGACAACGCGATGGTCGAGGCCCTGAACGGCACCTTCAAGGCCGAGCTGATCGAGATACAGGGCCCCTGGAAAAACGTCGACCAGGTCGAACTGGCGATCTTCCAGTGGATCACGTGGTACAACGAAGAACGCCTCCACTCCTCGCTCGACTACGTACCACCCGCCGAGTACGAGGAAGCCTTCTGGCGGAGCCAGGAGCAAACCCCGCAGTCCGCCTGAAACGAGATCACCGAACTCTACGAAACTCGGGGCAGCTCACCAGACTGTGTGCGTGGCAATCCGGATAGGCTGGGGTTGTCTTTACGGAGGTTGGCGGATACCAATATCGATAATGTCAACCGTCAGGTGCGGCTGAGCTTCCTCGGCTGATCGAGCTCTGTACGGCGGTTCGCGGGTCGATCGCCACCGTCGGCGCCCCGCGGCCGGACTGGCCTACTGGGTCGGCTCCAGGGCGCCGACGTGGTCTGACTGCCCCGTCCCGGCGGCACCTTCGACGTCGCCCTGTTCATGGAGGCGCCCGCGACGGAGGCGCGGTGTCCGGTCCCGCAGGAGGTAGGCAGGTGGCCTGCTCGAGCCGACGGCGCGGTGTGCCGGCGCCCGCCCCGCTGTCATGGAGGCGGGGCTCCGTTGGTGTGTCAGTGCATCAGGAGCAGTCGCGTGTTCGGCACGAGTTTGCGGTTCACGCTGGTGCTCTGCACGAAGATGGTGAAGTCGTCGTTGTGGTCCGGCTTGATGCGGGCCTCCACATCCGGCAGGCCGAGCAGGGCTCGGGCCTCGGGTCCCGTGTACACCCGGTCCGTCTTCTTCTCCAGTACCGCGATCTGCTTCCGCGCCTGGATCTTCTCCGTCTTGCTCAGCTGGTAGAAAGCGCCACCGGTACGGTAGGCGTGCCCGGATTCGACGACCCAGTTCCGGATCGCCGTGTCACGGTCCACCGGGATCAGTACGAACGCCGACGGGTCCACCGGGGTGAGGCCGGCCGCCTGGATGGTGTCCATGTTGACCGCCTCCGTACCCGTGGAGAACACCGCCCGCGATCCTCGGATGCCCTTGGTGCGGCCCACCATGAATTTCTCGGTGGCCTGCCGGATGACCTGCCCGGCCTCCTCCAGCCCCTGTGTGGTCGTCGCGTCCCAGACGGCTATGTTGTCCTTCGGGAAACCGCACCGCATCGCCTCGCGCTTGCCCACTTGGTCCGGCACCAGGACGGCCAGTGTCCAGTTGTCGTTCTGCGCCTCGATCATCCCCGTCACCGCCTGGACCAGCTCCTGCGGATCCCTGCTGGGGGTGTCAGGGCAGCGATGACTCGCGTTCTCCTGCCCGTCGGTGAGCACGAACGTCAGAAAGCTGTGGTCGCCGTACAGCTGAGCCGTCTGCGCCAGCTCTCGCTGCGACTTCAGCGCCGCCGCCAGCAGGGCCGTCATACCACCGGCCCGGTACAGCTGCTTCAGCGACGGCATCCGCAGCACGTCCTTGTCGTAGATGACGCACTCCACCTTGTCGGCGAAGACGTACACCGTGACACGGGTCTCCTGGTCCAGTTCCCTCGACCGGCGCGCGAGATACGAGATCTGCTGGTCGGCGACTTCGACGACCTTGCGGCTCAGGTGCGACATCGACGAACTGGCATCCAGCACAAGAGCGACGTGGTTGATGTAGTTCTGGCTTCCGGACACGGACAGCTCCCCTCGTGACGAGTCGACGCTCCGTACCGTCTCACCCACCACTGACAATCGATCCCGGCTCCCGGACCGGACCGCCCACCCGCTCCCGGCCCCGGCGCTACCCACCGGCATCCGGATGGCCAGCCCGTGGAACGGCGGCCAGGGCCACCGAGCAGTGAACCGCCTGCGTACGTAACGGGATTCACGCGGGCAGATTCCACCGTGCCGAATCGGACCGAGCCGTCGGCCAGGGCGGTACGGATGTCGTGGTGGGTCCGGGGTTCAGCTCGGGAGCACGAGCACTGGCACACTGAGGGTGTGGGCGAGGGCCCAGTACCGCGGACGCGACGGGCGGACGGCGTCGGCGTGGGGGGCCTGTTCGGGCAGGGCGAGACGGGCCGACTGCATCTCACAGCCGGTATGCAAAGCGCAGCGCGCCGCCCTCCTCGCGGTAGAGCCCCCGGCCGCGCTCGCTGAACGGATTCGGCAGCATACGCACCTGCCGGTGCTCCACGTCCAGTACCGAGGTCACTATCAGGATCCGCCAGCGGTCACTGCCGCCGTACTTCTGCGCCGCCCGTACCTCGGTTTCGCCGAGTTCGATCTGCCCGCCCGGCCCTTGGGTGGCCTTGACCTCGTACAACCGCGGACTTCTGCCGGAGCCGACCTTGAAGTCGTAGCCGAGGCTGTCGTCTCCGGCGGGCCCGGGGAAGATGTGTACCCGGTTGCCGGAGACCCAGCTGGTCTCGTCGGTCGCCCGGTCCTGCTCGCAGAGCCACTGGTATGCGTACCACTCGCCCACGAAGCCGATCGCCGAGCGCTGGGCTGACGACAGCCCGCGCTCCCCGTCGACGCGCACGCCCGGCGGTCCACCCGACGAGCCAGCCGTCCCCCGAGGCGGGATCGGCTGCAGCGAGGCCCAGCGCCTTCGAGTACTGCCGCTGGGGAGCGGGTCGGATTCCAGAGCGCTGCGCAGCTCTGAGGCCAGCTCGGTGAAGTCGCCGGACTCGATGTCGAAGTCCCGTTCACCGATGGAGATGATCCGCTTGCGCTTGGCCCGTTCGGTGCGAGCCTGCTCTGTGGCGTTCCGTACTCGGTCCAGCTCGGCGGGAGTGAGCCCGTGTGCCTGGGGCTCCGAGGAGGCGGCCATGCCGGCCGGCCATTGCCCCAGGGCGGCGAGCCAGCCGACGATATCGTCGGCCGAGAGCTCGCGGAAGTCGAGCGCGCCCGCCTCGTCCAGCAGGGCGGTGACCTCCTCGGCGGCAGCCGCCTTCGCCAGCGCTGCGGGCAGCGGTCGTTTCGCGGCCTTGACCAGGGCGATCAGGTCGGGCGTCGTCTTGGTGATGACCGCGTGGTTGTGGCTGCGCAACCTGTCCATGGCAGCAAGCCGTTCGCCCTTGGTCGGCGCGGGTGCCCCCAGCCGGGCGGTGAGTGCCTGTTCGACAAGGGCCCGCAGTAGGCCGTCGTCGGCGGTGTCGACGGTGAGCGCCCACTCTTCCGGAGCAGTGATCCATTTCAGGGAGCGGGTGGCGGGCCAGTCGGCGATGGGCCTACGGGCATCGAACTCTTCCCGACGGGCCCAGCGCAGTCGGTCGATGAGGACGCCGCGACCGAAGTCCACGTGTCGGCGTACGGCCTCGTTGTGGACTTCGGCGTGGCTGATCGGGCGGTACAGGGGTGCAAGCCCTGCCAGAGTGCGGTTCAGGTCCGCGAAGTCGACTTCTGCCAGGGCCCGGAGGTCGTCGATGTCTCGCGCATCGCGAGCGGCGCCGATGAGCTGCGCGGCGGGCAGGGGAAGTGCGCCCGTGTACGGTTCGAGGCGGGCGAGGAACTCCCTTGCGTCGGCTGGCGCCGGGTCCGCTAGCTCCCTGGCCTGGTCGGCGCCGAGGGCGTGTACAAGGAAGGGGTGGCAGCGTTTCAGTACGCCCGCGAGTGACCCGTCGAGGCGGTGAGCGGTCTCCCTGACCTGGTGGATGGAGAGATCGAGCACCGCCGCGAGCTGCCGCTCGGTCGGTTCTTCGAGGGGTGCGTGCCCGCGCTCCAGTTCGCGGGCGGCGAGCTTGAGCGGGACGGTGTATTCCGGACGGTCCAGGACCTGGCTGACTGCGTAGCCGATCCGGGCCACGAAGTCCCAGGAAAGGGGTAGGTCCGGGGTGAGGATCAGTGGGTGAGAGGGGTCGGGCAGAGGTAGCATGCCGTCCTGCCGTTCCGGGAGTTCCACGGCAGCTCCGTCGAGGGTGATCTTCAGCGAGACGTAGCGCTGGATGCGGATGCGGCGGACGGCGGCGACGAAATCGGTGAGCTCGGCGTCGGCCGGGCGGCCGCCCCGTGGCGGATGGTCGGCCAGGACGCCCACCGCGAGTGGAAGCCACGGCAGCTCGTCGACGAGCGGCGTTCCGAGCCCTCGAGTAGTGCCGGAGGTTCCGACGACGGTGGTGCCGGAGGTTCTGACGATTTCGACCGACAGGTCAGCGTCGTCGGCGTGCCGTATCGCGTCCGGGCAGCGGTGACGGAGGATTCGGGCGACTTTAGCCGCCGCCCCCGGCACCACGAGCAGCGGAAGCTTGAGCTCCCTGGCCAGGCGCGCCTTCAGATTGTCTCGGTCCCCGGTGACGTACAGCCGTACTGAGCCGTCGAGGAGCGCGGCGAAGTCGACCGCGATGAGCTGCCCGCCCCGCTCGGCTAGCAGGGCCGAGCCGATGAGCGGCTCGATCGAGGCCGCGTGCGTGGCCAGGTTCTGCCAGGCGCGCTCGTTCGCCCGCTGAAGGGCGGGACGGTCCCCATCGTCCACAGCATCCGACTTCACCAGCTCGCCCAGGGCGGCGATGAGCCGGGCGCTGTCCCTAGGATCGTCCCAAGTCGGCAACTCGGCATCGCGCAGCCGCCGTAGGGCCCGATCATCGTCCAGCAGGGGGCGGAGTTGCCGCAGGACCGTCGGGGCGAAGGCCGGCTCCTGCTCAAGGGGCGCGGGGGCGTGCCACGCTTCATCCGGCCGGACGAAGCGGAGGGTGCCGCCACGGCCTCGCACCGGGAGCCAGCGCTGGCCGCGGACGAAGGCGGAAAGGGGGGTCGGGACGGGTTGCAGATCCTGGTTGCCCGTCCGGTCCCGATTCCAGACGCTGGTGAGGTGCGTGTTGTTCCACCGGGCCAGACCGTGTAGGACCAGTCGTGCATAGGCGATCCGGCCCGGTTCGCTCAGCCGCCCGGCGACGTCCTGGCCTGGCAGCCGGTACGCGGGGGTTCCGACGTACGGCGTGTAAGGATGGGCGACACGGCTCCGTGCGCGCTCGATGAACGGCCGCCACTGATCGGCGACCTCGTCGGACACCTTCGCCATGCTGATCAGGTTGCTCGTGGTGAGCGCGCCACCCTCGGCTTCCGCCTCCGCACCAGATGACACTACGGGGAGCAGTCCTTCGGTGACACCGAGATCGCTGAGGAACTCCCGCCACTCCTCCCGGGTTTCGTCCCGTCTGAGGAAGTTCTCGGGTGGTGCCACGAGCCGCTCTGCCATGAAGCGGAGATCGGCCGAGGACTCCCGCCCCTCGGTCACGATGGAGGCGAGCTCGTCACCGTGGGTCCCGGTCCATCCGGCCCCGAAAGCGGCGCTGGCTGCTTTGATGGCGGGGCCCTCGGCAGAGGGAACGTACAGTCCCAGCGGACGCAGTTGCAGAGACTGTGTGGACTGCCTCGACCGGTAGAGACGGAACACGAAGCGGAGGGCCTGCTCACGCAGCCGCACCGAGTTGCTCTCGGTGAGGGCGCGGCGGACGTGGTCGAGTAGGCCGGCGGCGTCGAAACGCCGGACGAGCCTGAAGCGTTCCAGGAACAGCCGGGCTTCCTGACGTCGAACGTGGCCTTCCTCCTCCACCCAGTTCAGCCCCGGGTGCAGATAGAACATGCGCTTCTTCAGAGCGTGGGGCACGGCCAAGCCCTCGTCGTCCGCTGCCTCGCCGCGAGCTGGCTGGAAAAAGGCCTCCCGCCTGGCCGCCATGCGCCGCGAGCTGTCCGTCGTATCCGTGGCAGGGCCGCCGTTGGCACGCCGGAGCTTCCCGTCGTCCGCCAGCAATAGCTTCCTGCCCTGCAGTACTCCGCCCTCGTCCTTGAACAGCAGAGCGAGATCGGCATAAACGCCGTTCCAGTCGTCGACGGGAGCATCCGGAGCGGGCAGCGGCAGGGTCCCCACAATCCGCTCGGCGTGGTCCGCCCGCTGCTGTGCCGAGGGCTCCAAGGGACACCTGAGCGCCTCGCACAACCTCGCGAGACGCTTCAGGGTCTTGGCCCCGACGGCCGGGTCGGCCACGGCGATGCCCACCGCCTCGGCCGCCTCGGCCGTGAGCACCGACAGCCCGAGCTCGGGCCAGAGCACAGAATCGCGGGGTATGCCCCAGGAACCGTGCGGGGCCTCCCGGTTCAGGAGTGGTACGACGGGAACGTCCGCGAACTCAGCCCCGTGCACTCGGTGCGCTGCCTCGCGCAGCAGGGTGTGGGAGCGCGGCTCGTGCTCCCAAGTCACAAGATCGACCGCCAGCCTACGGTCGGAGGGCCGGGCTCGCTTCCGCAGCGCGGCGGCTGCCGCCAGGGAGGTCTCGGCCGCCGCCGCGAACAGCATGCTGTTCAGCGGGTGTTCCCGGTCGAGGGCTGTACGGTCCACCTTCGTGAAAAACGGGGCGTTGAGGTGCCCGCGCAGGGGCGCGGCAGCATCCTCGCCCAAGGGGAGGAAGGTGTAGATCCGGCCACCACGCAGCGACTCGATGCCGTCGAGGGGCAATGCCACCTCGACGACAGCCGGTTCTTTCCAGTCACCCCACGAGTCGTCCAGCTGTCCGAGCTCGGTCGCCGCCTCGATCGTGTCGCGCAGGCGCGCCACGGGGATACGGCCCCTGGCCACGAGGTATGCGCCCAGGGAGCCGAGTTCGACGCGGGCAAGGGAGACAGCCGGGACAGTCCGCGCCGCACCGGCAAGCGCGTCGTGTCTCTGGGGCTGGTCCTCGGCGAGCCCCAATGGGGTTTCCCGTCGGGTGAGTTCCGTACGCCGAGGGCTTTCGCCACCCCGCCGTTCGATGACTAGTCGGTCGAGCCGGTCCAGGAACAGCATCACTGGAGCCTTCGCGGCGCCGAGCTCGTCGAGGCGGCGGACGGCTGCGCGACGGGATGTCTCATTGCGCAGAGGGATCCTGATGACCGTCACATGACCGTCGGCGGCCATCTCCTTGCAAGTCGGGGGCACGGTTGAGAGAGGGAAGGGAACCTGGAAGGGGGGAAGTTCCTCTTCTGCCCTGCGTACGAGGCCCTCGTTGCCGAGTAGCACCCGTAGGTCGTCCCGTACCGCGAACCGGAAGCAGTACCCGTCCAGCTCGGCCGGACATTCTCCGGCCGAGCCGGCGCTGTAGACCTCCGGAGCGTCCGTGATTTCCAGGATGCTCCTGAAGCCGACTCCCTTGTTCCCGATGCCCTCACCGACGGTCTTCTCGCTCCGGGCGAGCTTGCAGACGGCCTGGATGCTCGCCCAGGTGAAGTGCGTGCCGCCGTTGGCCACGTAGAGCGTGCCGTGCGTCCCTTCGTCCTCGTCGAGCAGGACGTGCACGCTTCCGCCGTTGCGGCCTCCGCGGTGGGCGTCGTGGCCGTTCTGGAGCAGTTCCAGGAGGAAGCGGCCGGCATAGTCGCGCGCGTTGCCATGCGAAGCCGCGCGCAACTGCTGGGCGGGTTGCCATACCTGAGTGGACTGCCACTCCTTGAGCACGGTCTGCGCGTAGTCCCACAGCTCGCGCGCCCATGTACCACTTGGGCCGTTCTCGTAATTCATGCCAGCCATGTCCCCCCGCTCCCATGATGATCTCAGGCAGACCGTAACGCGGGGGGCGCTGACGGCGCAGGGCTGTGCGAGAACGGGGAGAGGCCTGGACCCCGGCTCGGCAGACCTGCGGCCGAACGTCCCGTGGGCGCGCAGTTCACTTCCCCATGCGTCGGGATCCTTCCCACCCGAGCAAGGGCGACAACCCGCTTGCGGTGCGCAGGGCATCCGTCTAGTCTGCGGGCAGGAATGGAGCCTGGGACGGTACCTGGGCCACCTCCGGTCGTCTTGAGGCACGGAGCGTCGGAACGCGCCCTCGCCACCACCTCCTTCCCGATTCCTGTGCACCTGTTCTGTCCGGCGGCCGTGTGCCGGACAGCCGAAAGGCGTTTCCTTGACCATCTACTCTCAGCACGCCACCCGTGGAAAGACCCAGATCCTGGCGACCTACCAGGGTCCGGACGGCGTCGTGTCCAAGACCGTGACGAGTCTTGCCGAGCCTCGCCTCGCGGTTCCGGTCGTCGACGCCCTCAATCGGATCTCCGCCTTCGCCACCGTCCCTGTCAGCATCCACGACCGCCGGGAACGGCGTGTGGGCTACTACCCGCGCACGCACCTTGCCGCGCTGACCGACCCTGCCGCCCGCACCGCTCTTCTCGGCGGCGCTCACAGTCTGTGGTACGAGTACGTCTGCCTGCGGCTTCACCAGGCGCTCGCCGACCTGGAAAGTGCCGTGGCGGCTCTCCCCGGCACGGTCAGTAGGGCGATTCGATCCGAACTGGAGGCAGAGAAGCACGGCTTGCAGACAGGACTCGCGGAATTTTCGGGAACTTCCTCGGAGGAGCCGGAGACCGAGCGCTGCTGGGAGTTCGGGCACCCCTTCGTGAAGTACGACGACGGGCTGGACACGCTGAGCGACGAGACGCGCGAGCAGCTCAACCGACGTGAGTCGGGATTCACCTCGGAGGAACGGGAGAAGGCGGTCGCCGCCCTCCGGGTGCTGGTCACCGCGCACTCCCAGGGGGGCGACGTGTGGGCTTCACTCGACGACCCCAGCTGTCGCCTCTTCGTGGAGCCGTACGACTCCGACGGCTTCTACCTGACGATCGAAGCGCCGGAACCAGGCGACGACGAGGCTTCGTGGGAGATCGAGGTCGGCTGTTGGGTGCCGGATGATCCCGAGGAGGAGCCCGGGAACCACACCAGCGCGACAGGCCACGCCGTGGTCGGCTGCGCCCTTCCGGTCGCGCCGACCGCCGAGGAGATCGCTCACTTGCTGAAGTCCGTGGACGAGAAGCCGCTGCTGCTCGTCGAGTGGGCTGAGGCGCCCACGGGAGCTGTACTCGCAGGGACGGCGATGGTGGTGACCGAACGCTACGACTCGTGATCCGGGTCGGCAAGGAAGCCGTGACGCCGGCGTGATGGGCTGGGAACGGCCCGCCACCGCATGCTGAGCGGATGCTTCAGCCGTGGTGGTCACCCCGCGAGGTGACGGCCACGGCTGGACCGGAGTGCGTTGCCATCCGGATAGGCTGGGTTGTCTTTGCGGAGGTTGGCGGACACGAATGTCGATAACGTCAACCGACAGGTCCGGCTGAGCTTCCTCGGCTGACCAAGATCATCCTTGGGAGTGGCCGCCATTTCTCCGTACTCTGCGCGTTCGGAACGGAGGAGCCATGCGGCACGGAACTGGATGTGATGGAACGGCCCTACGACGGAGGCGGTAGGTGCCTGCTGGGCGTCCGTCGGCTGTCCCGGATGAAGCCGGCCACGACCTCCCTGGAGTGGCAGCGCACCGACCGACGTGCTCGCCGCAGCCGTCGCGATCGGCGGGCACATCGTCGGCTGGGCTGACGACTGGGAGCTCTCGGGGGCCACGGACCCGATGACCCGACCCAAACTCGGACCGTGGCTAGGGACGAGCGCGGGCCCTGCGACGGCCTGGTGGCCACCGAAGCCGCACTCCGCCTCGGTGTCCGGCAGTTCGTCGACCTCGGCTGCGGTCTGCGAGCCATCCTGGCCTTCAGCACCTCGTGCCCGAGGGCTGCCCCGGCGTCCACACCGAGCGACCCCGGCTTCCTGGCCACACGAAGTTCCGACTCAACCCCGGCCCGCCGTACGCGACGACCGTGGTGGCGGACCTCCTGGACGAGCCCGGCGGCGGATCCGGCCGTCCCCTACTGCCTGAGCCGGGCGTTGCCGGACGGACTCCCACGCAGCCGGACTCTCCGCCGAAATCCTCTGCGGTGCCCGGTTTTCAACCGGTTCGGGAGTACCTCAGAGCCCACGCCGGAAGCCCGCCCGGCCGAGAGGAAACTCGACGAGGCGGGTCCGCAGAGGAGCACAGCCCTGCAAGGGCAGGAAGAACTCAGGGCAGCAGCGCATCCCGGCGCGAGGCCTCGCAGATCAGCCCGGCAGAAGCCTCACGGCTCTAGTCCGCCGCTCCTCCAAGCCCGCGAAGCTCTGGAAGAGGGTCTGGCAGGAGGTACCGATCCGCCGGGCGGGGACACGCAGGTGCCGACTGGAAGCACCAAAGGTGTGAATCAGCGTCATGGCTTCCTGAAAGGCCGCTGCTCCGATCCCGCAGGGGGACTCTGCCATCTGCTCCAGCACCTGCACGAGACCGTCCGGCCACTCGCTGCGCGGAGTGCTCTCAGCCCACTCCATGAACGCATCGAACGCGACGGTGGCGACGCTCATGCGTTGGGCGAACCGTTCCGTAGCCGATTCCAGTTCACCAACCGGCCCGTTGATTGCTTTGGCGGTATGGGTCACGACCGTCAGCTTGGCGCTCATCGAGGCCCCGGGATTACTCACTCGGGCCATGTCCTCGGCCATCAGTTCCATCATCGCCCCGAAGTCAGCCATCGCCGATTCCACGTCGGCGATGTCTGCCATCATGCCCTCCATCTGCACCTCGGCCTCCGCTACGAGGTCGAAGAGGCCGGGAGCGTCGTCGTGCCCGTCCGGTCGGGTCCTGCCGGCCTCGGTCGTCGGTCCGGCGGCCGAACTCTTGGAGGACGCCCCGCACAGTGCCTCCGCCAGTAGTGCCGTGAGCTGATTTCGGGCGGCAGCGGGGTCCGCGGCATGACGCGGAAGCTCGATGGATGGGCTTGCATCGCTCCCCGGAGGGATGGCGGTTCCATCGGTGAAGTGGATGGTGCGCCGACCGAGTGCGTGTCGCACGCCGAGCCCGAAGGACAGTTCCTCATCGGTGCCGCTGAGGTCAACGACGACGATGTCGACCTCGGCTACCAGGCGCAACAACTGATCCACCGGGAGTCCGGCGTTCGTCAGATCCTCGGCCCGGAGGGGAGTGAGGTTGAGTTGTTCGCAGGAAGGCCGTACAACATCCTCGTAGAGGATCGCTGAGTGGTCTTGCTCGTCCGTGACCGATCCACTGGAGGGGCGGGGCACGGCGACCCTCATTCCAAGGGCAAGGCAAGTTGGCATGACAATTCCTTCGCCATAGTTGTTTTCGGCATGGCCTTTGAGGCGTTCTGTGCTGCGGAGTGACTGGCGGGTCGACCGCGGAGGTCAGTCGAAGAGAGTGAGCGCCACTCCGTCAGCGACCTCGTCGGCGAAGACAGGACGCTCCTCGATGCCCAGCGCCTGCAACAGATCAACCGTGAGTACTCGGTGTCGTCGACCGACTCGAATTGTGGGGCAGGGGAACGCGTCGAGCGCTATGTGCCGGTAGGCCGTGTCCCGGCACATCCCGAAGGCTCTGGCAGCCGTTCTCAGGTCGACGCTGACCGGAAGGTCGAAGATCTCGCGGAAGGTGAGCGGGGTGCCTTTGCGATCCGTCACCGGTCCCTCCCGGCCAGGCGCAGGGAGATCGTCGCTACCTGGCGTCCTCGGCGCGTATGAGGGATCTCCGTGGCCGTGTCCGTCAGACCCCATGCCTGGGCAAGGGCGCCGATCCGTACGCCCTCGACACGGTGGCTAGGAACGGTGAAGCGCAGACTGGCAGGAAGCCCCGAAGGCCGTGCGGGCGGGTTGTACTCCACCTGCCAGGGGCATTCTGTACCTGCGCGGGATTGTAGGTCTCCGGCACGTTCTACATCCTCTACGGCCAGCTCACGGCGAGCCCTGCGCCATGCTTCCCAGGCACGAGAGCAGGCCGTGCGCAGCACGTGGCTGCCTGGGTCCGACGAATGTGTCCCGAACTCGGCCAGAGCCTCCATATAGCAGGTGACGAGTTCGGCCTCGACGTCCTCTCGCTCCGCACCGTGGGCATCGACGATCTTGAAGGCGGCGCGCCGGAGCCCTGGCAGCCCCAACCACACCACTGCCGATGGCCAGTCGGACGCTTCGGCGTCGAATCGCGACCGTCCTTCGATCTGATGCCACAGCGTGGTGCGTGCCGTATGGTCCGCGGAGCGGTCGTACAGCACCCGGCGGGCCCGCTTCAGGGGCAGTGCAAGACCCGATTCGTCCGTTCCGTCGAAGAGGCGTAGCTCGGGTGCTGGATTCCGGTTGGCGAACAGATTCTCGATGGAAGTGAAGAGTCCCGAGTGTGGGAGAAGCGGCATCGCTACGCCCCCTTCAGTCCGGGCTCGCGGACGGGAATCCTCCTGCGCCACGAAACCAGCAACCCCACGGCCAGTTCCTTGCCGGGACCGGCATCGTGGCCCCGTTCCACGGCGAGCAGCCATCGGAGGAATCCGGGTTGCCGGGCAGCTGTGAGACTCTCAAGAAGCTCCGTCAGCGCCGGATCGGGTTCCGAGGCTCCGTCTGCTTTGCGGCACCAGTCGAGAAGGACATCCCGCATGGACTCGTAAGTGGTCGGCTCGTTGAGGGCGTGTCCGGTCAGCCGGACCATGCCCGAAGCTGCTTCGCCACCGGCGAGGACCCGATCGCCGAACCAGGCGAGGTCCGCCCCTGCCATAAGAGGAAAGGCGTGAGCAACAATCAGCCCCGGAACGCCGTCGAGTGCGGCCCACTCTGGCATCCTGTCGAGGATCGTGCCCCTCGTGCGGTCGTCGCCCGCCGTAATGCACAGAACCAGGACCTCGGTGATCGAAGCGGCGACGTCGACGTCTTCCCTGTCGCCGCCCAACGTCCCCATCAGTCGATCCATGAGTTCCAGGGTCTGTTCGAGTCTTGGCCCGCCCAGGTCCGGGCGACAGGCGTACGCCACGGCCTTGCGCAGTGGAGCCTCGGTCGCAACGCTCCACTGGTTCAATAGCTCGCCCGCCTTGAGCATTGCTGCCGGGTTTCGGGCAACCAGCCCCAGACACCGGGCCGCGATCTCGGCAGCCGGTGGCCACGAACTCAGGACCAGGTGGTGCAGAAGGACCAGCGTCCTGCCACCGGTCGCCGCGGCCATGGCCGCAGTCGCCCACCCCGCCCGTTCGATGTGAAGCGGATCGTCTCCGGTACCGGCGAGCCAGGCGTGTACCAGAGGTGACAGATCCTCATGTTCCCTGTACAGGACCTCCCAGAGCGCATCGGCAGTGGTCGGCCAGTAGAACGAAGCGATATCCGGGCCATGTGTCCCTATCTGGGGCCCGCACCGCGCCCCGAGAACTCGGAATGTCTCGGACAGGGGCTGCTGTCGCGCCACGCCGCCCTGTGATTCACTCGATTGACGGAACAGAATCTGTACGGTTGGTACGTGCTCCCAACCGGAACTGGCTGCTTCCAGCAGGTTTGCCGCGCGCTCCGCCACAACCGAGCGTTCTAGACCGCCGTAGACACAGAGTGACAGCAGATGAGCAAGGAGCTGGGGATCCTCCTGTGCTCGGGCCATGAGTTCCGATGCCTCAGTCCGCCCCAGGGCGTACAGCGCTTCGGCACCGGTATCACCGTCGGCAGTACCGATGCGGGTCAAGGCTTCTGCAGCTTGGGTCGCGCGCCGCGGCGGCAGCTCGGGCGGCAGTACTTCGCTGAGGAGCCCCGATTCCAGGGAACGCAGTATCCGGGCGCGCTTCTGCTCGTCAGGGCAGACGTCCTTCAGGTGGGAGGCAAAGACCATCCTCGGATCGGGCGGCAAGTGCCGAATGACCGGAGTACCCAGGTGTTCCGTCACGGCTGAAGCGAGTCCGGGCGAGTCCGTCAGCACGATGAGAAGACGCGCCCCGGCCTCTGCCAAGGTCATTTCCAACCGGGACAGGTCCCAGGGGCGAAGCATCAAGAGGTCCTGCGGCTCCATCACCAGATACCCGTGTACGCGATGAGGCTGCGGCTCCCACCGGGTGAGGTCGACCGCTCCGTCGACCTGGTAGAGCACAGCGTCTTCCCTCCCGTGAGCCAGGAGATTGAGAGCATGTGTCTCACGGCCGGTACCCGGCGGCCCGACCAGTACGGCGATTCCTGCTTCGAAGGCGGCAAGCGCTCCCTCGAATCGGGGCGGCGGCACGAAGCGGCGCCTCGCCGCCCTCAGGTCCTTTGCCCGTACGGGCCCCTGTCGCATGGGTAAGGCGGCGGGACTTCCCTCTCTCAGCGCGGTGGTGGAGACAATCTGTCGCTGATCACCCGTCACCAGTCCCGTGTTGACCGTACCGTTCGGAGCGACGACCACCATCTTCTGCTCAGAAGACAGGGCCGCGAAGACGGCATCGAACTCCCCTCCGGGGAGCACATTAGATGTCACAGTCGGCTCCTTCGTCATGGTGGCCGGACAAGTCAACGGCAGTAATTTGCTGACCGCCATGGACGGTCCCGGTATTGATGATCCCCCGCGCGGCGTGGAGAACCGTGATGGGCGCGGGTTCGGACCCTTCAGTGGCCTGTGCCGGCTCGACCTGATCATCTATCGGCCTGCGCATCCGTCGCGAACGAAGAGCGATCACATTGTTTTCCTGGCGCATTTCCTCTTCTCGCATGTTGTCCTTTCCGGGCAGTCGGCACGCCCGAGACTCGCTAGTGCGCGGCTTCTGAACACTTCGAGCGTCGTGCATGCACGATCAACCGTCTGCTTCCGCAGTGCGCAAAGTGGGTGACTGCGGTCACACCTTCGAGACGGCCCGGACCTCATCGCGCGAATGGGCGGGCGCGTCGCCCGAAGGCAACGCGCCCGCCCATCTGCTCTTTTCTTATTCCCCTCTCAGATCGCCACCCCGGGAACCTGGCGTCCGAGCGCCGCGATCCGGTCACGGAGGATGCTGGAAATCTCCTTTCGCTCCTGATCGGTCAGAGTCCCGAGAAGTGACGCCATTTCTTCCTGCCAGTCCGTAAGTGCGGGGCCTAACCTCGATATTTCGTGACGGTCCGTCGGATTCTTCGGTGTGCCCTTTGGGCTACTCAAGGTGAGGGTGGGCATGCTGGTGGCCCGACTATCGCGTCGGGAGTTCGCCGGGTTCCACGGCTCCGGTAGGTGATCAGGTTCGTCGGGGCAGGTCGTTGTTGCTGGTTAGCCGGGGTTCGGCAGTGCGTGGAGCCGGTCGAGGGCGCCTGTGGTCACGTTGGTCCAGGGCCAGTGCTTGGCGAGCCGGAGGATGCGGCGGCGTCCGGTGGTGACGAGCTGGGCGGCGGCGGAGAACAGCCGTAGCCGCAGGCGGCGCGGTTCCCACAGGCGTGGCTTGCCGGTGAGGGCGAGCTCGGGGAGAATTCCGCCCTCGCCCATCAGCCGGAGGCCGCCGCCGGCGGCGGTCTTCTCCGCCGCGAGTGCGGCCAGCTCCTCCAGCAGTTCGACCGACAGACCGTTCTCGGATGCGGGCATCGCCTTCACACCCGCACCTTCAGCGGTCTCAGCAGCCCTGGCAGGCAACACGCCGTCTGCCATCCCCAACGTGTGACCCGTCGTCGTACTCATCAGATGACTCCTTCGAGGAAGGAAACCATCTAATTCATGACACTCCCGATGGCGATCGCGTCCTGACCGTGCTGGCGGACGGGGGTCCAGGTGGCGCTGGTGGCTCCGGCGGGGCAGCGGACCTGCCGGGCCTTCCAGTCGATGGAGAAGGAGCTCTTGTCGAAGCCCTCGGCGGCGCGGGCCTGGGGTGAGTGGTCGAGCAGGACCGGGGTGACCATGGTGATGCCCTGCCCGTGGGCGGCGGTGATCAGGTCGGCGGAGGGGTATCCGGAGTCGAGGTAGTGCCCGGCGGGTTTCAGGCCGCGCTCGGCCAGGCACTGCTGGATCGGAGCGGTGGCCTTCACGTCCGGCACGGTCGCGTCCGTGGTGTGCACGTCCGTGATCAGATGCGGCAGCAGGCGGGGAGCCGCACGATCTTCGGCTTCGGCGGGAGCATGGCAGGTCTCGATGAGGTGCACCTTGTAGCCCAGCCAGAACAGGTCTTCGCCCTTCGCGGCCCAGCGGGCATCCGGGGCATACGGTGAGGCGAGACGCAGTTGGCCGGGCGGGACACCTTCGTCGTCGGCGTCCCGCTTCTTGATCACCTCCCGTCCCCGGCTGTCGGTGTGGAGGCAATAGGTCTGCACGAGGACCTGCCGCAGTAGCCGGACGGCCTCGATTTCGCGGATCCATGCGGGTGTGCCGGGTGCCCAGCGGCCCGGCACAGGACGGAGCCGTCCTGGGCGTAGACCAGGGCGAGACGGTCGCGCTTGGTCTTCGACGAGGGCATCGTCCATCCGTTGACCCGCGGGCCGTAGCGGTGGGCGAACTCCGGCACGTCGATCTCTTGGGCCAGCCAGGTGGGGGCGGCAACCGCGAGGGCCTCCAAGGCCGCGCGGACGCTCTCCCCGGCCATCTCCAGGCGGTTCAGATCGCGGACCGCGCTGATCACGTGGGTGGAGTCGGTGCGCTGCTTGCCCCCGGCGCCGACCAGCCCGGCCTGCTGGCAGTGTTCCAGGAGCCGGTCGAAGACGACGCGTTCCAGGCCGTGGCCTGCCAGCCGGGTGCGGAACCTGCTCAGCACGCTGGCGTCGAAGCCGGTGTCGCCGAGTTCGGCGCCGATCGCGTACTTCTAGTCGATCGCGCGCACGGCCATCGCCACGGCCTGCCGGTCGGTCAGGTCCTCGGTGAACTGCAGCACCTTGACCAGCAACAACACCGTCGGCGACGTGCCCGGCGCCCCGCGCACCCCGAACGAGGCGGCGAACGGCTCGTCAGCGAAGACCTCGGCGAGACGGTCCCTCACCCGTATCGGCAGGCTGCCGTTCGGGAACGCGGCCCGGGCCACCACCGCGGTCTGCTCCGGGAACTTCGGCGACCCCTCCGGCTGCAACGACATCCACACCACCCCCGCAGCCACACGACAGGTCAACAGCCACACAGACGATCATCGCGCACCCGAGGCCCACTCACCCCCGGAATTGCGCAGCAGAGTCCTCGCCGGAAACAACCCATCAACAAGATAGCCCCGTACCGAGGGCCCGGACGGCTGCCAGCGGTCCAGCTCGGTAGCGCTGTCCAGGGCTTGGAGTGGAGCGCGGTCCCCGCAGTACCGGCGCAACAGGTTGAGGGCCGCGGTACGACGCCCGGACCCTGGGCGTCCGGCCAGAAAGAGCACTCTCCCGTCCAGTTCCTTCCTGGCCATTCCGAACCACGCGGGCTCCGCGAACCCGAATGCCGCGGCTGCCACCTCAGACTCCGGGACAGGTCCCTCGTGCACCTGAGCGGCCCTGCGTTCTCCATCTGACCGTTGTGAACACGCTGATCGCCGTGAACGGCCCCGGCGTTGACGTTCGCGTACGGCGCCCAGACGAATGGCCCCGAGGCGCCCGCAGCTCCACCGAAGATGTTGAAGGCATCGGAGAGATCGTACTCCGGCCCCTCGTGCGACGAACCTTCGACGGACGGGCGCTCGGGTGCCGACACTGCCGCGTCGGGCGGTCCCGCGGTGCCCCCGGTTCTTCCGTGGTCACGATCGCCCGCGGTTCTTGTCGCCACGGATCCGGTCACCCTGGAAGCTGCGTACGCGCCGGGCCTCGTTCCCTTCGGCGATGTCATGGTTGCTCACGCTCTGGCCGCCGTGGACCGTGCCCGTGTTGATGTTGCCACCGGGAGCGCTGTTCTCCACATGCGGCTGGAGTCCAGTGCTTTCGGGAGTCCGGGCGTTCTCTTGGACCACGTTGTCGCTGTCGTTGCTGTCCGAGGTCTCTTCGTACAGCGGCCCGGACGGCTGAGGCACGTAGAGCCATGCCCGCTGGGCGAAGGGTTTTCCCTCCACCGTTGCAGCCACCTCGACGAAGTGATCGGGGTGCCGCCCGGTATACCCACTGACCACGGCATCTTCGAAGCAACGGTCCGAAAGGATCGACGCCACGTGGGTGATGTTCTCTTTATGGGAGGCGAGTACTGCCTTGACGGGGCGGGAGTCGAGCAGCCGGTGGGTGTCGTTTCGCACGGTTCCATTGCCGCTGAACTCGTCCCCGGTGTCGGGCAGGGGACCGATGTGCAGACTGGCCCGGAGCCTGATGGGCGCCACCCCGTGAGACAGGACGTTGTAGTCGGTCAGCACATCCTGGAGAGTGAGAAGGAAGGGGTGGATCACTAAGGGCACGAGCGACGCGTCGAACCCGAAGACATAGCCGTCGCCCGTCGTATTGGGGAACAGCCGGTCGTCCCAGAGCTCACGCATCCCCACCCGGGCCAGAGCGGTCATGAGGAGGTCCGGCACGGTACGGCTGATGGTCTCGTGCTCGAGGGCAGGCCGTCCCGTGAATCCCTTGGCATCCACAGCCAGGACGCCTCGGTAAGGATGCATCGGACGACTGCGAGTGAAGGGGCGTACGCTCCCCTCGGACAAACTGCTGATTTGCTCGCGCATGGATGTGGCTCCTCGCTGAAGCCCCGCCCAGGAAGGCTGGACGAGGACGGAGTGTCCTTGGTCTGTGCCCCAGGCTCCCGACGATGCCTCGGGAGGTCTGCACCGCGAGTGCAGATAGTTAGTGAAGTGGAGCACAACGTCGTCATGGACTGGCGTCGTCGAGGGTCTTCCTCAGCCCTTCCACACTGGTCACACTGATGCGCCCCTTCTCCACACGTACCTTGCCCGGTCCGAGGATCTTCAGGCCGTCGGTGACTGAGTTACGCCCGGCCCCGATGTGCTGGGCCAGTTCCTTGCGGGTGAGGGCGAAGGACCACACGCCCTCCGAGATGTCGACCAGACGGAGGAGCGCCATGGCCAGACGTTGATGTATGGCGCCGTCGTACATCTCGGTCTGCTCGCGCAGCCGACTTGAGGCCAGCACCGCAAGGGAGTACGCGAGATGGTGCTGCTTCACCAAACGATGGAAGTCTCCGGCGGGGATCCATACGACTCTGCATCTGCTCATCGTCCGTACATCAGCCAGCCGCTCACCGCCGTGCTGAAGGGCCATCTCACCCAGAATCTCACCCGGACCACGAAAGGCAAGCAGGCGCTGCCGACCGTCACGGTCCCTCCGGGTGACCTTCACCATGCCGCTGATCAGCGCAAACGCGCCAGCACCCGCAGTGCCCTGTTCTAATAAGGTGACGCCGGGTGGACGGAAGCCTCGTGGGCGTCGGGTCACCTCTGCCCAGACCTCTTTCGACACCAGGTCGCGCAGGGTTCGCGCTGAAGAGTGAGGTTCTCTGCTCATACGGTCACGCTAAAGGAACCGAGTTCCGAGAGGGCATGGATCTCCATGGTTAGGCCCTTCGGCTACGCGAGGATCCCATCCTCCAGTTGTCGACAGCACTTGGCTCCCTGCGACGAAGCCCGGCGCGGAGGCACCCCCGCATCGCACAACGTGGTGGAACGGAGCGCCCATCTGTCGTGATCAGTCGGCCGCCGGGCGTTCAAGGTTCACCGTCTGGAACAACAGTCGCGCGAGGAAGGCGGCAGCCACCAGGCAGGCCGGCCGAGGAATTGCATGGCGACCGGGACGACGAGACGCCGGATGGCGACGGCGTCGAGGAGGATCGCCGTGCGAGGCCGAGTCCGAACTGCTGGACCATCCGGTTCGGGGTCAGGGCGAAGACCACGATCCCGATGACCGCGGCGGCGGTGATGCCCCGGCCGGTCGCGGCGCGGCTTTCCGGTCAGCGAAGGCATGGTCCCCCGACCTGCTCCCATTCCTCGTGGATCCGGGAGACCAGGAACAGCTCGTAGCCCATCGAGTGCCACGACGTCGGCGGCGCCGCCAAGGGCCTCGACGCTGTCTCCGCAGATCATCAACCCCACCACGCTGGCAGCGATGCCCCTGGAGATGACTTTCGACTACCGCGGTATCCGCCTCAATGGCCCTGAGGCTGCCCAATCGGCGCTCGCCCTGGGCTTAACCGTCACTGCGGACGCGCTGATGACCCGAACCAGACCGCCGTCCAACTCCGCAACGGCGTCCTCGTCTACACCGCCGACGGCGACCTCACCGTCGTCTCCGGCACCACCGCCCGTTCACCACCCTCAACGGACTGCTCGCCATCTTCGAGTAGTGGTTCGGCCTTACCCTCCCCTGACCCAGTGGCTGTCTGCCCGTGCCCGTGCCCTTCACCGGCTCCGGCAACGGGCACGGAACCCTCGTCCCCGGGCGAGTCATGGAGCAACAGGGCAACGTGATGGGACACGATCTCTCACGTGCTCGTCCTACGTAGGTCTCGGGTTTGATTCGCGGCTTCGATCGCTTGACGAGCGGGCGCGCTCGGGAGCCGGGCGGAGGGCTGGCCGGATACGATGACAGTTGCCCTAACGGAGGTTGGCGGACACGAATGTCGACAACATCAACCGGCAGGTCCGGCTGAGCTTCCTCGGCTGATCAAGATCATCCTGGGAGCGGCCGCCATTTCTCCGTACTCTGCGCGTTCGGAACGGAGAAGCCATGCGGCACGGACCTGGATGTGATGGAACGGCCCTACGACGGAGGCGGTAGGTGCCTGCTGGGCGTCCGTCGGCTGTCCCGGATGAAGCCGGCTGGAGCCGGATGGTGATCCTGTGCCGTGCGGCGAGCCGGGCGGCGACGAGGAGCCCGATCTGTCCCTCGACCAGACACTGCCGGATGTCCACCGTTTCCGGCTCCGCAAGCAGCGCGTTCAGCGCCGCGAGCCGTGGCGCGGAGATGCCCAGGCTCCGGTCCTCCACGTCGACCGTCAGGCCCTCGGACACGCGTGTGGTGCTGACCTCCACCGTCGTGTCCGGTGCTGAGTACCAGGTCGCGTTCTCCATCAGCTCCGCGAGCGGATGAACCAGCGCCGGAGTGACGTACCCCGGCAGAGAGACCTGCTCCTGCACCTGGGTCAGGCGCCCCCTGGTGTAGTCGCGGATCTCCTGGACCGCCCGACGCAGGCCCGGTTCACCAGGGCCGCGTACGTCAGGTCGGCTGTGGAGGCGGCGCGTACATGGACGTCGACGCCGTCGAACAGGTCGATCAGCGCCTGATGGCCGGCTTCGTCGGCCGCTGTCTCCGCGGCGGGGGACCAGGAGATGAGGAAGGCCGCGGTCCGTCGCGTGCCGTCGGGCAGGGCGAAGCAGATGTGGTAGGCGACGGTGCGGGGCTCGTCGGCGGGGAGGGCGGCGAGGAGTTCGGTGTGGGTGAGGTTGCCCTCGAACGCGCACACCACTGCCTGACGGGCCACGTCTACGCGGTAGATGACGGTGTTGACGGTCCGTTTGCTCTTGAGTTCCTGGAACGCGGTGAGGCAGCGGGGCTCCACCGTGATGTGGCCGGTCATGGCAAGCTCCAGGGAAAAGGGCCCGTACTGGCGGGCACGGGAACGGTAGAACGCCGCCGGGCTGATGGCCCCGGGAGCCGGACCACCAGCCCGGCCAAGGGGGCGGCAGGATGGTGTGAAGGCCCGGGCCTCCGCACACCCGGTACTGATCCTCCACGGCCTGTGTGCTCCGTTGCCGCGGGACACACCGCGACGACGATGCGGTCACTCGTGCGCACCCTCCGCCGGAGCCGGCCGCGCCGCTTGCGCATCTGCGCGGCGGCGGGGCGTACCGTGACGCCGTGGTCAACCAAACGGGCACCCGGCATCCCGCTCGGGAGCTGTCGCCGCAACAGCTTGTCGTCGGACGGGTTCGGGGGCTGCCGTTGACGACACCACACACCAACTCCCCATCCCCGATGCGGTGCCGACAGGCTGCGGGCCGGGGGAGAGGGCGTCGCCCGGTCACACTGTCTGCCTGCGGCACCTGCTCTGGTCAACCGCACACACCACCTCTCTGACACCTGACGTGTTCGCGGCTTCAGGGGCCGATCGCCGACCTGGGGCGACGAAGCACCGGCCCGGCTCACGGACCGACGCACCCTCGGCGGTGTGCTGTGGGTGCGTGACAAGCGGGAGGGTCAGTCCGTGGACAGGGCCGCGACGAGCCGGCCGACCTCGGGGTCGGGGAGGGCGCGGGCGACGTCGGCCTGGGCGACGATGCCGACGAGCCGGCGTCCGTCGATCACGGGCAGCCGACGGACCTTGTGGGAGACCAACGTCCGCAGGACCTCCTCCGCGTCGTCGTCCATCGCGCGGGTTGTCCGGTGTCCGTCGGTACCCGCGTCCTCCTCCGGCCTACGCCTCGTACGCGGCACCGCTGCCCGTTTCCCCGGTCGCGGGGGCGCGGGCGGTCTCGGGTGAGGCGGTGTCCAGCGGCACGGCGGCGGAGCGTACCATCCCCAACTGCACGGCCTGGCGCGGCAGCACCGCTCCCAGCAGCCAGTCCGCGGCGACCCGGACCCGGTTGCCCGGCATCGCGGCCAGGTGGTAGCCGCGGGTGACCGCTCCGGCGAGCGGTCCGCCGAGCGGTATCCCGAACGGGTCGGCCGCGGCCTGGATCCCGCCGAGGTCCACCGCGAACCCGAGGTCGTGATGGGTGTACGGGCGCGGGGTGCCGCCGCCGAGGGACGCCGCCGCGTTCAGCCCGGCGAGCTTTCCCTGCCGGGTGGCGTGCTGGGCGGTCATGGGGGTGTACTCGCCGGGACGGCCGGGGTCGGGGACGGCCGCCGCGTCCCCGCAGGCGAAGATCTCCGGGTGCCCGGGGACGTCCAGCGTCGGGTTCACGCACAGCCGACCGCGTTCCACCGGCAGCCCTAGGCCGGCGACGAGCGGATCGGGGCGGACCCCGACGCACCACACGAGGGTGCGCGTGGGCACGAACTCGCCGTCGTCGAGGAGGACACCGTCGCGGGTGGCCTCCTTGACCGAGGTGCGGGTGCGGATCTCCACGCCCCGCTTTCTCAGGACGCGGGTGGCGGTCGCGGACAGCCGCCCATCCAGCTCGGGCAGAATCCGCTCCGCGATGTCGACCAGCAGCCAGCGCGGCCGCGGACGGTCACCCCAGGCCCGCTGCCGCCGGGCGAGCGCCGCGGTGAACAGGGCTCCCTGCGCGGCGACCTCGGTCCCGGTGTATCCGGCGCCCACCACCACAAAGGTGCGCCGCGCGTCGACGGGCCCCTCGTAGGCGGACAGTTCGATCTGCCGGGTGAGGTGGTCCCGCAGATACAGCGCCTCCGGCAACCCTCGGAAGCCTCGCGCGTGCTCCGCGATCTCGGGCACCGGCAGCAGCTTGCTCACACTCCCGACCGCGAGGACGAGACGGTCGTACCGCAGGCTTCCGCTGCCGCCCTCCGGATCCGTGTAGTCGAGCGTTCGTCCGGGAAGGTCGACGTGCCGGGCCTCGCCGAGAACGAGCCGCACTCCGGCAAGAGTGGACGGCAGCGGCACCGCCACCCGGCGCGGTTCCAGCACACCGGTCGCCACCTGCGGCAGCAGCGGAAGATAGAGCAGGTGATCGGTGGGATTCAGCACCACCACCTCCGCCCGCCGGCCGACGGACCGGCGCAGCGACCGGGCCGCCTGGAAACCGGCGAAGCCCCCTCCCACCACGACAATGCGGGGCCTGCTCATGTTCACCTCCCCAAGACGTTGAACTCCGGCGGCACGCCCCAGGGCGCACCCCTCAAGGCGGTGGAAGACAACCGCGACTGTGCGGGCACGGGAGAGCAAGGGTGCGCCAGGTATCGCTCCGGGTGCCCGCAGGCACCCTGATGAAACCCGGCACCCCGGCACCCCGGCACCCCGGTACTCCGGCCCTCCGGCGCGCTTGCGCGCCGGAGCGTCTCCGATGTGCCCCGAGTTGGTTCGTGACGGCGGCCGGTAGGGGCGGGTGTGGCGTGGGCTCGTCACCCCGTGTCCCCTGTCGAGCCCGTGGTCTCTTCGCCTATGGCCTCCTCGGGTGGATCCTCCTCACGGTTTTCGTATAGGTCACAGGGCGGTTGACCGGCGCGGGCAGGATGTCCGGCATGGGGCACTGGGTGTACGTGTTCGCGGGTTGCCCCTACGGCTATCCGTGGACGCCGAGTCGTGTGCAGGCAGCTTGCGCGAGCGCTGCGGCACATCCCAAAGGGTTCAGCGAAGCATGCCTCGCCCGGGAGGCCGACCTGACCCGCGATCAAGTCAGGCGCGGTGCCCTGTGGCCGAACACTCAGGAGCAGCGCCGACTCGGCAGAGCATCCCGGATGAGGACGACGGCCCGCGTCCTCGGGGGTAGGGCGGCCTGCTACCTCACACGGCATCTGTGCCCCGGCCAGCGGATCACATGGGGCCGTGACTTCTCGTGGCCGTGACAGGGAGGTCCGGCAGCGCGGGCAGCGCGCTGGGGCGAGCGAGACTTCAGGGCATGAAACGGCCCGCGAAGATGCGCCGTTGCCGACTGGCCGCTTCCTTCTCGAAGTCCCGGCCGAATGCGCACGAGGCGGACTTCCGGACGGCGTTCCCCGAAAGCGTCGAGGCTCGTTCCAGGTACGCCTTCTCCCGGGTGTAAACCACCGTCGGCCACCCGTGGGTCGGCCATGACTCGTCGACCACCCGGTCCTTTCGGCCCCGGCGAGTAGGCGCCCAGCGCCGTGTAGCCATTCGGTGCTCGGCAATCCCCCCGGTGCCTTACCTCTCGTCCGTTGAGACGCCCTACCGCTGGGCGTCCGCGTCATGCTTCTCCTTCCGGCCGCTGCGCAGCAGCCAGGTGGCACCGCCGACGGCGACGGCGACCGGCCATTCCAGTGCCCCTGCCACGGTCAGGGCGCCGAGTCCTCCGTAGAACGCGAGGTCCTTGGCGGGTGGCTTCTCCGTCAGTCGTGACGTCGCCGTTCGGGCCGTGCTGGTCATCTCTTCCCTGGTGAGGTACGGAATCGGCACCGAAGGATGCAAGGTGCGCATGTGCACGTGCAGACCGGTGTCACCGTCCGCGTGAGCTTCCGCCTGAGCTTGCGTTTTCTTCGCTGTCTTGCTCATCCCGTCCTCCTTTCATCGGAGTCCGTGCGGTGTGCCTTTCCCATTATCGCGCGCCTGCGGTGGCGTGTGCGCAGGGAAAGCGTTGCCATGGAAGCGCGGGATTACGGCCTGACGTGCACGTGCAGTGGGTGCCGGATCACAGGAAGCAGGTGACGCGAGGTGGCACTGCCGGGGTGTGGACTGCTGCGGGCTGTGTCGTCGTCCGCGGCCGGTGCGCTTCAGGACAAGGGTCGGGGGCGCGTGAGGTTCTTCGGAAGGCGTGCGCACGTCGCGGTTCGCGGGTTGCGCCCAGGTGACCTGCCCGAGGAAGCGGCGGCGAAGGTCGCCGAAGACGTCGAGAGACGCCTCGCCGCCCTCCCCGCCGTGGAGTGGGCGGTGGTGAACACCGTGCTCGGTCATGCCATCGTGGGCACCGATGGTGCGTTCGAGGCCGACACGATGGCGGACGCTCTGGTCGAGGCGGTCGAGGTGGTGGAGGAAGCCCACGGCCTCGCGTATCCGCTGTCCGAGCACCCTGTGTCGGGTGGTACGGTTCGCCGGTCCGCCACGGCCATGGCCCTGCACGTGGCCGCCGCGCCCGTAGCCGCGCTGGTCGGTTTGACGCGCCACACCCTCATTCCTGCGAGCATCGCGGCGCTCGCGCCGTTGGTGGAGGCCCAGCCCCGGCTACGGTCTCTCGTGGAGCATGCGGTCGGGGCCGACAACGCCGGAATTCTCCTGGCCTCGATCACCGCCATGGGCCAGGCCGGTTCCGGCGGGCTCGCCGGGGTCGGCGTGGACACGCTTCGGCATGCCCTACGGGCGATGGAGGGTGACGCGGAGGCTGCCGCCTGGGCCGCGGCCGAGCCGCGCCTCACGGGCAGTGCCGCGGCAGGGGGCCATCGCGCGGTACCCGAGCCGCCTGCTCGTGAGGTGCCGCTCAAGCCGGGACCGATCGAGCGCTACGCGGATCAGGCGCTCGCCGTGGCGACGGCGTCGTTCGCCGGATCGCTGCTGGTCACCCGGCACCGCGGACGGGCCGTCGGCGCGGCGCTGGCGGCGATCCCGAAGGCGCCGCCCCTGGCGCGCGAGGGCTTCGCCTGCGTTTTCGGCAGGGGGCTGGCCCGTCGGGGAATCGTGGTGGCTGATCCCGGAGCGCTGCGCAGACTGGACCGGATCGGCGTCGTACTGCTCGACACGGACACGCTGGTCACCGGGTCCCACCTGCTGGCCGATCTCGTTGCCCTCGACGAGGACGCACCCACGGGTGAGTTCGCCGCGACGGCCCACCGCCTCTTCGACGGCTCCGCCCCGGAAACCGTGCAAGGGGACGGACCGTGGGAGCTGGGGCCGATCGAGTGTCTGGCTGTGCAGGACCGCGCCGGCGAGCGGGCCCAGGAGCGTGTGCGGCACGAGGACGCGCGCCTCGTACTGGGTCTGGCGCACCGCAAGCGCCTGCTCGCCGTCATCGGCGTAGTGCCCGAGATGCACGATGCCGTCGGCGCACTCGTCCCGGCCGCCCACGCGGCCGGGCTCAGAGTCGTGGCAGCGGGTAAGTACACCGGCGACACGTCGGTACGGGAGGCCGACGCTGTCAGTGAGGAAGGTGGCGACCGGCTCTTCGAATCCGTACGGGCCCTGCAGCGCGACGGTGAGGGCGTCCTGGTGTTCTCGCACGACCGGCGCGCCCTCCTGGCCGCCGACGTCGGCGTGGGCTTCGCAGACCCGCGGGGGAGGCCGCCCTGGGGCGCGGACCTGTACATGGACGGCGATCCCGCGTCAGCCGTGGTGATCGTGGAGGCGTGCGGCACCGCCCGCCAGACCGCCCGCCGAGGCGTGCGGCTCTCCCAGGCCGCGGCCGCGGTCGGCGCGACGGCGGTGCTGGCGGGCGCGGCGCGGCGCTCGGCCGACCGGGGCGTGACGGCGTTCACCGCGGCAGCCGCGCTGGGTATCGCGGTCGGGGTCTGGGCGGCCGTACGGCTCCTTCGACGCCCCCCTCCGGTGACCACGGCTTCGCGACACCCGTGGCATGCGATGGACCCGGCCACCGCGCTCTCCAGAACCGGCGGCAGCGACGACGGGCTGACGTCACAGGAGGCACGGTCGCGGGCCACGACCACCGGCGAGCAGGCGCCGACAACCTCGCTCGGCCGGGCCTACCTGGCCGAGATGGTCAATCCCATCACCCCCGTCCTCGGCGCCGGGGCGGCCATGTCGGCGTCCGTGGGTGCCCTCCTCGACGCGGTCGTCATTGTGGCGGTCACCGCCCTGTCCGGGCTCCTAGGCGGCTCTCAGCGCTACCGGACCGACCGCGCGATCGCCCAGCTGCGGCGGGAGTCGGCCGTCATGGCCCAGGTGGTGCGAGACGGGAAGGAGACCACCGCCCCGGCCGAGGAACTGGCCGTGGGCGACGTGGTGAACCTGAACCCGGGCGACGTGGTACCGGCTGACGGACGTCTGCTGGAGGCGCACCACCTGGAAGTCGACGAATCCGCGCTGACCGGCGAATCGCTGCCGGTGGCCAAGGACGTGGCTCCCGTTCTGGCCTCGGACCTCGGGGACCGTACGTCCATGGTCTACGAGGGCACCACCGTGGCGGCCGGCCGCGGCCGGGCGGTCGTTGTCGCGACCGGCACGGCCACAGAGGCGGGCCGCGCCGCGGAACGTGGGCGCGGCGCGGCACCCTCCGCCAGGGTTGAGCGTCGACTGGCCCGCATCACCTGGACCACCCTGCCCGTGGCCCTCGGTTCGGCCGTCGCCGTGATCGCGGTGGGCATGCTGCGAGGGCGCCCCATCAGGGACACCATCGGGGCGGGTGTGGGACTGGCCGTCGCCAGCGTGCCCGAAGGGCTGCCGTTCCTCGTCTCCGCCGCCCAACTCGCCTCCGCCAGAAGGTTGTCCGCCCACGCAGCCCTGCTCAGGCACCCCCGGACCATCGAGGCGGCCGGTCGTACGGACGTCCTGTGCATCGACAAGACGGGGACACTCACCCACGGACAGATCGCCCTCGTCGCCGTGGCCTCCGACGGCCACAGCCTCCCCATCGAACGTCTCGAGGACGAGCAGCGCGCCGTCCTCGCGGCCGCGCTGCGGGCGACACCACGCCCGCACAACGGAGGGCAGCTGGAGCACGCCACGGACGGAGCGGTCACCGAGGGCGCCGACGAGGCGAGAGTGCACCGGACGACGTCGGCGCAAGGCTGGCGGCGCACCTCCAGCCTGCCGTTCGAACCAAGCCGTGGCTTCCACGCGACGCTGGGCCGCTGCGGCGAGCGCCCGATCCTCTCGGTGAAGGGAGCACCGGAAGAAGTCGTTCAGCGCTGCGCCACCCGCGACGGCCGGCGTCTGGACAGCAAGGGCCGGAAGGCCATCCTCGACGCGGGCGAGAAACTGGCGGCTCAGGGACACCGGATCCTCGCGGTCGCCGAACGTCGGGACGCGCCCGGCGGCAAACTCACCGACGACACGGTGGACGGCCTCGGCTTCCTCGGCTTCCTCGCGTTCGCCGACCGGGTGCGCGGAACCGCCCGTCACGCGGTGCGCCGACTCGCGGACGCCGGGGTGCACATCGTGATGATCACCGGGGACCATCCGGGCACCGCCGAGTCGATGGCCGGTGAACTGGGCGTCCTGGACGGCAGACGGGTGGTGACAGGTGCCGAACTCGACGATCTGGACGACCGCGCCCTCGACAACCTCCTGCCCGACGTCGGTGTGGTCGCCCGTGGTACCCCGGTGCACAAGGTCCGTGTGGTTCAGGCGTTCCAACGCATCGGCCGCACCGTAGCGATGACCGGCGACGGCGCCAACGACGCGCCCGCCATCAGGCTCGCCGACATCGGGATCGCCTTCGGGAAGCGGGCCACGCCTGCCGCGCGAGCGGCGGCCGACCTGATCGTCACGGACGACCGGCTGGAGACGCTGCTCGACGCATTCGTGGAAGGACGCGCGATGTGGGCCTCCGTGCGACAGGCCCTGGCGATCCTGGTCGGCGGCAACCTCGGCGAGATCGCGTTCACTCTGCTCGGCACGGCCGCCACCGGGACCTCCCCCCTGACGGCCCGCCAGCTCCTGCTGGTCAACCTCTTCACCGACCTTGTCCCGGCCATGGCCGTCGCCCTGCGCCCGCCACAGCCCGAGGCCGCCGAACGCATGCTCCAAGAGGGACCCGAAGCCTCGCTGGGCACAGCACTGACTGAGGAGATGGTGTGCCGGGCCGCGGCCACCACACTCGGGGCCACAGCGGGCTGGCTCGCCGCGCGGCTCACCGGCCGCGCCACCCGTGCCCGCACCGTCGCCCTCGTCGCACTCGTTGGCACGCAACTCGGCCAGACGCTCCTGGTCGGGGGCCGTAGCCAGGCGGTCGTCCTCTCCTCCCTCGGCTCGATGGCCGCACTGGCGGCTGTCGTCCAGACCCCCGTCCTCAGCCAGTTCTTCGGCTGCACGCCCATCGGTCCCATCGCCTGGAGCATCGCCCTGTCCGCCGCGGCTGCGGCCACGGCGAGCGCACTCTTCCTCCCCCGGCTGGTCGAGCGCATTCGCCCAGCGATTCCCGGCATGGACTGAGCCCCAATGCGGTCTGCGATGGAGCGGCACCCCACCCACCGCGCCGACAACACACAGGACAGATGAACAGCTTCAGGTCGAGGATCGGGGATTCGGCCCGCGGCTCCACCGCGACGAGATCAGCGACGCCGAGCGGATCGTCCCCGAGCGCTCGCGCTCCGAGTGCCTGTGGGGCCATTCGGGCCTGCGCCCGCTGTCGGCCGTGCCCGCGACGCCGGGCAGCCCGCTGCTGTCGTACAAGTGGGAGTACAACAACGCGGCCCTGCGGGACCAGTTGCCGCTGGAGAAGGAGGGCTTCGGCGGCACCGTCGAGCCCGGCCACGCCGCGGTGCGCCGCCGCGGTCATGCTCGGGGCCGATCCGAAGCCGCCAGCTTCGGGAAGACACCGGGAGCGGGCGCGTATCTGACATTCGCGGCCGAGGATGTCGCCGCCACGGTGGACCAGTTGCGTCAACGGGGTGCTGATGTCTCCGATCCCACGGTCGAACCGTGGGGGACATATGCCACCGTTGAAGCACCCGACGGGCACAAACTGCAGTTCAACGAGTGCCCGGGACGCTGATCCCCCATCAGGCGGTGTTCGCCGTGCCGATGGCGGCGCGTAGGGGCCGGGCGTCGGCACGGCGGTGAGACGGGTCGCCCCTGTCGGCGGTCTAGCGTTCAACAGGCTCCGGGCGCGCGTGGCTTCGCGGCGTGCCCCACTTGGCGCACCGCCCGGCACGTGGTCATGACCGTGCAGGGGGCGTGCCTGCCGCGCGCTCCAGGCGGGGGAGCCGGCTCCGTCGGAGTACCGCGGCAGCGCCCTCGGGCGGCTTGGCCGCACAGGAAGCCGAAGCCGAGGCGCAGCGGGCGTACACGTAGGCCCGCTGGGTACGGCTCACTGGGCCTCCCTTCCGTCCAGCTCGTCGAGCGTGCGCTGGGCGATACGGAACGCGGTGTTCGCGTCCGGCACGCCGCAGTAGATCGCGGACTGCAGGAGGACCTCCTTGATCTCGTCGTCGGTGAGGCCGTTGGTGCGGGCCGCGCGCAGGTGCAGCGCGAGTTCCTCGTGGTGGCCTCGGGCGATCAGCGCCGTGAGCGTGATCATCGACCGGCTGCGGCGGTCCAGCCCCGGCCGGGTCCAGATGCCGCCCCAGGCGTAGTCGGTGATGAACTCCTGGAACTCGCGGGTCAGGTCGGTCACGGAGGCGGTGGCGCGGGCGACGTGCTCGTTGCCGAGGACGGCGCGACGCACGGCCATCCCGGCCGCGCGGTCGTTCACCGGACCGGGGGCGGCGAGGGCGCGGGCCCGGTCCTCGGCCGGCCCCCGCGCGGCACCGGCCGGCTCGTGCCCGGCGGCCTGGCGGATGATCCGGGCGGTGTCCGCGGGCGCCTCGGCCGGGGCCAGGTGGCCGACCCGGTCCAGGACGACCAGCCGACCGTCGGCGACGCCGTGCGCCAGCTCGGCGACGGCGGCGACCGGCGCGGCCACGTCGTAGGCGCCGGCGACAGCTACGACCGGTGCGCCGATCCGACGCAGGTCGGCCCGTACGTCGAAGGTGGCCAGCGCGCCGCACACCGCGGCGTACCCTGCCCGGTCGGCCTCCTGGAGTGAGCGGAGCAGGGCGCGGGCGACCTCGGGCCGCTCGTCGGTGAAGCCGGGCCGGAACCAGCGCGTGGCCGAGCCCTCGACCATGGCCGAGGTGCCGGAGGTACGGACCAGTTCGGCGCGCTCGCGCCACGCCCTCTCGTCGCCGAACCGTGCGGCGGTGCAGGCGAGGACCGCGGCGGTGATCCGGCCCGGGTGGTCGAGGAGCAGCCGCTGGCCGACGGCCCCGCCGACCGAGTCGCCTGCGTAGACGAAACTCCCGTCGGCCTCGCCGCGCTCGGCGAGCAGGGAGTCGACGTAGGACAGGACCCCCTCGGCCAGCTCGGCCATCGTGAAGTCGCCGGTGACCTCGGCCCGATTGCGGCCGTGGCCGGGCAGGTCCCAGGCGACGACATGGAAGTGGTCGTCGAGCAGCGCGGCGGCCTGGGACCACAGGGCCGTGGCCGAGGTGCCGAGCGAGGGGCCGCAGACGAGCAGAGGCAGTTCGGGGGTCCCGCCGAGCCGCACGCCGGTGATGGTCACAGTGGTCATCGGTCATCCTCCGGAACGCGCGCGTCCCACAATGTGGTCGATCAGGTCATCGGTGCTGCCGAGGTAGTCGGTCGGGTCGAGGCCGGGTTCCGGGGAGCCGTCGACGAGACCCGCCAGGCTGCGCTGCTCCGCGAGCAGCGCCGACCCGGTGGCCTGAACGAGCCGGGCCATACGGCCGGTGTCGACGTGCAGGTCGGCCAGCAGCTCGGTGATCTGGGCCGCCGCCGTCAGCGCGTGCCGGGCGAGTTGGACGAGCGGGGACCATTCGGCGTGCCAGGCGCCGTCGGGGCGCTCGTCGACGCCCATCGCGGCGGCGAGATGGAGCTGGGCGGCGAGACCGGGAGCGGTGACAGCGGCACGACGCACCAGTACCGACAGGATCGGGTTCGCCTTCTGCGGCATCGTCGAGGAGCCGCCCCGCCCCTCCCCGACGGGCTCAGCCAGCTCGGCGATCTCGGTGCGGGAGAGCACCAGCACGTCACCGGCGATCCGGCCCCAGGCGTCGGTTGCCCGGGTCAGCGCGTCGGCCACCCGGGTGAGGGGCGCGCGGACGGAGTGCCACGGCGGTGCCCACGGGAGGTCGAGCCGGGCGGCGGCCGCACGGGCCAGCGCGACCGCGTCACCACGCCCGCCGGTGAGCCGCAGCAGCTCGGCGGGGGCCGCGAGCGTGCCCGCGGCGCCGCCGAACTGCGCCGGCAGCCTGTCGCGGGTGTCCCGCAGGTCGTCGCGGGCGTCGAGCACACCCTGAAGCCACTGGGCCGCCTTGAGGCCGAAGGTGATCGGGACGGCGTGCTGGGTCAGCGTGCGGCCGGTCATCGGGTCGGCCCGGTGCCGCTCGACGAGTTCGACCAGGGACCCGACCTGCGCGTCCACCTGCCGGAGCACGGTGTCGACGGCGTCCCGCAGGCCCAGCACCAGGGCGGTGTCGAGCACGTCCTGGCTGGTCAGCCCGCGGTGCGCCCACCGGGCGGCCTCGGGATGCCTGTCCCCGAGACGTCGGCGGACCAGGGTCAGCAGCGGGATCACGGGATTGCCGCCGGCCTCGGAAGCCACGGCGAGCGCGGCCGGATCGATGTCGCCGACGCACCGGGTCAGGTCCACCGCGGCCTGCACAGGGGCGACCCCCGCCTCGACCAGAGCCGCCAGCCACGCGGTCTCGACCCGCAGCATGGCGCGGATCACCTCCCCGTCGCCGAGGTGTCCGTCCGCCCGGTGGTCACCCGGCCACAGCAGCTCCGCCATCAACGGTCACCGAAGTCGAGGAAGACGGTCTCGCCGGGCCCCTGGAGCCGGATGTCGAAGACGAAGCCGTGCTCGTCGGGCCGCGCGACGAGCGTGGCGCGCCTCTCGTCCGACAGCGTCGAGAGAAGCGGGTCGGCAGCCGCCGCTTCGCCGTCGAGCGGCAGGTAGGCCCGAGTGAACAGCCGGTCGAGCAGGCCACGGGCGAACACGGTGACCGCGAAGAACGGCGCCCGGCCGCCGGTCGCACCGGGGCGGAGCGTGCTGAAGGAGTAGTGGCCGGTGTCGTCGACCGGTGTGCGCCCGAAGCCGGTGAACGTCCATCCGTCGCGGGCCCGCGACCCCTCGGCCCGTGGCACGGTGCCCTTCTCGTCGGCCTGCCACAGCTCCACCAGGGCGTCGGGCACCGGCGCGCCGGTGCCGTCGTACACGGTGCCGTGGAAGCGGACCGCTCGCGGGTGACCGGCCGGGACCAGCTCCGCGCCGCCGTCGAACGGCAGCGCGTATCCGAAGAACGGGCCGACCGTCTGGCCCGGGGTGGGGGCTGGGGCGCTCATACGGAGTCCTCTTCCATCATGGTGCGACGGCTGCCGGTCAGCACGATGTCCCAGGTGTAGCCGGTGGCCCACTCGTGGCTCGTCACATCGTGGTCGTACGCCGCGACGAGCCGCGCGCGGGCGGCGGGGTCGACGACCGACTGGAGGATCGGGTCGAGCGCGAACAGCGGATCGCCGGGGAAGTACATCTGGGTGACCAGACGCTGGGTGAATTCGGTGCCGAAGAGCGAGAAGTGGATGTGCGCCGGGCGCCACGCGTTGTGGTGGTTCTTCCACGGGTAGGGGCCGGGCTTGATCGTGGTGAAGCGGTAGCGGCCGTCGCCGTCGGTGAGGGTGCGGCCGACGCCGGTGAAGTTCGGGTCGATCGGCGCCGGGTGCTGGTCGCGTTTGTGGATGTAGCGGCCGGCGGAGTTGGCCTGCCAGATCTCGACCAGCTGGTGGCGTACGGGTCGGCCTTCGCCGTCGAGTACCCGGCCGGTCACCACGATCCTCTCGCCCACGGGCTCACCGTCGGCCTGGACGGTCAGGTCCGACTCCAGGCGGGAGACGTCGCGATGGCCGAACACCGGGGCGAACAGCTCGATCGTCTCGGGGTCGGCGTGGTGGAGGTCCTTGGTGGGATGGCGCAGGAGGCTGCTGCGGTAGGGCGCGTAGTCCAGGCGGGTCCTGGTTTCGGCCGTCCCGACGGCTTCGTACTCCTCGCTGATCGCGGCCATCTCGGCATTGATGCCGGCCTGGCCGACCGACGCGGAGTCGGGGTCGGTCAGCGGCGCGGTGTGCGTCTGCTGGCTTGGGGTCACGCAGGGACCGTAGCCACGAAACCGGCGCACTGGCTTGCATCCGCTTCCACTGGATGGAAACGTGTCGGCCATGGCAGGCAACGCCGCGAGTCCCGGCCGCTCGGTGACCAGCCGCGCGCTGGCGGTCCTGGGGGCCTTCGACAGGCGGCATCGGCGACTCACCCTCACCGATCTCGCTACCCGCGCCGGCCTCCCGGTCGCGACCGCACACCGGCTGGTGGGCGAACTGGTCGCATGGGGCGCGCTGAGCCGCACCGGATCCGGGGAGTACGTCGTCGGGCGTCGGCTGTGGGACATCGGCCTGCTCGCGCCCGTGCACACGGGCCTGCGGCAGATCGCCTCGCCCTACCTCCACGATCTCTACGGCGCGACCCTCGCCACCGTGCACCTCGCGGTGCGCGACGGCAGGCAGGCGCTGTACGTCGACCGGCTCTCCGGACACGCCTCGGTGCCGGTGGTCAGCACGATCGGCTCACGTCTGCCGCTGCACGCGACGGGCGTCGGCAAGGTGCTCCTCGCGCACGCGCCGGCCGACGTCCAGGCCGAGGTGCTCGCAGCCCTCCCGCGGATCACGCCCTACACGGTGAGCCGGCCCGGCCCGCTGCGCCGCCAGCTCGAGAAGGTGCACGAGGACGACTACGCCACCACGGTGGAGGAGATGACGCTGGGCGCCTGCTCGGTCGCCGTACCGATCCGCGCCGACGGCGACGTGGTGGCGGCGCTCGGCGTCGTCGTACCCAGCCTCAAGCGGGACCAGGCGCGGCTGGTCAGCGCCCTGCAGGTGGCGGCGCGGGGTATCGGACGCAGCCTCCTGGGCCCGGCCGTCGACTGACCGGTTTCCACTGGGCGGAAGAGCGCCATGGCCTGGACGGACCGAACCGTCCGAGAATGCGGCCATGTCCTCCATGTCCTCCTCGCGCGTCCCGAGCCGCACACAGATCGGCGTCGTCGGGGCCGGCCCCGCCGGACTCATGCTCTCCCACCTGCTGGCCCGTGCCGGGATCGAATCCGTGGCCGTCGACCTGCGCAGCCGCAGGGACATCGAGGAAACCCACCGCGCCGGGATCCTCGAGCAGGACTCGGTCGACCTGCTGGTCGACAGCGGCGTCTCCGACCGGGTGCACCACGACGGCTACCGTCACGACGGCATCGAACTGGCCTTCGGTGGCGGCGGTCACCGGATCGACTTCCAGGGCCTGGTCGGCGCCTCGGCCCAGCTCTACCCCCAGACCGACGTCTTCATCGACCTCGCCGACGCCCGCGAACGCGACGGCGGCGACGTCCGTTTCGGCGTCACCGACGTGTCGGTCGACGACCTCGTCTCCGACTCGCCCGTCATGCGGTTCACCGACGCCGACGGCACCCGCCACGAGGTCCGCGCCGACTTCCTCGTGGGCGCCGACGGGTCGCGCAGCCTGTGCCGCGGCCAGGTGCCGGAGACCGAGCGCACCCAGTACTTCCGCGAATACCCCTTCGCCTGGTTCGGGATCCTCACCGAGGCGCCGCCCAGCGCGCCGGAGCTCATCTACAACCACTCGCCACGCGGCTTCGCGCTGATCAGCCAGCGCACCGACACCCTCCAGCGCATGTACTTCCAGTGCGACCCCTCCGAGAACGCCGACGACTGGTCCGACGACCGGATCTGGGACGAACTCCAGTCCCGGGTCGGGGCCAACGGCCACCGGCTCCAGGAGGGACCGATCACCTCCAGAACCGTGCTGCCGTTCCGCAGCTTCGTCCAGGAGCCGATGCACCACGGGCGGCTGGTGCTCGCCGGCGACGCCGCGCACACGGTGCCACCGACCGGCGCCAAGGGCCTCAACCTGGCCCTCGCCGACGTGCGGGTGCTCGCCGAGGAACTGGAGCGGGCGGTCGCAGGCCGTGACACCTCCCCGCTGCGCACCTACAGCGAGCGGGCGCTCCGCCGGGTCTGGAAGGCCCAGCACTTCTCCTACTGGATGACCACGATGCTGCACACGCTGCCGGGGGCCACCCCGTTCGACGTCCGGCGCCAGGAAGGCGAGCTGGCCGCGGTGACCGGCTCGACCGCCGGATCGACCTACCTCGCCGAGGCATACACCGGCTGGCCGGGAGGGCGATGAGCATGGCACTGCCCCGTCAGGCCCCGACCGCCAACCAGCTCGGTGACGACGTCACCGGCTTCCTCCCCGACCCCGCGAGCGTGCCCGGCACCGCCGGCTTCCGGCCCCGGGACGACGCCGTCTGGCAGTTGGCCGTCGATCATCTCCACGTACGCGGCAACGACGGCCACACCGCGTACTCCTACGGCATCGCCGCGGCGCTGTGCGACCTGCACCGAAGCCGACCGGGACGTCGTCCTGCCCGCGATCATCCTCCACGACACCGGCTGGTCGAAGGTGCCCGCCGACGTGGTGCTCGAGGCCATTCGCCCCGGCGCCGGCCGTCACGACCTCGTCATTCGCCACGAGAAGGAAGGCGCGGCGATCGCCGCGGACATCCTCGGCCGTCTCGGCCACGATCCCGCGGAGACGGCCGAGATCGTCGAGATCATCGACGGCCACGACTCCCGGCTCACCTCGCTCTCGCTCAACGACTCGCTCGTCAAGGACGCCGACAAACTGTGGCGGCTGACCCCGCACGGTCTGGACACGGTGATGGACTGGTTCGGCCTGACCCGCGAGCAGGCTCACACGCTGATCGGCAGCCGGGTCCACGACCACCTGTTCACCGACGCCGCCCGCACCATGGCCCGCGCCCTCGCCGCCGTCGCGACGATCGACAGCACCCCCCAGCGGACCGCGCTCGGCTGAGACGGCGCGCGCTCGCCAGGCCGCCCGCCGCGCGCGACGATGTCACCCGAAGACCGACGGAGGCACCCTCCGTAACATGGCCTGGGCCCTCACCACGGTCATGGCGATCCCATCGGCACCGTCCGCTCGCGGGTGGCCCGCGCCCGTGTCTCGCTCATAGCGCTCCTGAAGGAGGCGGAAGCTCCCACAGCCATGGACGACTGTCCGACCGTCTCCAGAACAGCTCGTCAAGGAGCACCGGTGACACAGGCAGGCCCACACGGAATGCTGGTCGGCTGACCACAGCGGACTTGAGGCCGGGAAACGACTGATCGCCCCCGGCCTCAAGTCCGCTGGTGCGACTTCACCAGCCGTCGGGCCGCACTTTCGGGAGGGCTGAGGGCCCCGTGCCGCTCGGCTGCTGGAAACCGTTGATGAACGGGTCATGCGGAGCGACGAGGCGGCGGCCGGCGTCAGCGCTTCCAGACGGTCGCACGCCAGGTCGTCGCGGTGCCGGCGCCATCGGTGCCGACGGAGAATCCGGCGATCACTCCGGCGTCGTTGATCGCGAACGCCGCGGCGTAGGGACCGAGAGACGACGGCGGCAGCGGGACGACCGTACCGTCGGGCTTCCACAACAGGGCCTTGTCCAACGCGGGGTTACCGGCCGGCGGCCACGCGTACCCGACGGCCGTCCCCCGGTTGTTGATCGCCAGCACCTCCCCGGCCGCTTCCGCCGGATTGGCGAGCACGGTCCGGGTGCCGTTCGCGTTCCAGCGGGCCGGGTCGCCGTTCGGGTTGTCCTCCAGCGAAGCCCCCACGGCGGTGCCCGCCCGGTTGACGTCGTATCCCCGCCCGCGCCCGGCGTCGCGGACGGTGCCGTCGGCCGCCCACACCAGGACCCGGTCGTACTCGGTGCTCCCGGCAAGCCGCCCGTGACCGAGGACCACGCCATCGTCGGTGATCTGGCTCGTCCGGGCTCCGACGAACCCCGCCGGGAGGGGCAGCGCGCTCACGGCACCCGCCGCGTTCCAGCGTACGGGGTGCGCGGGGCCATCGGTGCCGTCGCGCTTCTCGGTCCAACCGACCGCCGTGCCGGCGTTGTTGATCGACGTCGCGGTACCGCTGTCGTCGCCGGGCAGCACCGGCAGGTCGGTCCTGCTGCCGTCGGACCGCCAGCGCAGGGGGTGGGAGCGGTTGTTTCCCTCGGACGCGTCGCCGACCGCGACCCCGGAGTTGTTGACGGCCGACGCGTTGCCGCCGCGAGACCCGGCGGGAAGGGGCAACCGCGTCGGGGTGGCGCCCGGTGTCCAGCGGACGGGGTGGGAGTCGGGCAGGCTGTCGTAGGACAGGCCGACCACCCATCCGCGGTCGCTGAGCGCGGTCGTGCGGCTGAACCGCTCACCGGGCAGCGGCGCCAGACGGGTGTAGCCGGGACGGCCGGCGTTCCACCGGATCGCGAGCGGCCCGTCAGAGCCCTCCACGTAGTAGTCGCCGACGACCGTGCCGCTGCTGTTCAGCCCCTTGACGAAACTGTGGAGCCCTCCCGGCGGGATCGGGAGCAGCCGTGAGGTCCGCGGCAGTTCGGAGGGTTCGGCCACCGCAACGGGCGCCGAGCCCATGAGGAGCAGGGCGGTTGCCGTCGCGGCGGCAAGGGTTACAGGTCGGGAGAAGCGCAAGCGGGCCATCCGGACACTCCTGCTCTCGTCAATGACATTGACGTACAAGTGCATGGGCATTTCGTCTGCTCCAGGCCGGCGGCGAGCCCGCGCTGCCGCTCAAGTTTCCGCTTCCGGCGACCCGTTGGCAGCCCGATCTCCGAAACGGCTGGATTCGTACGCCCATTCGTCTTGCTCCGCGCTACCCCGTGACCGACGCGTCGGCCCCGCCCCGCGGACGGGCCGGCCTCCGGGGGGGGGGGCGGCGCCCCAGCAGCCCTTCCGGCCGAGGGCGACCGGGGCCCCTCCATGGTGTCGGCGAGGAACTGGTTCCCGGCGGCGTACCTGGTCTCGAAGAAGACCACGGTGCTGAAGATGCCGCCGTCGGCCGCGGCGAGGTACTCGCGGTACGTCCCGGGCACGGAGGGGTCGAGGCGGCCGGTGTGACCGGCGGGAACGGAGTTCATCATGTCCCACTCCGTCTCGCGCGGCGGCAGGGCCCGCGCGGTGTCGAGCAGGTGGCGCGCTTCCGGGCCGATCACGCGGGGCGACCGGCGACGTCCTGACGGAGATCCGGGCGACGCCCCGCGTCGCACGGCTGAGCCGTCGGCCGGAAGCTGTGACGGGACGGAAGCCCGAGGTCAGCGAGGCTGGGACGGACCATGCTCGCCCGGTCGGCGTTTCCTCGCCCGGCCCGCGCCTCGCATCGTCGAAGCGCGGGCGCGCAGGATCGGCGTGATCGAGACCGGCGCGTCGCTCGTGACGCCCTCGATGCGCTCCAGCAACAGGTTGACCGCGCTGATCGCGGTCCCCCTGGGATTCAGGTCGACCGCCGTCAGCGCGGTCTCGGTGGACTGCGCCTGGTCTCGGTGGACTGCGCCTGGTCGCTGTCCACGCCGACGGCGACCAGTAGATCGCCGGGAATCGACAGGTTGCGTACGTGCGCTCCCTGGACGATCCCGTTGGCCAGCCACTGCGGCAGCACGAGGACGGCGTCAGGGCGCTCGGGCCCGTCGAACAGCCGGGCCGCCGCCGTGCGGACGACCTCCGCCGTATTCGGCTGCGGCCCCGAGCTCAGCGAGACGCTCGGCTGAGCTTCCCAGCCGAGCGTTCTGCGTGGCCGGCTGTGGAGTCGGTTCTCCTGCACACGGCTGCGGAGAGCCGCCTGTCACTTCGCGACAGTTCGGGAGGGCCGGGCTGAGGCGGGAGAGGCGGATACCGGGTCGGTGAAACTGTTCCGGTCACAACACTAGCTTTCTTCCTGCGCGTCGAAGGTTGTGCGTGCACGCGTGATGGCGGGCATGTTCTGTGAGGCCCAGGCCAGCAGCACGTCGATCGGAGGCCGAAGGGTCTTGCCGAGCGGAGTGATCCGGTAGCTGACCGCCACGGGGCGGGTGGAGACGACCTCGCGCTCGATCACGCCATTGCGTTCGAGTCGCCGGAGCGTCGCGGTCAGCGACTTCTGTGTGACCTGAGGGATGGCCCGACGCAGTTCGTTGAAGCGGCAGGGACGCTCGCAGAGCTCGTTGAGGACACTGAGCGACCACTTGTCGAGGATCTGGTCGAGCAGTTCGCGGTGCGGGGGTTCGATGCGGAACTCGTAGGCGGTATCCATGGCGAAACCTGGTCTCGTTGAAGTGTCCCTATTCAACTAGGTAGCTTACGGATACTTACCGCGGAGGAGAAAACAGTCATGGCTGTTCACCACTTCACGCCGCAAGGCATGCTGCAACCGGTCCCGTACCACCACGTGGCCGTGGGCACCGGAACGAAGCACGTCCACGTCAGCGGGCAGGTCGCACGCCAGGCCGACGGCACCCCCGTCGCGCCCGGCGATCTGGCCGGGCAGGTCGCTCACGCCCTGCGCAACACCGCCATCGGACTGGAGGGAGCGGGCGCATCGTTCGCCGACGTATTGCGCCTCACGTTCTACGTGACCCAGTGGAGCCCGGAGAAGATCGGCGACTTCATGGTCGGCGTGGAGGCCGTCGCCGACGAGATTGGGCTCCGGCTCCCCATGCCGCCAGCCTCGCTCATCGGCGTCGACTGCCTTTTCGAGCCGGATGTGCTCGTCGAGGTCGAAGCAACGGCACTGCTCGGCTGATCCCCGAGCGAGATACCTCCGCCGACTCAAGCGCCTGCTTGTTCAGTTGGGGCCCCGGAATCCGCCTCCTCGCCAGGGCCCTCTCGCCTCTCACGATTATTCTCGTCACCAACCGCTGCACTGCTGATACGACCGCCGCCGATTGCATCGGATGCGAACTGGAGCGGCTTCTGCTGGTCTCCCCAGAGCCCGGCGAGTCCTGACCGCGATCACCCAGCGTGTGCAGCCCTTAGCGCGCCATGCTGCTGGTTTCCGTCCAGGACTCCCTCGAACGGCTCTGGAGCCCTTCCTGGCCCACTTCGAGCTGCGAAGGGTCGCCCGCGCCCTCATGCCACAGCCCGCCGCAGGGAGATTTCGATCATGGACATCCCGCTATCCGCTCTGGATCTTGTGATCGCGGAGTCGAACCGGACAGCCGCCGAGTCGCTCGACGCGACCAGCTAAACCGTGCTTCGTCTGGACGAACTCGGCTACCAGCGAGTCTGGTTCGCTGAACACCACGGAACCGAACTGCCCGCGAGCGAGGTACCGGCGGTTCTCCCTGCACGTGTATCCGTCGCCCGTCATGAACCGCCCACCACCGCCGACTTGGGGTATCGCGTCCATACCCGCGGCTCCGGCCTGACGGCTCACGTCGTGGACGAGGTCCTGGAGCTGTCTCCGCACCTGTCCGCATCGCTGATCGAGGAGGTCCAGCGGCGGCCGGACCAGGTGGTGCCGACGACGCGGGCGCGGGCGATGCCGCGGTCGGCCTTGCCCTGACCCCGGCGTCAACGTCTACGGTCGCCGCATGCGAATCGGCGAGCTGGCGGAGCGGGCGGGGACCACCACCCGCACCCTGCGCTACTACGAGTCGCGCGGACTCCTGACCGCGCGGCGCACGGAGAACGGTTACCGCGTCTACGACGAGGACGACCTGCGTCTCGTCCAGCAGATCCGGACCCTCCAGGACTTCGGGTTCGAGCTGGAGGAGACCCGCCCCTTCGTGGAGTGTCTGCGTGCGGGTCACCCCTCGGGCGACTCCTGCCCCGCCTCGATCGCCGTCTACCGGGCCAAGATCAGCGAACTCGACGAACTGATCGGCCGTCTCGGCTCCGTACGCGCCCAGGTCGGCGCGCAGCTCGCACGGGCCGAGGCGGAATCGCTGACCGGCTGCCCGGAACCACGATGCGAATTCGGAGAGGTCTCGGTGAGTGACACATGATCCAGGCAGAAGGCGTGGCGGTCGTGACGGACACGGACTTCGCCACGGAGGTGCTGACGTCGGAGCGGCCGGTGCTGGTGAAGTTCACGGCGGACTGGTGCCCGCCGTGCCGTCAGATCGCGCCGGTCCTGAGCGCGATCTCCCGGGAGGAGGAGCATCGCCTCAAGGTGGTCCAGATCGATGTGGACGCCAATCCCGAGACGACGAACCGTTACGCGGTGCTGTCCATGCCGACGCTGATGGTGTTCCGGGGCGGTGAACCGGTGAAGTCGATGGTGGGCGCGCGTCCGAAGCGCCGGCTGATGCAGGAGCTGGAGGACGTGATCGGAGCGTAGCGCCCGGGCGGGACGCGCCCGCCGCACGGAAGCGGCCCGGACCGGGTACGGCGGGCCGGACCGGCTTCCGCAGGCCCGGCCCCTCGGCCCCGGGGCCGCCCGTACCGATGAACACACCGGCCCGTACGCGCCCCCCGGCCCGGATCGGCGACAGACCACCGCGCGGCCCCGGGTTCCGTACCGTACGGCCGGCCCGGTACCGCGGCGGCCGGCGGACAGCGGTGCGACGGCCCCGGGCGGCCCGTCACGCATACCGGTGGGCACCTGACCCGGTCGCGTACCGGCCCCGGATGCCGTACGCGGTCCGCCGGGGACGCGTTCGCGGTCGTCACGCGCCCGCGTGCAGATACGCGGCCCAGCGGGTCGGGATCGCCGGATAGGCGTCGCGGGCCGCGCGCAGGGCGGTGTTGAGAGCCACCGCCGAGGCCGTGAGATCCGGGGAGCGGGTGCCGGCCGCGGTGAGGAAGGAGTACACCGACCGGGCCACGGCGGCGCTGTCGGGCGTACGCCACAGAGTGCCGATGACGCTCCGGAAGCCCGCGAGCTGGAACGCCGAGGCCAGGTGCATCGGCTCGTCCGGCATGGTGGGATGCTGCTCGGCCGTGCCGCAGGCGGAGAGGAACGCCAGCGCGCCGTGGTCCAGGCGGACATCGTGCACCTGGGCGGCGGTCAGCTTCTCGCCCGACGCCAGATGGAGCCCGTTGCCCAGCAGGGTGCCGAGGGCGGCGTTGCTGTCGCCGTGACAGGCGAAGTGCGCGATGGGATAGCGGCCCAACTGCGCCTCCACGGCCCGGAGACCCGCCTCCTCTCCGCTCAGTATCCGTGACCCGGGCACCAGTGCGAGGACATCACGGGCCTCCGCCTCGGCCTGGGGCAGCGAGGGCATGCCGGGTGTCTCGGGGACCGCCACGACGAGCGCCCCCGCACTCCGCCGCGACCGCCCCGGGCCACCCGCGTTCCCGCTGTCTACGCTGTCCCCGCCGTCTTCGTTGTCCTTGCCGTTCCTGTCGTACCTGTCGTGCCTGCCATATCTGTTGTCATCGCCGTCCGGTCCGGGCCGCGTACGGTCCCGCATCGCGTGCGCGAGGGCCGCGAGCGTCGGCGTGGACGAGGACACGACGCGGTCGATCACCGTACGGGGGCGGCCGTCCCCGCCGCCGTACGGGTCGCGATGGTGGCCCGCGGCCTGGAGCGGCAGCCGTACCAGCGGGCCGACCGGGCACCACCACAGCCGGGGCAGCGCGCCCGGCGGCAGGGGTTCGGCCGGGGGCGGCAGACGGTCGACGACCGGGCCGGCCAGCTCGTCCCACAGCCACTCCAGCACCTCGTGCAGTTCCGACTGGGCCGCCGCGCGCCGGGCGAACCCCTTGTCGAGGTCCGTCGCGTCGGAGACCGCCGTCTCCAGCCGGCCGATCCGCTCCAGCACCGCGCCCGCCGTCAGCCCCGGCAGCGGCACATGGACCACCGGCTGTCCCGGATCGGCCGGTACGAGCAGGGCGTCCCCCCGGTGCTCATGGGCGGCCACCAGCACCACCGGAGCTCCGGCGATCCCCCGGCGCACCTCGGCGAAGGTCCGCGGACGCAGCAGCTCCGCGAACCGGGGGTGCCGGGAGAGCCGTTCGAGGATACGGTCCCGTTCGGCGGCCAGCCTGCGGGTCTCGGCAGCCCATCCCGGGCGCGGATCCACCTCCTGTGTCGACTCCCGCCGCTTCCCTCCGGGGCTAATCCGTACGACCTCGATGGTGAACGAGCTGATATTGGTGTAGATGTCACTCTCCGCGAGCCGGGACTCGATGCGTTCCAGGTCGTCCGCGGCGCGCGGATCGAGGGCGCGCAGCGGTGTCCAGTACCGGCGGGCCGCCACGGCTTGCCCGTACAGCACCGCCCGGCCGCTCTCCAGCAGTTCGACGGCCCGCTCCGGCCGCCCCACGTCCACGGCGAGCGCCGCAGCGTCGGCGGCGAGCCGCGCTGCCCTGCGGGTGGCGCCCTGGCGTACGGGCCCGGTCAGCGACCGCCGGGCCATCGCCGGAATCTCGTCCAGGGCGGCCTCCAGCGCCCGGAGCGCGCGCTCCGGGTCCCCGGCCCCGCGGGCGAGCCAAGCCAGCCGGCTCCCCGCCTCGATCCGCTTGGCCGCCGGGAGCGTCCGGTCGGCGGCGACGATCGTGTACGCCTCCATCGCCTCCAAGCGCAGCGCCTCGTCCGTCTCACCGGTCAGCCGGTACGACGTGGCGGCCGCGCGGGCGAGATAGTCGTTGCGGGCGGTCCACCAGGTGTCGTCCGCCCGGGTCAGAGCGACGGCCTCCCGCGCCAGCCAGGTCGCGTCGGCCAGCATCCCGGGGTCGCCCGTCGCCGCATGGCGCTTCAGCCGTACCAGGGCGATCTGGCTGAGGAAACGCGGCTGGTCGTGGTGGTCCGGCGCCAGCATGTCCAGGCCCCGGCCGAGGACGGCGTCCGCCTCCGCCAGCAGCTCCTCGCCCGGATCACGCTCCGCGGCGGACATGAACTCCGACGCCAGATTGAACAGCAGCTCGTGCTTCCTCGGATGGTCGTCGGGCAGGGTGGTCGCGGCCTCGTGGGCGACCGACACCGCCTCGTAGGAGAGTTCCGGGTCGTTTCTCTCTTCGGCCAGCCGGCGCAGGGAGTGCGCCAGGTTCGACTGCCAGAAGGCGCGGTTCGGGTGAGGGGTGGGGGTGAGATCGATCGCCTCCCGGCGCAGTTCGACGGCCTCCGGCAGCAGCGAGGCGTCGCCCATCTGGGTCGCGGCCGTGGTCAGGATGTCCGCCAGCCGGTTCAGCCGCCCGCCGTTGTCCGGATCACCGGCCGGGAGCAGCGACTTGGCCTCACGGGCCGCGGCCAGCGCGTCGTCCCCGCGCGCGCCCGGGGAGCCGTCCCGGGCCGCGCACAGGGTGCACTCCGCGAGGACGGCACGGGCGCGGTAGGCCATCGGATGCCCGGCCCCGGCCGCGTCCACCGCCCGGACGGCCGTCAGCCGCGCCCGCTCGGCCGACGCGCCCTCGCCGCCCTGGAGCCGGTCCGCCAGCTCCGCCTCGGCGGCGACGAGCAGCACCAGGGGACGCCGGGGGTCGTGGCGCGGCACCATCTCCAGCAGCGCCTCCCCGGCCCGTCGCCGCTCGCCTCCCGGGACATCGGGGTCCTCGGCGGTGTGGAGTGCCGCGTCGAAACGGGAGCTGTCCGGCCCGTGACGGGCGTGCGGTTCCCCGGTGGTGAGCACGTGCCCGGAGGGCGCGGGGGTGCCGGGGCCGGCCGGAGCGCCGCCGCGCGGCCCGTGCGGGCCGGGCCCCGGGTGCGGGGCGCTCCCGGCAGGGTCCCCGCCGTCCGCCGGGTGGCCGTCGCGTCCCGTGCGGGCGCCGTCCGCCGCACTGGGCGCGCCGGACACGTCCGGCACGGGCCGTCGGCCGCGAACGACTTCCCTCACGGTCTCGTACGGGGGTACGCCCGCTGTGGCGCCGTCCGGCGTACGGGAGTTGCGGCCGGACCGCGCGCCGTTCCCTGCCGGGTTCCCGGTCGGGTGGCGGTCGTGAGGGGCCGCGGTGCCGGGGGTGTCGGGGTTGCTTGTGGGGTTCTCCGTCGGGTGGCGGTCGTGAGGGGCCGCAGTGCCGGGGGTGTCGGGGTTGCTTGTGGGGTTCTCCGTCGGGTGGCGGTCGTGCGGAGCTGCCGTACCGATGCTGTCCGGGTTGCCCACTGGGCTCCCTGCCGCGCTCTCCGCCGGGTCTTCGCCGCCGAGGGCCGCTTCGACGTGGAGAGCCGATCCGGCTCCGGGGGCCGGTTTGCCGTGGAGGGCTGCTCCGGCCCCGAGGGCTGCTCCGGCCCCGAGGGCCGCTCCGGCCCCGTGGACCGGTGGTTCGCCGTGGAGGATCGCCTCGGGCACGGGGAACGGTTCGCCGCTCAGGATCGCCTCGGTCTCCGCCGCGCCGAGGCGTGCGGTGGCGCGAACACGCAGGGCCTCCAGGCGTTCCCGGTGTCCCCGGGCCCGGCGGTCGGACGCGTCGGTGGCCCGTACGAGATCGCGGGTGGTTCTCAGGGCCTCGGCCAGGGTCTCGGCCGAACCGTTCGCCTCGTACAGGCGGGTCAGCGCCGCGCCCAGCGCCCGCGCCGGCGCCAGGCTCACGGGGACGGCACGCCCCGCCAGCTCGGCGGCACGGCCGTAGTCGGCCACGGCGCGTTCCAGCGGCGCCGGACCGCCCGGACCGCCGAGCCCCCGCACCCCGTGACCTGCCGGGCCCTCCTCAGCGCCTTCGCCTTCCTGCTCGTCTTCCCGGTCGGCTCCGTCCCTCTCCCCGTTCCCGGTGTACTGAAGGGCGGCGCAGTACCCCCGCAGCACCAGCCGGTTGGCCAGATGAGGATCGTGCCCGTCGGGCCGGGTCGCCTTCACGGCCAGGGTGGCGACCTGCTCGGCCTCGCCGAACCAGTCCCGGTCACCGCCCGCACCGGACTCCCCGGCGCGGCGCGCCAGCACGGAGTGGTCGGTGAGGAGCGCCGCGCGCTCGACGGGCGACAGCGTCTTCTCCTTCAGCCACCGGCTCTGGAGCCCGATCGCCGTGGTCAGCGCGCTGATGTCGCCGAACTCGTATGCCCGGTCCATGAGGAACCGCAGCTGGTCGATCCGGGCGGCCCCGAGGGCGACGGGCTCCGGCGGGGCCTCGGGCCGCCGCGTGCGCAGGAGCGGGCGGCGAGGCGGCGGTGCGGTGGCGGGCCCGCGCAACGGCTCGGGCAGCCGGTCCGCCACACCGTCCGAACGCCCGCCCCGGGTCCCGGACCCGGCGACGGCGCCCAGCCGGGCCGCCAGCGCCAGCGCGGCCCGCCGCTCCAACAGCCCATGGACACCCGGCCACTGGAGATAGCGGTACCAGCGCGCCAGCGCCAGCCGGGCCAGATGCGCGGGATCGGCGCGCGCCGCTTCCCTCGCGCCCTCGTCCGGGAACTCGGGGGCGTCCAGCACCGGCAGCTCACCGGGGTCACCGGTCCGCTCGTACGCGGCCAGACAGACCTCGATCTCCTCCGGCGTCGGCCCGGACAGGTCGCTCACCACAGCCCCCGTACTTCAGCAGCACACGTATCCTCGGAAGGTGTTCGGCACGACAGTCCGTCAAACTGTCACCACATCAAGTAGTTTGACGCGTGTCGGTGAATCAGGGGAGTCGTGACCGCGTGGCCGTGGACGAGGTGGGGGAGAAACTGGCCCGGCTGTGCCCGCAGGCCGAGGGCGACTCACTCGCAGAGCACGCGCGGGCGTACGGGGCGGGCGAGGTGCTCGACCGGCTGACGGCGGCGGTCCGCGCGGGCGAGGGCGGCCCCGGACTGGCGGCGGATCTCCACGCACTGGACGAGGCGTTCGCGCGCCACGGCATCGACGGGCTCACCACGGGTGCTCGCGGCTATGAGACCCCCCGGGGAGGCCGGGAGCATCCGGTGGTGACCGTATGGGCCTGCCCGGCGCCCCGGCCGTGCTCGCGGATGGTGCCGACGCAGGACGGCGAGCGGGCCGACGCCGGCCCTGCGTGCGCGCTGACCGGGCTGCGGCTGGTCTCCCGCCGGATCCATCTGTGAGCATCGTCCTCGCGGAACTGGGGCGCCAGGTCGCGGGCCGCTGGGCGACCGTGCTGCTGCTCCCCGGCGCCTTCTACATCTGCGCGGCGGTGGTCGCCGCCGTGCTCGGTCACGGCCATGCGCTCGACCCCGGCCCGCTGCGGACCTGGCTCGACTCGGTCGCGGCGGCACCCGCGGGCGGCCGGGCGGGGTCGGTGCTGATCGCAGCGGTCGCGTTCACCGCCGCGTCGGCCGCCGCCGGGATGGCGGCCTCGGCGGGCGAACTGCTGGTGGAACGGCTCTGGTCCGCCTCGGGGCGGGAACCGCTGCTGCGCCGGTTCACCTCGGCCCGCAGACGCCGGTGGGAGCGCGCCGAGGCCCAGGTACGGACGGCGCTCGCGGAGTTCGCCGCGTCGGGCGGCGCCCCCGGGGCGGCGGAGGTCCTGCGGACCGCGATCGCCCGCCGTGACGCCGTCTGCACCGTGCCCGCCGACCGGCCGACCTGGGCCGGTGACCGGCTGAACGCCGTCGACCAGCGGATCCACGACCGCTACCGCCTGGACCTGTCCGCCGCCTGGCCCCGGCTGTGGCTGATGCTTCCGGAGACCGTACGTCCCGAACTCGTCGCCGCGCAGACGGCCTGCGCGTCCGCCGCACGGCTCGTGGGCTGGGGCCTGCTCTATCTGGCGCTCGCGGTGTTCTGGTGGCCCGCCGCCCTGCTCGCGGCGGCGGTGCTGCTCGCCGCCCGGCACCGCACCAGGCTGGCCATCGGGGTCTACGCCGACCTCGTGGAGTCGTCGGTGGACATGTTCGGACGTGATCTGGTGCTCCAGCTGGGTGTCAACTGCCCTGGCCGGCTGACCCGGGAGGTCGGCGAGGAGGCCAACTCGCTGCTGCGCAAGGACCGTACGGACCACTCCGGCGCCTGACGGCCGGTCCCTCGTCCGGCACGGACCCCACCGCCCACGGCACCGCGCGATCCACCGCGCACCCCGCACCCGGTCCACCCGGTCCACCCGGCACCGCACCCCCGCGCCTCGCGCCAACCACCACCCCGGCCCCTGGCTCACGACCGCGCCCCGCCGCCGGCCGGACGCCCCTCATGCCTCGGCCCGGGTCGGTGCGGGGCGGCTGTCGATGCCCTCGATGCTGGAGACCGTCACCTCGGGCGCCCCGGGCAGCCGGACCGTGAACCCGGGCCCCCGGAGCGGGCCGCCCCGGCTCTCCAGCACGGTGACGCCGGGGATGGCCAGTACCAGCCGGTCGTGCCGCGTCCGGTCCCGGCGGGACATCAGCCGACGGTCGACCGTCAGCACCGGCGGAGCGGACAGCCGGGGCCAGTGCGGATGATGGGCGAACACACGCACCCGCAGCCGTCCCTCACCCAAAGCCCGTTCCGCGTCGGCGAAGTGCTCGGCCAGCGCGCCCGTGGCGTCGGCGACCGGGTCGGCGATCTCCCGCCCGTCCGTGGCCGGGTCGTACGGTGCCTCGGTGTCCGACGACCCCACGATGTCGCAGCCGACTCCCCACTCGGCGTCCACCAGCCTGCGGCCCGTGGCGAGGTCCACCCGTGCCCGGTGGTGGGTACCCAGCGTCAGTTCGGCGCCGTAGCGGGTGGCGGACATCGCCACCGGGATCATCCCGGTGTACCGCAGCTGCCGTGCGCAGCTGAGCAGCACCTTCGCGATCGGGAGCACCGGGTCCGTGCCGCGCAGCCCGGCGGCCTCCCGGTGCCGGCCGAGTCTGCGCAGCGCATCGACGTGGTCGTCGCGGATCGCCGCCACATTGGGATCATCGGCGCCGAAGGCGCTCTTACAGGCGCTGATCAGCGCCGGATACTGCTCCGCCGCCTCCTCCAGACGCCCCTGGCGCACCAGCGTGATGAGCAGGTTGTTCGCGGCGTTCAGCGTCAGCGGATTCTCCGGGCCGACCAGCTCCGCCCGTGCCTGGTAGACGGCCCCGAGCAGACGCACGGCCTCGTCCAGCCGGCCCTGGTCCCGGAGCACCAGCGCCAGATTGTTCAGACAGGTGAGGGTGACCAGATGCCGCTGCCCGAAGTTCCGGGCGAAGCCCTCGTACGTCCGCCGGTACTGCTCCTCCGCCTCTTGGAGCCGGCCCGCCCCGTGCAGTTCCCCCGCCAGCTCGTGCCGGAAGGCGGCGGTCTCCAGCCCGTACGCCCCGTGCCGCCGCTCCAGCCTCTCCAGTCGCTCCCACAGCTCGGCTTCCCCCGCGTCGGCCATTCAGGCTCCCTCACTCCGTGACTGAAGCACCCGGCCGCGGCCGGGCTCCCAGCGGGTCTGTTACCCGCCCGTTTGTTCCCCACCCGGCTCACCTCCCAACTCACCTCCCGGCAAGACTCCCCCCTCCCGGCAACACCCCCGCTTCTCAGAGCAACAGGACCACACAGCGGCGCTGTTCGAGCGCGTCCACCAGTCCGGGAGGGGGATCGAGGTCGTTCCAGCGGAGGTCGAGCTTCTCCGGCGACGGGATCGCGGTCGGCCAGTCGGGCAAGGTGCGCAGACGGTCGGTCCGCAGATCGAGGGAGCGCAGAAGCGGGAGCCCGGCCGCGGCCGGGTCGGAGCCACGTACGGGAAGGGAGATCGGACAGGCGCTCGCGGAGGCCCAACCACTGCCGCCGGCACGGTCCGCTGACAGTCCGGTGCGAGGACCGACTCCGCCATGCCTTCGGTCCGGTGCGGCACCGGCGACCCCGTCACCGCGCTCCGCACCGGCTCCGCGAGCGGCAGTGGGAAAGCCCCTGACCGGCGCCTGCTTCGCTATCTCTCCGGTGTCAGCGGTGGCTCGGCAGGGGTCCTCGCCGACGGGCGGAGAAGCACGGCCCGGGCCACGGACGGCGAGAACAGGGCGGTCACGGGAGCGGAGAGGACCAGCACTGAGCGGAAGGCACGCCCCACCACGGGGTCGCCGGGGTAGCACGCCTGGACGCGCTTCAGATACCAGTCCGCTACGCGATCCGCGGGCCCGACGCCGACCGCGGTGCCGATCGCGCCGGGCATCGTGCGGTCCGCCCCGGCGGAGATGTTCCACGCCTGCCGGGATGCTACGAGAAGTGCTCGCTGCACGCGCCGCGTCGTAGGGGTCCGGCGCGGATCGGCCAGTGCATCGCGCAGGGCGATCGCACCCATCGCTGCGACGGCCATGCCCTGCCCGTAGACCGGGTTGAAGGTGCACAGGGCATCGCCCGCGGCGAGGAATCCGGCCGGACGACGGCCCGGCAGGTCGTAGCGGCGGCGGATGTTCGCGGTCTGCCGGAAGCCGAACGCTGGTGAGAGCGGTTCGGCTTCGTCCAGCCACCGGTGCAGGAGTGGGTGCGGCAGCCTCTTCGCATACGTCACGAACTCGTCGTCGGACGTGGGCGGTTCGTCGTCGCGCAGCCCCGAGACAATGACCAGATGGGTGCCGTCCTCCAGCGGCAGCGCACCGCCGGCGTGGACCTGGGCCGGGCTGGGATAGACGTAGTAGCCGGCCGTGTCACCGCCAAGGACGCCGTCCCTGCCGCGGTAGAGCCGGGACGCGTAGGCAAGCCCGGTGTCGATGGTCTCCTCGTGCGGGGCCTCGGCCCCGATCGCCGTGAGCCACCGCGGGGCCTTCGTGCCGCTGCCCGACGCGTCGACGACCAGGTCGGCCTTGAGGGAACGCTGCTCCCCACGGGCGTCACCGGAGCGGCTCCGCAACTGCACGCCCCGTACCCGGGAGGCGTCACCGAGGAGCCCGACCACGTCGGTCGCCTCCACCGCGGTGATCACCGGATTGGCGAGAACGCGCCGCCGGATCAGGTCTTCCAGCTGTGCGCGGGAACCGGTGTAGATGTGCGTAGTTGCGGGCAGCCGCCGGAACCAGCGCCCGTCCTGCCACAACACCAGGTCGGACGGCATACCCACCCGTGGCGCGCCCGCCGCCGCCAGTTCCGCGAGGAGGCCCGGCAGTAACGACTCCAGGGCCACCTGCCCGCCCTCCAGCAGAACATGCGGATGCCGCCCTTGCGGTACCCCGGACCGCGGCTCCACACCCTCCGGGAACCTGTCGCGCTCCACCATGGTCACCCGGTCGGCGCACCCGGCGAGAACGTGCGCGGTGAGAAGACCTGTGAGGCTCCCGCCCACGACGACCGCATGCCGTTCATCCCGGCTGCCGCCCGCACCCCGACGACCCTTCTTGCCGGCAGTGTTCACCGATCCATCCCCTTTGATCGCTCGGTCGTGAGAAGACACCAGTACCCGACTCCATCGCAAGGATCTGGCTATGTTCAAGCCATTCACGCCTCCTGAAACGCACCCCCTTGCTTCGCCGAGGCGGTTCGGCAGCTGCTCTTCCAGAGCGGTGAGGGCACCGGAATCGAGGTGCGTCCCGGCGGCACCATGGGAGGCCCGGACGTTGGCGGAGCCACGCTGACCAGCGACAGGTCCACCTCGTCCCGTTCGGCGGCATCGACGACCAGCGCGTCCGGCAGGGCTTCGAAGACCCCGGCCGGGGCGCTCCTGTGGGGACCTCGCCGGGCGTGGGGCGGCGGCCTTCGTCTGATCAGGATCTTCACCCTCGAGTGTGACCGGCGGGCTTGTGCCTCGATGAAGCCGCACCCACCCGGACGAGACCACCCTGCTCCTCCATGACGCCGAAGAGTTCGGGCACGCTGACCGGCCCGGGGAGCACCGCCACCGCGCCGATCGCGGCAACCGGTGCGTGCGGAGCGCCGTGATCGAGCATCGAGCCACTTCCGCCACGCTTCGGCATACCGTCGACACCCACGACCCGTTCCGGTACATCCGTGCCCCCATCCAACGGCAGAGCAGGCGTCGCGGAGACCGGATTCCCGTGAGCGAAAGCAGGGTGCCGACCGCTCTTCGCGGCCTGGAAGCACTCCTCGTTCGACCAGCGTGCCCCGGCAACCCTCCGTACAGGCGGACCGAGTTCATCCTTCCGCGTCACGGACCCTCGGCCCGCCCTGTCCCCGTTCTACGCCCGCGACAGCATCGGATTCTCAGGCTCCGGCCCATACCCGGCGAGATGGAGCATCAGGGCGCACTGGTCCTCGGCCTCGACGAACACCTGCTGCCCCCAGGAGGAACTGAGTCGGTGCGCGACATCGACCAGTCGGCGGCGTTCCTCCGGCGAGTACGCGGGGAACCGTACCCAGCCCCGTTCGGCGATCGCCTTGCCGAGATCACCGAACAACACCGCCCGTGTGCGCTGTTCTTCCTCCTCGGTCAGTGGCGTGGAGCCGCCATCCGCGGTCTGCAACCGGACGTTGTACAGGTCTCGTATCACTGGCTGCTCACAGTTCGTCGGGTCGCTTCGGCGGGTGTGTTCGGAGAGGCTATCCGAGCAGCCGGTGGCTGGTACTGCCGACCGGAGGAAGCACGTTTCTCCTCTCGCCGGGGCTCCCCTCGCCTCACGACCTGGAGCACTGGAGCCGGCGCGAGGCCGTCACGAGTGGGTCCGGCAGGCCGGTCCAGCGTAGGGCTTACGGGGTCAGCCGGTCTTGGTGGTGAAGGGGCCGTTGTTCGCGAACACGAGTTTGGCGAAGTTCTCGCCGATGCGGCGGTGTCCTTCGGGGCTGGGATGGATCGCGTCCGGCAGCGGGAACTCGGCGTGGTCGCTCTCGCCGTAGAGGTCGAGTCCGTCGAGGTAGTGGAGGTTCGGGTCCTCGACGGCTCGCTGCTCGACGATGCCGGAGAGTACGTCGCGGATGATCGTGAGCGTCAGCCGTCCGGCGGCGGTTTCCGCCTGATCGCCGGTGGCCTTGAACCGGAGGGTTCCGCTTTCGAGGTCCGGCATGAGAGGGCCGGGGGTGTTCTCGTGGGTCGGACACAGGACCGGCGACACGAGGAGCAGGGGTGTCGTCGGGTGACCCTCGCGGATGGTGTCGAGGAAGCCGTGGACGGCGGGCACGAAGGCCCGCAGGCGCATGGCATCGCTGTTGACGACGTTGATGCCGAGCTTGACGCTGATCAGGTCGGCGGGGGTGTCGCGCATCGCACGCGCGGTGAACGGGTCCACCAGTGCGCTGCCGCCGAATCCGAGGTTGATCAGTTCCACGCCTCCCGCTGACGCGGCCAGGGCGGGCCAGATGGTGCTCGGGAAGACGGCGTTCGAGCCGTGGCTGATGGAACTGCCGTGGTGCAGCCACACCCGGCGTCCGTTGTCCGGGGCCGGCTCGACGGGGGCGTCGGTTCGCAGGGCGATCACCTCGGTGATCTCCGAGTGCGGAAGCCAGATCTCGATGTTCTTCTCGCCCGCGGGGAGGTCGGTGAAGTGGGCGGTGCCCGCCGGTCCCTCGGTGAACTCCGCGGTCTGGGTTTGCATGTCGGTGATCGTGCGGAGGTTTCCGCCCTTCACGGTGGCCTGGGCGGTGAGCCGGCCGTCGGCCATCAGGTCGTACACGCCGTCCGGTGGGGGCGGGAAGCCCAGGTAGACACGCTTGGTGGGCAGGGTGTCCAGTTCGATGCCGGTGGCGCGGGTGCGGAAGGCCAGCCGGACACCGGAAGGCTGGGCTTCGGCCACGGCCAGCCGGTCGTCCGGAATCTGGCGGCGCGCCCAGGCGGGCAGCCGGTGCGGCAGCAGACCGTGCGCGGTCTCCTCCACTTCAAGGTGTCCGCGCAGGAAGTCGGCGGTGATGGGGGTGGTGATCCACTTCTGTTCGGTGCTCATTGCCTCAAGCCTTCGGTTCTGGGCGGGGGGCTGGGGGAATCGGGTCGGTACGCGGGAACCGTTCGAAGAGTGGCGCGCCGCTCGTCAGGGGGTCGCCCGCCTCCGCAGCGCGGCGTCGAGGGAGTCCAGGGTCCAGGCCCAGGAATCCTGTGAAGGGACATCCGTGTGACTGAAGCCGCCGGCCGCTTCCAGGCTGGCGTAACCGTGGAAGACGCTGCCCAGCATGCGGACCGCGTGTGTCTGGTCCGGCTCCGCCAGGTCGTAGCCGCGCAGGATCGCCCGTGTCATCTGCGCGTGCCGGACGCCGGCGCTGGCCGCGGCCGTCTGCGGGTCGAGCCGGAACCGGGCGGCTTCGTACCGGCCCGGGTGCGCTCGGGCGTAGTCCCGGTAGGCGTTCGCGAAGGCCGTCAGGGCGTCTTTGCCCGCGCGTCCGGCCACGGCGTGGGCGACCTGGTCGGCGAGTTCCTCCAACGCGAACAGCGCGATTCGGGTCTTGAGTTCGTGGGAGTTCTTCAGATGTGAGTACAGGCTCGCGGCCTTCACGTCGAAGCGCCGGGCGAGCGCCGACAGAGTCACCTGGTCGAAACCGGCTTCATCGGCGAGTTCCGCACCGGCGAGTGTGAGCCGCTCCGGGCTCAGTCCTGCCCGAACCACAACCATCACCTACTCTCGATTTTACTACAGAAAGTATGCAGGTGCCTATAGCTTATAGGCAAATCGACGTACTGCTTCACGGAAGGCCGACGTCGTACGCCGTGAACTCTGCTGGGTGGGAGTGTTGCTGCCGGCCGGCTCGGACCTGGTGGCGCGCACGCCGTCGACATGCTCGACCTGGTGGGCGACCTGGACGAATCCGGCTGCTCGGTGGTGATGGTGCCGCACGGCCTCCACCTGGCCGCTCGCTACAGCGGCAACCTCGTCGTGATGAGGGAGGGGGCCTGGCGCAGGGGTGCCCGCGTGAGGTGATCACCGCCGAGCTGCTGTGCCGGGCCTTCGGGCTGCGAGCCGCTGTGATGGACGGCCCGGCCGGCGGCTCGTCGCGCCCATCGGCCGTGCACGCGTCCGTACGGAGTGGATCGCAGAAAGATAGGCAGTGATAAGGCTAGGCTAACCTAAGTAACGAAGGTAGGGTTTGCCTGTCCTGAGAGGGCGCAGTGAACAGCACGAGAGCAAGGGATCTCGGAATGCTCCTCCTGCGAACGACGCTTGTGCACTCCTGGCGGCGGTTGGCGGCCGCCCCGACCGCCGAGGCCCTCGGTGTCGGCCTCCTCGCGGGGTGTGGTTCCGACTCGGCGGACGAGCCCGACGACGAGAATCGGACTCGACTGGCGGCTCGGCCTCGCGGGCACCGGCGCGCTGCCCACGTACGCGCCGGCCCCGCGCTGGCACCTGCCGCGTTCCGCCCGTCTCCACGCGGAACAGCGGGTGGCCCTGGCCGGCCGCGACCAGGCGTCGATCAGCGGTCTGAACGGGGTCGACACGGTCCGGGCGTACCGGCTGGAGGACGCCTTCCGGGAGAGGGGCACCCGGGAACCGTGGCGGGTACGCGAACCGGCTGTCGGGCACGACGACCCTCGCCGTGCTGTCGGGCAAGGCGACCCTCGCCGTACTGATTCGCGGGCATCGGCACCCCGCAGTCGGGATCGGTGCGCATCGGGACGACCGAACTCGCCGGCCCGGAGCGGGCGCGCGGGTCCTGGTGAGCGTCCTGACGCGGGAGACGCACGCGTTCTCCGCGGCCCGCGCCTGGCGGCGCCGGCCGCCACCGACGCCGAACCGACCGACGCGCTGCGCACGGTGGGCGGTGGGCGGTGGGTGATGGCGGCCGGGTCTCCGCCCTGCCCGACGGGCTCCCCACTCCGGTCGGCGATGGCGGCGGACCGGACCGCCGTGCCGGACGCGGGCCGCGTCGTCGAGCAGGGAACGCACGAGGAACTGGTGGCGGCCGGTACGCGCGGCTGTGGCGGGCATGGCGAGAAGGCGGTCAGCCGGCCCTACAAGACTCAGCCGGCCCTACAAGACATGGGGCCGGTCACTCCGGCCCGGAAGGGTGTTGAGTACTCGATGGTGGAACCGAGCGCTTGTCCCATTCTGCTCTCGACCGCACGCCTCGCCGGAGTACGCCGGCGGATCGGCGACCATGCGGACCGGACCGTCACCGAGGCGTGTGCCATCGGTCTGGCCTACTGGGCGACGGGCCGGAGTCCCGACGGGATCGACCTCACCCCCGGCACACTCTTCGCCGACGTTCTCGGGTGGGTCGACAACGGCGGGGTGGGCGGGGGCGGCTGGGAGGTCGGCGCCGACGGCCGGAGCATCGCCGTACCGGAAGGCGTCGAGCCGGCCCAGGCACAGCTCGCGCTCGATGACCTGGCCGACTTCCCGGACCGGCCCATCGGAACCATCGGCCCGTCCAGCCCGGCGGAGAGACTCCGACCGCTGGCCGAATGGAACGACACCGGGGCCGAGCGGGACCGCCCGACGATCGTGGAGCTGTTCCGCGAACAGGCGCGGACCAGGCCGGACGCCATAGCGATCGTCGACGAGAACCGGACCCTGACGTACCGTCAAGCGGCGGAACTTTCGAGTCAGCTGGCCCATCATCTGATCGGGCGCGGTCTCGCCGCCGAGCAGGTCGTCGGCGTCTCGCTGAACCGTGGCGCGGACATGGTGATCGGGCTCCTCGCCGTGCTCCAGGCGGGGTGCGCCTTCGTACCGCTCGACCCGCAGTGGCCCGCCTCCCGACGGGCCGCCGTCGTCGAGGACGCCAGCGTCGCGGCGCAGCTCAACACCTCGGGCGAGCACGCGGAGGGCGAACCGGAAGCCGTCGCCGTCGACCTCGACGACTGGCGGTACGGCTCGCACCCCACCGGCGGGACCGGCGTCACCGTCCCCGGAGCCGCCCTGGCGTACGTGATCTTCACATCCGGTTCGACCGGGCGGCCCAAGGGCGCGATGATCCGGCACGAAGCGATCAGCGAACGCCTGCTGTGGCAGGTCCGCGAGATTCTGGGCTTCGGCCACGACGACGCGTCACTGTTCAAGGCCCCCCTCTCCTTCGACATCTCCATCAACGAGATCTTCCTGCCGCTGGTGTGCGGCGCGCGGCTGGTGGTGCTGCGGCCCGGCGGCGAACGCGACCCGCACCACCTGCTGAGCGTGATCGCCGAGCAGCGCGTCACCTTCACCTATCTGGTCTCGTCCATGCTGGACGTCCTCCTGGACATCGCGGGCGACTCCGGGCAGCTGGACAGCCTGCGGCACGTCTGGTGCGGCGGCGAGGTGCTGACACCCGAGCTGTACGAACGGTTCCGCGGCCGGCTCGACATCCCCATGTACCACGGCTACGGCCCGGCCGAGACGACGATCGGCGTCTCGCACGTCGTCTACCGGGACACGGCGGAACGACTGTCGACGTCCATAGGCAAGGCCAACCCCAATACCCGCCTGTACGTGCTCGACGAGGAGCTGCGCCCGGTCCCGGTCGGGGTCGGCGGCGAACTGTACGTGGGAGGCTTCCTGCTGGGGCGCGGATACGTGGGCGCCCCGGGTCTCACCGCGTCCCGCTTCGTGGCCGATCCCTTCGCCGGGGACGGCTCCCGGCTGTACCGGACCGGTGACCTCGCCCGCTTCGCCCCCGACGGCTCGCTGGACTTCCTCGGCCGGGCCGACAACCAGATCAAGATCCGCGGTATGCGGCTGGAGATCGAGGACGCCGAGGCGTCCCTCGCGGAGCACCCCCGGGTACGGCACACCTGCGTCGTCGCCAGGCGGAACTCGGCGGGCGGCACCTATCTGGTGGGGTACGCGATCCCGGCGGCCGGCGGTGAGGACCTGACCGCGGACGAGGTCAGGGCGTGGGCCGCCGAGCACATGGTGGAGTACATGGTGCCCGCCCACATCGTCTTACTGGAGGAGTTCCCGCTCACCGCGAACGGCAAGCTCGACCGGAACGCGCTGCCGGAGCCCGCGCGGGCGACGGGCGCGCACCGCGCGCCCGCCACCGAGAACGAGCGCGTGGTGTGCGAGGCGGTCGCCGCGGTCCTCCGCCTGGACGAGGTCGGCACCGACCAGGACTTCTTCCACCTCGGCGGGGACAGCATCCTGGCGATCGCGCTGCTGAGCGCGCTGCGCGACGCCGGGCTCCACGTCACGGCACGGCAGATCTTCACCCACAGCGTCGTGGGAGCGCTGGCGGCCGTCGCGGGCCGCGAGGACGCCGCGGGCGTGGACCACGCGGACGTGCCGACCGGCCCCGTCATGGGATCACCCGTCGTGCAGTGGCTCGGCGAGACCACGGACGCGGTCGACGGGTTCGTGCAGTCGGTGGTGGTCAACACCCCGGCGGCCCTGACCGCCGACGCTCTCGACACGATCCTCGCCGCGCTGCTCGTACGGCACGACACGCTCCGCGCCAGGCTGGTGCGCGGCGACCGCTGGAGCTTCGACATACCCGAGGCGGGCCGGACCCGGGCCGACGCGATCGGAACCGATGGGGCAGACGGGCCCCCGGTCGACGGGACTCGGGCCGACACGACCGGAACCGACAGGGCGGACGGGACCCGGGCCGACGGGGCAGGGAGGACCTGGCAGGAGAGCGACCTGCCGCTCGACGAGTGCGTCGCGCTGGCCACGCGCGCACTGGACCCGGACAACGGCGTGATGCTGCGAGCCGTCTGGCGCCGCGAGGCACGGCAACTGGCCCTGGTCGTCCACCATGTGGTCGTCGACGGCGTGTCCTGGCGGATCCTGATGGAGGACCTGGCCACGGCGTGGCGCCGGCACACCTCCGGCGCTCCGGTCGAACTGCCCCCGGTGGGCACGTCGTTCCGGCGCTGGACGCAGCTGCTGGCACGCACCCCGTTCGACGCCGACCGCGCCTACTTCCGGCGCCCGCTGCCCGGAGTGGACGAACCGGTCGGCAGGCGGCCGCCGTCCGACACCGACACCGTCGCCCGGGAACGGGTGCGCACCGTCTCGGTCGGCCCCGGCGTCACGGCAGCGCTGCTGGGCGGGATCCCCGCGAAGTTCCACGCCCGGGTCAACGACGTGCTGCTCACCGCGCTCGCCGTCGCCCTCGCCCGGTGGCGCCGCGATCTCGGACAGGACCAGACCTTCGCGTACATCGAACTGGAAGGCCACGGCCGCGAAGGACGGTTCGTGGCGGACACCGCGGGCTTCGAGCCCGAACTGTCGCGGACCGTGGGCTGGTTCACCACCCTGTTCCCGGTGACCGTGGACCCCGGAGCGGCGGTCGACTTCACCGCCCCCGAATACCTGGCCGCCGCGCTGAAGGCCGTCAAGGAGGACCTCGCGGGGGTGCCGCGCAACGGCGTCTCCTACGGCGCCCTGCGTTACTTGTCCGACACTGGGCTCGCCACGCCCGCGCCGCAGGTCCTCTTCAACTACCTGGGCCGCTTCGACGCGGGCGCGTCCGGCGACTGGCAGCTCACGGGCGCCACCGGGCAGCTCGGCGAGAAGCGCGACCCGAGGATGCGGCTGCCGCGCGCCCTGGAGTTCAACGCGATAGCCGAACCGGCCCCGGCCACCGGTGAGTTCGAGCTGGTGACCACCGTCTCCTGGCCCGAGGGAATGTTCACCGACGAGGACGTCGCGACCCTCGGCGAGTACTTACGGACAGCCCTGACGGGGCTGGCCGCGCTGGCCCCGCTCGACTTGGGCGGCCACTCGCCAAGCGACTTCGCCCCGCTGACGCTGACCCAGGCCGACGTCGACGCCCTGGACGGCCCCGCGCTGCGGGACATCCTGCCGCTCACCCCGCTTCAGGAGGGCCTGTACTTCCACTCGGTCTTCGACGAGGAATCGGCGGGCAGCTACGTCGAACAGCAACTGCTGACGCTCGACGGCGAGGTGGACCCCGGCCGGCTCGCGGCGGCGGCCACCCGGCTGCTCACGCTCTACCCGAACCTGGCGGCGCGGTTCACGGCCCTCGCCGACGGCCGTGTGGTCTCGGTGCTGGAGAGCGGGGTCGAGGCTCCCTTCACCGTCCTGGACCGCCCCGGCGCCACCGACGACGAGATCCGCGCATGGGCCGAGCGGGACCGCCGCGCAGGCTTCGACCTCGCCGCCGGCCCGCTGATGCGGTACACCCTCGTCCGCGCCGGCTCCGGCCGGAACGTCCTGGTGCAGACCGTGCACCACATCATCGCCGACGGCTGGTCGGTGCCCCCGATGCTCCGCACCCTGCTGGCCGAGTACCACCGGCCCGGGAGCGCGTACCCTGTCGGCGGCTTCGCCGACCATGTACGCCGGCTCGCCCGACGTGACGGCGACGAGAGCGAGAGGGTGTGGCGCGAGCAGCTCGCCGGACTGCCCGGACCCTCACTGGTCGCCGAGGGGCACATCCCGTCGGGCCGGTTCGCCGACGCCGTGGTGGAGCCGGAGGACGACATCGACGCGGCCGCCCGGTCCGCCGGAGTGCCGCTGAGCGTGGCCGTGCACAGCGCCTGGGCCCTCGTACTGGGCGGCATCCTGCACGGCGGCGACGTGGTGTTCGGTTCCACGGTCTCCGGACGCGACGCGGATGTGCCCGGCATCGAGGACATGGTGGGGCTGCTCATCAACACGATCCCCGTACGCGCCCGGTGGACCGGCACCACCACGGCGCGCGACCTGATCGCCTCGGTGCGCGAACACCAGAGCGCGGTGCTGCCGCACCAGCACGTCGCGCTGGCCGGGATCGGTCGCCGGACGGGCGCCGGCCCGCTCTTCGACACCCTCGTGGTGTTCGACGTCGCCACCGATGCGGACGGTCTGCGCGGACCCCACGACACGCTCGTCGTCACCGGCATCGCGAACGAGGGCGCCCCGCACTACCCGCTGACGCTGGTCGTCGAACGCACCCGCGACGGCCGCCCGCGCTTCAATCTGATCCACGACCGCGCGCTGCTGCGGGAGCCGGACGCCCGGGAGATCCTGCGCACCTTCACCCGGACCCTCACCCACCTGCTCACCCGGCCAGGCGCCCTGGTCGTCGACCTGGCCCGCGAACCGGCGCCCGAGGGCGACCGGCGGCCCGTGCCGGTCACCCGGTCGACCCTGGGCGAACTGTTCGACGCGGCCGCCGCCCGCGACCCCTCCGCCACCGCCGTCACCCAGTGCGCCCTCGACGGCACCACCCGGTCACTGACCTACGGCGAACTCGCGGACGCCGGGAACGAGTTGGCCAGGGCCCTTCGCGCGGCGGGCGCCGGGCCGGGCAAGCGCGTCGCCGTCGCCGTCCCGCCCTCCCTCGAACAGGTCGTCGCACTGGTCGCGATCGTCACCGCGGGCGGCGCCTATGTGCCGCTGGACCTCGCGTACCCGGACGAACGGCTGGAGTACGTCCTCGCCGACGCCGCTCCGGAGATCGTCCTCGTCGACCGGGGGCAGCGGGAGCGCTTCACCGGGATGCTGTCCCGCGCGGGCGTACCGGCACACGTGCTCGTCCCGGGAGAGGACCGGGCGCCCGACCCCGCCGGACCCCTTGGCGCCACCGGGCCCGGGGCCGGATGGCACGACCCCGCGTACGTGATCTACACCTCCGGATCGACCGGCCGACCCAAGGGCGTCGTCGTCCCGCACTCCAGCGCGGTGACACTGCTCGCCAACACGCGGCCCGGCGGGGACTTCGGCCCGGACGACGTGTGGGTCCAGTTCCACTCCTACTCCTTCGACTTCGCGGTCTGGGAGCTGTGGGGCGCGCTGGCGCACGGCGGGGAGCTGCTGGTGCCCGAGTACGGGCTGACCCGCTCCCCGGTCGAGTTCCGCCGGCTGGTCCGCGAGCGCCGGGTGACCGTGCTCAACCAGACGCCTTCGGCGTTCTACCAGTTCGTCGAGGCCGACCGGCAGGCCGGGGAGCCGCTCACCGCCCTGCGCCGCGTCATCTTCGGGGGCGAGGCACTGGAACCCGGACGGCTGCGCGACTGGGTCGAGCGGTACGGCACCGCCTCGCCCGAACTGATCAACATGTACGGCATCACCGAGACCACCGTCTTCGTCACCCAGCGGCCGCTCACCGACGAGGACTTCGGCCCCGGCGAAGCCGTCAGCCCCATCGGCCGCCCGATCCCCGGCCTGCGCACCTATCTCCTCGACGACCGGCTCCGGCCCGTGCCCCCGGGCCGCCAGGGCGCCATCTACGTCGCCGGCGACCAGGTTTCCCTCGGCTACCTGGGCGGGCCGGGGCTCACCGCGGGCCGCTTCGTCGCCGACCCGTTCGCGGGCGACGGCTCCCGTATGTACCACACCGGAGACCTCGCCCGACGCACCCTCGGCGGCGAGCTGGAGTTCATCGGCCGCGCCGACGACCAGATACAGCTCAAGGGGTTCCGCATCGAACTCGGCGAGGTGGAGAGCGCGGTCAGGGAACTCGACGGAGTGACCGACGCCGCCGTCACCGTGGCGGAGAGCGGCGACCACCTCGTCGCGCACCTCGTCGGCCGGATCCCCGGAGACATCACCGGCCTGCTCTCCGCCAAGCTGCCCGGGCACATGGTCCCGCGCCGGGTGCTCCTGACCGACGCCCTGCCGCTGACGGTCAACGGCAAACTGGACCGCCGGGCACTGACCCGGCGCGCCGCCGAGGAAGAACCTCCGGCCGCCGCCGGTACCGACTCCGCGCTCGCCGCACTGGTCGGCGTCTTCACCGAGGCGCTGCCCGGTACCGCCGTCGACGGCGACACCGACTTCTTCGGCGCGGGGGGCGACAGCATCGTCGCCATCACCGTGGTCAACCGGGCCAGGGCGCTCGGCCTGCCGATCGCGCCACGCGACGTCTTCCTGTTCCGGACACCCCGCGGGCTCGCCGGACAACTGGCCACGCGCACCCCGCGGGCCGCGGAACGCACACCCGTCCGCCCCGAGGACGGCCCGCTGCCGCCGACGCCCGTCGTCCTGCGCCAGCGCGAACTGGGCGGAACCCTCGCCCGGTTCGCGCAGGCACGGGTGGTGGACGTGGCCGAGGGCACCGGACTCGCCGACATCGAACAAGCCGCGAACGCCGTCGTGGCCGCCCATCCGGCCCTGCGGATCCGGCTGCGCGCCGACCACGGGGTGTGGTCACTGCGGACCGAACCCGCCCGCCCGATCACCGTCGTACACACGGACGCGACCGACGCCACGGACGCGGCGAACGAGGCCGCCGCACGGCTCGACCCCGAGTCGGGGGACGTCATCGCGTTCACCTGGCTGGCCGCGAGCCGGAACCTGGTGGTCACGGTGCACCACCTCGCCGTCGACGCCGTGTCCTGGCTCATCCTTCTCGACGACCTGGCCGCCGCCCTGAGCGGAAGGCCCCTCGCCCCGCCCACCACCTCGTACGCCGAGTACGCCGAAGCGCTGGCCGCCGGATCGTCCGACGAGACCGACGGCCTCGGGCAGTGGCTCACCACCCTCCAAGCGCCCGCGCTGCTGCCCGCGGTCGGCGCGCTGCGCGAGACCACCGTCGTCCTCGCCTCCGAGCTGAGCGACCGCGTGACCCGCGTCGCGCCCGCCGCACTCGGTGTCGGCGTCACCGAACTGCTCTGCGGGGCGCTGCGCGCCGCGCTGACGCACATCCAGCCCTCGCCCACCGATCTCGCGATCGACCTGGAGCGGCACGGCAGGGTCCCGGTGCGGGAACACCACGACTACGCCCGCACGGTCGGCTGGTTCACCTCCATCGCGCCCGTACGGCTCACCGCGCACACCGACCCCGTCGCCGCGGCGCGTGAACTCGCCGAACGGCAGCCGGACGAACACGGGCACATCGCCTACGGACGGCTCAGGTATCTCAACCCGCAGACGGCCCCGCTGCTCGGCGCCCGCCCCCAGGTGCTGTTCAACTACCTCGGCCGCGGCACCGAGGACCGGGCCCTGCGCCTGACCGGCGGCGATCAGGACAGCTGGTACGGCGTCGAGGTCAACGCCTGGACCGACGCCGCCACCGGAAGCCTGCACGCCGCCTTCACCCTCGCCGAGGGCATCCCCGACGAGATCACCGGACACTGGCGCGACGCGCTCGAACGCATCGCGGACGCCTCCGCGACGGCCGAGCGCACGGCACCGGTCACCCCGCTCCAGCGGGGCCTGTTCTTCCAGGCCCAGATGGCGGGCCCGGGCGGACAGTACGTGGCACAGAACTACTTCACCTTCGACCGGCGTCTGGACACCGGCGCACTGGCCGAGGCCATGGCGCACGTCATCGCGCGGCACCCGGTCGTCGGCGCCGGCTTCACCACCGACGGCGGCGGAGACCCCGTCCAACTCCTCAGCGCGGACCGGAGAGTCGACGTCGGCGACATCACCCTGCCGGCGGACGCGACGGAGGCGGACCTCGAAGCCCTGCTCGCCCGCGACCGCGACACGGGATTCGATCCCGCGCGGCCGCCGCTGATCCGGCTGACCGTGGTACGAGGACCCGGCGACTGCGACGGCTTGCTGCTGAGCCATCACCTGCTGCTGTGGGACGGCTGGTCCCGTGAGATCGTGCTCCGGGACTTCCTCGACGCCTATCAGGCCGTCCTCGCGGGCGACACGCCCGTCCCGGCCCCGGCGACACCGGGCTTCGAGGAGTACGCCCGAGCGCTGGCCGCCAGGGACCCCGAACCGGCCGAACGCTTCTGGGCCGGGCACCTCGCCGGCCTTCCGGGGCCGACACTGCTCGCCGGACCCGCGCCGTCCCTGCCGGACGGACCGCCCCGCACACTCGCGCACACCCTCTCCGCCGCACGGTCGCACCTGCTCAGGGAAGCGGCCAGAGCCCACGGCGTCACACTGAACTCGGTGCTCACCGGCGCGTTCGGCCTGCTGCTGGGCGCGCACACCGGCCGCGCGGACGCCGTGTTCGGCGTGACCGTCTCCGGCCGGGAGGGCGAGGGCCTGTCCGGCATCGTCGGCGTACTGCTCAACACCGTCCCCCTGTGGACGCGGCCACGGCCTCACGACACGGTCCGGGAGTACCTGACGGCCGTACAGTCGGCCAGGGTCGAGGCGATGGAGCACGAGCACCTGGGACTCGGCGAGATCCAGCGGGCCGGAGGGCACGACACCCTCTTCGACAACCTGTTCGTGCTCCAGAACTTCCTGGACATGGACGCCTTCGCCGAGATGAACGCCAGGCACGGCATCACCGCCGTGCGGGCCGAGGACTCCACGCACTACCCGTTCACCTGGATCGTCACCCCCGGCGACCGGATCACGGTCAAACTGGAGTACCGCGAGGCCACGGCCGGTGCCCGCCGTCTCCTCGACGACTACCTGCGCCTGCTCGACGACCTCGCCCGCTCGACCGGACCCGTGGGCGCGCTGCCGGGCCTCGGGCCGGCGCCCGGCCCGTCCTCGCGCACCGATGTCGGCACGGACACGGTCGTCGACCGGTTCGACCGGGCGGCCGACCGCGACCCGGGGCGGGTCGCGCTCGTCGCCCACGGCCGGACCATGACCTTCGCCGAACTCCAAGGCCGCAGTCGCGCGGTGGCGGGTGTGCTCGCCCGGCGGGGCGTAGGCCCCGAGATGTCCGTGGGTCTCGCGATCCCGCGCTCCCTCGACTCGATCACGGCGCTCTTCGCCGTGCTGCGCACCGGCGCCGCTTATGTGCCGCTGGAGCTGGACCACCCGGACGAGCGGATCGCGTCGATCGTCGCGGACGCCCGACCGGAGGTGACCCTCACGGTGAGCGCCGTGACACCCAGGCTCTCCGGCGAAGTGATCGAGCTGGACCGCCCCCTGCCCGAGGCCGAGCCGTGGGTGACGTTCACGCCGGACGACCCGGACCGTCTGCGGCACCCCGCGTACACCATCTACACCTCCGGATCGACCGGGAAGCCCAAGGGCGTGGTGACCGAGTACACCGGGCTCACCAATATGCTGATCAACCATCAGCGGCGCGTCTTCGGACCGGTGTCGGCCGACCACGGCAACCGCGTCTTCCGGATCGCGCACACCGTGTCGTTCGCCTTCGACATGTCGTGGGAGGAGCTGCTGTGGCTCGCCGACGGCCACGAGGTCCACATCTGCGACGAGGAACTGCGCCGCGACGCGCCCCGGCTGGTCGACTACTGCCTCGACCACGGCATCGACGTCGTCAACGTGACCCCGACCTACGCGCAGCAGCTGGTGGCCGAGGGCCTGCTCGACGACCCGGCCCGGCGGCCCGCGCTGGTCCTGCTGGGCGGCGAGGCCGTCACCCCGGCGCTGTGGCGACGGCTCGCCGAGACCGAGGGGACGGCGGGCTACAACCTGTACGGGCCCACCGAATACACCATCAACACCCTCGGCGTCGGCACCTCCGAGTGCCAGGACCCCGTGGTGGGAGTGCCGATCGACAACACCGACGTGTACGTGCTGGACCCGTGGCTGCGGCCCGTTCCGGACGGAGTCCCCGGTGAGCTGTACGTGTCGGGCCTGGGCATCGCGCGCGGCTATCTCGGACAGCCCGCGCCGACCGCGCACCGGTTCGTCGCCTGCCCGTTCGGCGCGGCCGGCGGGCGCATGTACCGGACGGGGGACCTCGTGGTCCGGCGGCCCGACGGGAACCTGCTGTTTCTGGGACGCACGGACCAGCAGGTCAAGATCCGGGGGCACCGGGTGGAACTCGGCGAAATCGAAGCGGCGCTGGCCACCCACCCGCGGGTGGCCCAGAGCGCGGTCATCGCCTGCGAAGACCGCCCCGGCGACAAACGTCTGACCGCCTACCTCGTCCCGGCCGCGGACGCCACCACACCGGAAGCCGGGCAGGAACTGACCGCCGTCGTACGCGAGTTCCTGCGCAGGCGCCTGCCGGAGTACATGATTCCCTCGGCCTTCGCGGTTCTGGACGCGCTGCCGTTGACCGCGAACGGGAAACTGGACCAGGGGGCTCTGCCGGCACCGGACCTCACCGCACAGGTCTCCGGCCGTGAGCCGGAGACCGCACACGAGAAGGCGCTGTGTGCTCTGTTCGCCGAGATCCTCGGGGTGGCGCGGGTCGGAGTCGACGACGACTTCTTCGTTCTGGGCGGGCATTCCCTCCTGGCGATCAGGCTGTTGGCCAGGGTACGGGCCGAACTCGGGGTACGCCTGTGGGTACGGGAGTTCCTCGCGGCACCCACGCCGGGTGAACTGGCCGGGGTCATCGAGGGCAACCAGGCGGGGCGCGCGGCGAGTGCCGTGCCCGTGGTGACCGACGACGAGGCGCGGCTCGCCGCCGGTACGCGCTTCCCGGCGGCGGGACCAGTCCGTGCGGGCGCGGATCCGCGCCGGATCCTGCTCACCGGAGCCACCGGGTTCGTGGGCGCGTTCCTGCTGCGAGAACTGCTGTCGCGGACCGAGCCGGCCGGTACGGAGGTGCTCTGCCTGGTGCGCGGGGATTCGGCGGAGTCGGTGCGTACCCGTCTGAACGACGCCACGGGCTCCTACGGCCTCGGCGCGGCAGCGGACGACCCGCGTGTCCGCGTCGTGCGCGGCGACCTGGCGGAACCGGGCCTCGGTGTCGGGCCCCGCCGGTGGCGGGAGTTGGCGGACGAGGTGGACGCCATCGTGCACGCGGGTGCGTACGTTCACCACGTCTCGTCGTACGAGCGCCTGAAGCCGGCGAACGTCGAGGGGACCCGGGAACTGCTGCGGCTCGCGGCCGAAGGCCGCCCCAAGCGCTTCCACCACATGTCCACACTGGGCCTCTTCCGCGGCGGTTCGATCCGCCGACTGATCACCGAGGACTCCGACACCTCGGGCGAGCGACACCCGCCGTCGGACGGCTACACGGCCAGCAAGTGGGTGGCCGACAGAATGGTTCAGCACGCCGTCGCCCAAGGTGCCGACGCACGCGTGTACCGGCTCGGGCGAGTGTGGGCGGAGTCGCGGCAGGGAGCCGTGAGTCAGGACGACTTCTACTGTCGCCTGCTGACCACCTGCGCCGCGCTGGGCTGCTACCCGCAGGACGCGGTGGCGCACGCCGACCTCGTCCCCGCGGATGTCGCGGCCCGCGCCCTGGTCGCCCTCATCCTCGACGACGATCCCGCCCATCCGGAGGTCGTGCACCATCTGCACAACGTCCGGCAGACGAGCGCGCAGGCGTTTCTGGAGGTCTTCGACGCGATGTACGGAACGCGCACGACACCGGTGCCGCTCGGGGAATGGCTGCGTCGGCTCAGGCAGGTGAGTGAAGCGGGCCAGGACCTGCCGTTCCTGCCCTACCTGGACGCATACGAGGAATCCGCGCGGTCCACCGACGCGGAAGCCCAGCGGTCGGCCGACACCTACGACAACCGGCGGACCTTGCGGAGCCTGGAGCGGCTCGGCGTGACGATCCCGGAAATCGACACCGAGATGATCGCCGCTTTCTGGCGCCGTCTGCCGGGTTCGGCGCCGGAAGGCGACAACCGCTGAGGTGTGCGTTTCGGTGCCGTGCCGCAGCGGCCGCCGTCAACGTCCCGGACTCCCGCCCTTCAGCCCTGGGCCTGCGCCTGCGCCTGCGCACGAAAGGAAACCCCATGCGCCACGTCACCCTCGACAACGGCGTCGACATGCCGGTCCTCGGCTTCGGCGTCCACCAGATCCCGCCCGAGCAGACCGAACAAGCCGTCACCGACGCCCTGACCGCCGGCTACCGGCTCCTCGACACCGCAGCCGCCTACCACAACGAGGAGGCCGTCGGCCACGCCATCAAGGCCAGCGGCATTCCACGCGAGGAACTGTTCATCACCACCAAGCTCTGGGTCCAGGACACTGGGGAGGACAACACCAAGCGCGCGTTCGACGCCTCGCTGCGCAAGCTCGGCCTGGACCACCTCGACCTCTACCTCATCCACCAGCCCTACGGTGACGTCTACAGCGAGTGGCGCGCCATGCAGGAACTCCACCGCGAGGGCCGCATCCGTGCCATCGGGGTCTCCAACTTCTTCCCCGATCGGCTCATCGACCTGATCGACAACCACGACATCGCACCCGCCGTCAACCAGATCGAGACCCACCCCTTCTACCAGCGTGCCGCCGACCAGCGGTTCATGCGCGAGCACGGCGTCCAGATCGAGTCCTGGGCCCCCCTCGCCGTCGGCCGGAACAACCTCTTCACCCACCCGGCCCTCACCCTCCTCGCCGAGGCCCACGACAAGTCCGTCGCCCAGATCGTCCTGCGCTGGCTCATTCAGCGCGAGGTCGTCGTCATCCCCAGGTCCGTCCGCCCGGACCGTATGAAGGAGAACCTCGACGTCTTCGACTTCACCCTCGCCGAAGAGGAGATGACCGCCATCACCGCCCTCGACACCGGCAAGTCCCTGGTCCTCGACCACCGCGACCCCGTGATCGTCGGCCAGTTCGGAAGGGCCCGTATCGAGGACTGACAGTGGCGGCGGCCGCCGAGGAGAACGGCAGCGCCTCCCGCCGCGGATGCGCCTTGCCCCCGCGCTTGCCCTGACACCAGACCTGCATGAGCCGTTCACGGGCCGCGTGGCGGCCCTCATGGAGATCGGCCCGCGCCTGATGTGCCGCCGGTTGCCGGACTCGCCGATCAGATGAAAGATGCGCGGCGGTCTGTCGAACGAACCGCGCGGGCCGACGCCGGGCGGTCCGCGCCGGGACCCCATCCTCGACGGGCCGTCCGAGAGTGCCGACCCGCTCCGGTCGATGTGCCTGTTCGGCATCACGGCGCAGACCGCCGTGCGCTACGTCGTGACCACCCGGCCGGACCGCACCTCGAAGCTGCCCCGATACCGGTCGGACCGCTGACGAGGTCAGTCGGCGACGGCGGGTTCGGGCAGGGCGGCCGGGACATCGCGGACGCCCAGGCGCAGGTGTTCGACGTGGTAGAGGGCCTGGTCGAGGAGTTCGGCAACGTGGTTGTCGTAGAGGGCGTAGATGATCGACCGGCCGTGGCGTTCGCCGGTGACCAGGCCCAGGTTGCGTAGCAGGCGGAGCTGGTGGGAGCAGGCGGAGGCTTCCATCCCGACGGCTTCGGCCAGGTCGCTCACCGAGCAGGGGCCTTCCTGGAGCCGGGCCAGGATGTGCAGGCGGGAGGGTGTGGCGAGGGCTTGGAGGGTGGCTGCGACGTCGGCGGTACCGACCGCGTCGAGGCGTTCGCGGGTGGTGGCGCTGCTGGCACTGCCGGTTCCGTGGCCCATACGGACATCATAACCGTGACATCTGAAGACCTCTTCATGTGTTCCTGTATGGTGGGGGTGTTGCGCCAGTCCGCCCGCGAAGGGTTGTTTTGCCATGCCTTCAGTCCTCGACCAGCGGCCCGCGCCGCCCGCCTCCGGACCGCGTCCGGCGCCCCCGCGGCGCCGCACGCGGGTGCTGGCGCTGCCGGAGGCCCGGTGGGCGCTGACCGCGCTGGTCCTGTTCCTGATCGCCCTGCCGCTGGATCTCTTCGGGGCCCCGGCATGGATGTGGGCCCCGCTGTATGCCGCCGTCTACATCACAGGCGGCTGGGAGCCGGGATGGGAGGGATGCAAGGCCCTGAAGGACAAGACCCTGGACGTGGATCTGCTGATGGTCGTCGCCGCGCTCGGCGCGGCCGCCATCGGACAGGTCCTCGACGGGGCACTGCTGATCGTCATCTTCGCCACCTCCGGCGCACTGGAAGCGGTCGCGACCGCGCGGACCGCCGACTCGGTGCGCGGCCTCCTCGACCTGGCCCCCGCGACGGCGACCCGGCTCCTGCCCGGCGGCGGCGGTGAAGAGACGGTTCCCGCCGACTCCCTCGCCATCGGCGACACCATCCTGGTGCGACCCGGCGAGCGGATCGGCGCGGACGGCCAGGTGGTCGACGGGGCGTCCGACGTCGACCAGGCCACCATCACCGGCGAGCCCCTGCCCGTCGCCAAGCAGGCCGGAGACGAGGTGTTCGCCGGCACCGTCAACGGCACCGGAGCCCTGCGCGTACGCGTCGATCGCGACCCGTCGGACTCCGTGATCGCCCGGATCGTGAAGATGGTCGAGGAAGCCTCCGAGACCAAGGCGCCCACCCAGCTGTTCATCGAGAAGGTCGAGCAGCGTTACTCGATCGGCATGGTCATCGCCACGCTGGCCGTCTTCGCGACCCCGCTCGCCTTCGGCGACGAACTGCGGTCCGCTCTGCTCCGCGCGATGACGTTCATGATCGTCGCCTCGCCGTGCGCGGTGGTGCTTTCCACCATGCCACCGCTGCTGTCCGCGATCGCCAACGCCGGCCGCCACGGCGTCCTCGCGAAGTCCGCCGTCGTGATGGAGCGCCTGGGCCAGATCGACGCCGTCGCCCTGGACAAGACCGGCACCCTCACCGAGGGCACCCCGCGCGTCACCGACATCCGCCCCGCACCCCGCTCCGGTCTGGACGAGGATGCTCTGCTGGCACTGGCTGCGGCGGCCGAGCACCCCAGTGAGCACCCCCTGGCCCGCGCCGTCGTCCAGGCCGCCCGCGAACGCGGCCTCACCCTCGCCGAAGCCACCGGCTTCACCTCCGAACCCGGTGCCGGTGTCACCGCCACCGTCGGCGGCCACGCCGTCCAGGTCGGCTCCCCGGCCCGCCTCGCCTCCGCAGCGGACCCGGAGACCGGCAGCACGGTGCAGGTGCTCGAAGACCGGGGCCGCACCGCGGTACTCGTTCTGCGAGACGGGGCACCGGCCGGGGTGCTGGGCATCTCCGACCGGCTCCGCCCCGACGCGAAGGCCACGGTGGCCGCCCTCACCGAACTCACGGGCCGCCTGCCGGTCCTCCTGACGGGCGACAACGAGCGCGCCGCCCGTCACCTGGCCTCCGAGGTCGGCATCACCGACGTCCGCGCCGGACTCCTCCCTCAGGACAAGGTGACCGCCGTCCGGGAATGGGGAGTCGAGGGACGCCGGGTGCTGGTCGTCGGCGACGGCGTCAACGACGCCCCCGCCCTGGCCGCAGCCCACACCGGCATCGCGATGGGCAAGGCCGGCTCCGACCTCGCGCTGGAGACCGCCGACGCCGTCGTCGTCCGCGACGAACTCGCCGCCATCCCCGCCATCGTGGACCTGTCCCGTAAAGCCCGCCGACTCGTGATCCAGAACCTGGTCATCGCCGGGATCTTCATCACCGCGCTCGTGGCCTGGGACCTGATCGGCACACTCCCGCTGCCGCTCGGCGTCGCCGGCCACGAGGGCTCCACCGTCATCGTCGGCCTCAACGGCCTGCGCCTGCTACGCGAGCGCGCATGGACGAACTCCCTCGACAAGGACACCGCGTGAGCAGGCGTACCCGCCGCCACGGCGCGACCGGCCCCACCGGCCCCACCGGCCCCACCGGCCCCACCGGCGTCGCCCGGTGCACGGTCACCGTCTGCCGGGGATGCTGCCGCGGCACCCCGGTCAAGGTGCCCCGCCTCGACCACGAGGCGCAGATCGCCGACCTGCGCACCGCGCTGTCAGGCGTCGCGGCGGTCCGGCGCACGGACCGCCTCGACGCGTGCGAGCGCGCAAACGCCATCGTCATCCAGCCCTCGGCCGAAGGACGCAAGGCCGGAGGCCGCCCGGTCTGGCTCGGCCGGGTCGACGCCCCGGGGGCCGCCGCCGACATCACCGCCTGATGTGGGTTGTGTTCACCGGGCGTGGGGGCTTCGTGGTGTGTGCAGGTGGGTCAAGGTGATGTCGTGGATGGCGGTGATGGTTTCGGGGGCGAGGTGGGCCAGGGCGGGGATCGTGTGATGCCAGCCGCTGGTGGTCAGGGCGTGGTGGAGGGTGTGGGCGGCGGTCTGTTGGGCGGGGGGTGTGGCCGGGGTTGTCTTCAGGGCCAGGTATCGGATGGTGCTGGTGAAGGGGTCTGATCCGGTCGGGGCGGGGATGGGGCAGGGCCGGCAGGGGAGGCGGGCGAGGTGGGAGCCCATCGCGGTCAGTGCTGCTGCTCTGCGATGCGGGGCGGCGGGCAGTGTGGCTACTCGGCGGGCGGTGGTGGTGTCATGCAGGGCCGTGTGGAGTACGGCCAGTGCGGCGGTGGGGGAGTGTTCGGTTCCGCGGTTGGCCATGTCCCTCGTCAGCCAGTCCATTTGACGGCTGGGTTCTTCGCCGTCGCCGATGCGCAAGAAGGCCAGTACGAGGACGTCTTCGGGCTGCCAGGACTGCGGGCTGCTCCGCGCGGCCTGCTCACGCGCTTGCTCCATGGCCGTGTTGAAGAACCGTCGCTGTTCGGGGGGCAGGTGCGTGGTGGCGGGGAGGAGTTGTGCCAGTGAGGTCAGCAGTCCTTGGCTTCGGATCGTGTTCCGGGCGGCGTCCAGACGCTGGAGCAGGGGAAGGACCAGTTCGCCGGCTGCTTCGGGGGCGAGGGCGGTCAGTTCTGCGGCGACAGCGATGCGCGCCGCCCGGTCTGCCCGTCGCCAGGCGGCCCGCCCGCCGGCGCTGTTCGGATGCCAAGGCTGCCCGATGAGGTCGACAGCGGACTCCACCTCACCCGCACATGCCAGCGCCTGTGCGGCATAGGGCCGGCTCCTGCCGGAGGCAGCGCTGGATGTGGCCGCACGGGATGCTTCCTGTGCGTGGTGGCGTGCTGCGGCCGGTTGGCGACAGTCCGCATAGGCCAGGGCCACGGCGGCGTGTATGCGTACCCGGTCCGCCGGGTGCTCTGCCGAATGGAGCAGCGGCCCGGGATCTGCGGCTGCGTCGGCACGGATGAGTGCGCCCGCGAGGTCGGGCAGCCACAGAGGGCCGCGGCCCTTGCCGGGGCCGGCCGCGGGCAGCAGGGCCAGTGCCTGCTCCAGATGGTGCTCTGCCTCGTTGACGGCACCGTGGCCGGCCAGCTGGAAGGCTTGGTCGGCGAGCCCGGCGGCCTCGGTGAAGGACCGATCCTCGTCCTCGCCGGAGGCGGGTTGTCCCGGCTGGTCTGCCGGCTCCGGGGGAAGGGCGCGCCGCCCGAACTCCAGTACGCGGGTGGCTGTTTCCGGTGGCGTTCCGACATCGGTGAGGGCCTGGGAAAGCACGGTGAGCGTGTGCTGGAAGCCGAATTCGACATGAAAGGCGTCCGCCGCCGAAAGCCGCCCGGCATCCGTATGCAGCACGTGCTCGAGATAGCGGCATGCCGCGGCCACGAGCTGCTCGGCCCGCACCGGCCGGGACTGCGCCACGAACGAGGCGGCGGCCGCGACCACGGACACCTTCTCCAGTGCGGGCGCGTCCTGCCACAGCCCCGTCACATGCTCCAGGACGAGGTCGTGGAGACGGTCGGCACGGTCAGGGGCGCAGGACGCCACCGCCTGCCAGAGCTGAACCGCACCGGCCACGCCGGCACCTTCGGCAGGGTCTTCGCCTGCGAGCACCTCGGCCTGCTCTTCCAGTTCGTCCAGAAGCCCTGCCGCGTCCTGCGGATGCTCCGGTGCCAACAGACAGGCGGCCAGCACCCATGCCTCGTTGCGGGCCGTACCCGTGCCGCGCGTGGAACGGAGCAGATCAAGACCGTCCTCATACTGGTCCTGGAGGTCGCGGCCCCGGCCCGGCAAAGCGGGCGTCCCGGGAACGGGCCGGGCATACGTGCCTGCGGCCTGCCGACCGAACGCGGTGGTATCCCAGGCATCAGGTGAGTTTGGCCCCTGGGCCGTCTTCAACAGGGCGAGGGCTGCCTGTGCTGCCGCACCCTCGGCCTCGTCGGCGGCGTAGCCGAGTCGGTCCGCCTCCCGCAGCGCCGCACGCGCCCACTTTCCCGCCTCGCGGGCCGTGGTGGCGGCCTCCTTGCCGCCCATGGTCTGCAACACACCTGCCACGTCGGCCAGGTTCAGCGCCTTGTCGACGGTGCGCCCTGACGCTGCCGCCAGGGCACGGGCCCGTCCCGTATCGCCGAGCCGTGCGATGGTCCGCGCGACGGAGCCGGGCAGCGGCCGTACGTGGGCCAGCAGCATCTCCCGGGAAGCGGCGGCCGCCGCGGCCTGGCCCAGTGGTGGTGAGTGGTCCGGATGAAGCGGAGCGATCAAGCGGAGGTGGGCAAGAGCGACGTCGGCTCCTGAGCATTCGGCGAGGCGGCGCTGATACCGAGGGTTGAGGACCAGGGCCGTGAGCCGCTCGATGTCCGGGGCCTCGTGCAGAAGACGGATGTAGCCGGTCAGGAGGTAGTTCGGGGTGTCCTCGGGCCAGCCTCCTTCCTGGTACTGCCGGGCCCAGCGGTGCAGATCATCGGCGCGTTCGGCGAGGAAGGGCTTCCCCAGCTCCTTACCCGCGGTCTCGTGGAGTACGTCGTGGGCCAGTACGAAAGTCTGTCGGCCGGCTTCCGCCTCCGCTTCGATCCGTACGTCCAAGGGAAGGAGATCGGTGCGGGTGGGCACCAGAGAACGGCTGACCACGGTGCGGAGCTTGTCCTGTACGTCGTACGGCGTGATGCCGAGCAACTCGCCCAGGTCCGCTCCGGTGAGGGCACCTCGCGCGGAGACGAGCAGCCCCAGAAGCCGTCGGCCGACGTCGCGATCGGCGAGCAGGGCGCGCAACTCCGCCACGGCCATGTCCCGGATGACCCGTGCCGCGGGAGAGGGGGTGAGCTGCCGGACGATGCGAGGGTTCCGCAGGGGATGGTCCGGCGCCAGTTTCACCGGAACACGAGGGTGGGGGCGTCCGGTGACGATGACACGCATGCCGTGCGGGGGAGACTTCGGCAGCAGCCCGGCGACGCCCGTACCGTCCAGGCCGACATCCGCGTCCTCGTCGAGCCCGTCGACGATCAGCACCAGGCGCCGACGGCGCTCCGCGCACCCACGAGCCGCCGCTTCGTACAACGGCTCGAGGGTCGGCCGCTTCCGGTCCACCGTCGGGCGGCGCCTGTTCCCCGCCGCGCTGGCCAACTGCTCCCCGACCGCTTGTACGAAACCGTCACGGCGGTCGGTGCCCAGGCGTCCCGCGATGACGTAATGCGCGACATCCACCCCGGCGGGCAGTGCCTGGGTGGCGAACCAGGCCACCAGAGCGGTCTTCCCCGCCCAGGGGCCCGCCTGCCACCACAGGTAGGCGGGCGCGCCGCCGGGAGCCGTGACGAATGCCTTCAGCTCGGCCACTTCCTCCTCCCGATCTTCGAGATCACCGGGAAGGACATCCAGGAGGGCCTGGGACGGCCCGCTCAGCAGACGTCCCCGGGACGTCGCGTGAACGCGGGAGCCACGGCCGCCCTGTCCGCTCTTGCTGACGTCCTGCGCTGCTTTCAGCCAACGGCCCCAGGTGCCTTCAGCCGTCCTGCGGTGACCCGGTGAACGTCGCGCCGCACGGTCCTCCAGGAAGGGGATCAGCACCTGCGTGACGTAGTCGACGTGCCTCGGCTGCCGCGGGGGCGCCTTGCCGAACCAGTCACCGAGATTCGACTTGGGCACCTGGTAGCCGTTCTGCTCGGCGAGGTACACCAGGCGTCCGTACCCCAACTCCTGATGACCGCCGGCGGCTTCGTACAGCGCCTTCAACTTGTTCATGAAGGTCGGCGCCTGTCCGGTACCGCTTCGTCCGCTGTCCGCGGAAGACTTCTCCGGACACATCTTCATTCCCCTCCTGGCCTGCGGATACAACGCCGTTCCGCCCGTGCGGACATCGCCGGACACTGCCCGGAAGGCGGATACCTAGGGGACCGCGCCCGGCGGAGAAGACCATCGGGCGACAACCCCGAGGGGGACCCGCATGTCCGTTCTGATGACTGTCCTGGAGTCCGTGTTCCAGGAGGCCGCCACCCTTTCCGCCGCCACCGGCCTCGCCTACATCGGGGCCGTCGTCACGGTGGCGGCCGCCTCCGTCCTCTTCCGCAGCCCGCAGCGCCGGCGCGACGCCCGGGCGACGCTGACGATCCTGATGCGCCGCGGTGGGAAGCGGTGATGCCCGCGATCTGGTCCCGGCGGGGTTCCAGGGCGTACTCTCGGCCCCTGCTGGAGGATTCCCGCATATGCGGAGATGGCCCCCGTTAGGAGCAGCTCCTCTTGGCTCCCGCGTGTGCGGGGATGTCTTTCACTCACGCCACTCACCCGAACCAGCAGATGTTCCTTACGACAAGGGCGACGCGTCGTCGCCCACCGCTTTGTGTACGGGGCCGGTTTCGTTCCGGCCCCCTGGCGCTTCTCGCGGGGCTTCCGCTCAGCGGGTGAGGATCAGTCCGCAGCTGTAGGCGCGCGCGTGGCCGAGGCCGTTCGACAGGACTTCCACGAGGGTTTCCGGGTCGGTGGCGGTGAGGGAGCCGCGGATCTCGGCTCGTCCGATACGGACCGGCTTGGCGCGGTGGGCGCTGGACACCGTCGGCAGCATACGGATTCCCAGGGTGGCGGAATCGGCGGTCGCGCCGATGCGGGCGACGCCGTCTTCGGCGTTCGCCGGCTCTCCGTCGGCTTGGAGGCGGCGTACGAACCACCGTTTCACGTGTTCCGGTGTGGTGTGGGCGGTGCGGATGCCACGGGCCTTCTCCGAGGCGGGTTTGCCCGACAGCCTGCTGCGGGTCGGATTGACGACTGTGCGGAAGCCGAAGATCTCGCCCGCCTTGAAGGTGCGGTCGACGGTGATGATGTGCGGGGCCGTGGTGAACGCCTCGCGTGGTATACGGGTCCAGTCACCCGGGACCCTGGACTGCACGACCAGGACGAGGGCTCCCGCTTTCAGGTCCACCGACCATGTCGACAGGACACCCATCTGGGCACGTGCCTGCGCGGTGCCGTCCTCGACCCAGCCACGGAAGCCGCTCATGACCGTGCGGTGCATCTCCTGGGCGTCGACCAAGGACTTGGCCACCAGAGGGTGGCGGGGGTTCAACGAGAGGACGGAGTGAGTGGCGACGAAGCGGGCCGTCGAGGCCCGTGTGCTGTTCACGGGATGATGTCCCATCCGGTTGCGGTCGGTGCGATGGTGATGCGTGTACGGGTCTCCCAGCGTGTGACGTGAGCCCGGCGGGCCGGATCGAAGCTGACCGGCTGGTCGTTGACCCGCACCGCACCGCGAGTGTCCGGCCGTGCCTGGATCCACGCCCAAGGGCGCCGGCCCGAGGTGTCGGGTCCGTCCGGGCCGGGGAGCAGGAGTTTGCCGGCGAATGCGGTGGCGATCGTGCCGGGCAGGATCCCCCCGGTCAGGGTGCCGGAGGGCGGGCAGGACTTCCGGCCGAGCCACAGCAGCCGCTTCGGGTGCTCCAGGGCGTGGGAGATTTCCTCCAGCAGCGTCCGGTCCCGGTGCTCGAGTCCGACGACGAATGCCGCGTCCGACAGGTACCAGCGTTCGGTGATCATCGCCGTGCGCGACAGTTCGGCCGAGACAAGAGTCCCGGAGACGGGATCGGCCGTGATCTTCTTCGGCGCCCCGTACCAGCCGGCCAGCTCGTGGTGTCCAAAACCCTGACCGTCGGCCGCTTCCATGCTCGCGGCGACGGCCGCGGCACGCCGGTGGTCGGTGATGATGTCCCGTGGTCGCAGCGGGAACCGGCCGGCGCCGACCGTGTGGTAGTCGCGCACCGGGGTGCCCGGGTGGTCGGCGCGGACACCGAAGGCGAGCGCGGCCAGGTCGTCCACGAGGTCGGTTCGCTCCCGGCCGAGGGCTGCGGCGCACAGGCCGATGACTGCCGACTTGGTGGGGCGGACGTGGGTGTCGCGGTGCGAGAACCGGGATGCCACTCCCCAGGACTGCAAGGGGGCGGCGAGCCGCACGAGCAGAACGTGCGTGTTCACGCCGTCAGCTCCTCGGCCGAGGTCACGACCAGGGTGCCGGTGTCCTCGAGGGTGCTGAGAAGTTCGTCGATCCGCGGGTCGTAGGTGAGGACGCGTCCGGCCTGGATGTCGGGCCGGCGCTGGCTGACGAACGCGTGGTGCTTCAGCAGCCGCTTGACCGCGGCCGGACCGGCAGGGCCCTCGCCGTCCTTGTCCACGGGGTTCTCGTCGATGGGGGCCTGGAAGGCGGCCGCGTAGTTGTACGGGCGCTCGCCCTCGAAGGCGAGGACCAGGGCAGGCAGCGAGCCGGTGGAGGCGGTCGAGTTCTTCTTCGCTGCGGGGAAGGCGTCGACGAAGCTGGTGACGAACTCGGCCTCGGCCGCGACGGACGCCTCCTCGGCCTCCTGAGCGGTCATCCCGGCCGCCCGGAGGTTCCTGCGCAGCTGCATGCGGTCGAGGACCGCATGCCGATAGAACGTGCCGGTGATCAGGGACTGGTAACCGGTCATGCCGGCTCCGGCGTCGTCCGCCGCGTCGAGGAAGTCCAGCGCGTTCTTCTTGCGGTCGAGCTTCGCGTCGTCGGCCGCGGCGTAGAAGTCGTCGACCTGCTCCGCCTCGTGCACGGTGAAGGCGTGGCTGCTCTGGACGGCGCCCTCGACGTTCGGGGAGTCCGCGATCTCGGCGAGGAAACGTCCGTACAGGGCGATGTCGATGGCGTCGCGCGGGGCGAGCGCGGTGAGGACCGCCGCGCGGATCGCGCCCGGCACTGCGGGCAGCTTGGCATCGGCTGCCGTGGTCTCGGCGCCCTCGCTCGTGTTCGGCTCTTCCTGCCCGGCGCTCTTGCGGGTGCCCTTCTTCCCCTTGACCGCGGCCGCCGCGGTCTGCGCCGTGAGGTACTCCTCGGTCCAGGCCCTGACCGTCTCGGCCTGCTCGTCGATTTGGGCGGCGATGCGTGTGCCCGCGTCCGCGGGGGCGAACAGCAGCACCTTGGTCAGGTTGGCGACGGTCTTCTTGGCGGGGTCCCCGAACTTCAAACCGGTGGCCTCGATGACGGCGCGTGCGGTGCGGACGGCCTCGTCGGCTTCCCAGCCGTGCTCGGAGGTGAGGGCGCGAGCGGTGATCAGCGCCCACTCACGAGTCCGGACACCGGTGCGATGGCCGGCCAGAGCGCCGAGGCCCGCGTTGGCCCGGTTCCGGGTGTGGACACGCTCAGCCCTGCGCCGCGCCTGACTGGTGATCATATGGCGTTCGGTGCCGCCGTAGACGATCGACTTGGGCGCTCCGTTCTCGTCACGCACGGGCAGGACGGCCACCAGCGTCTCCAGGAGGTGCAGGGAGAGGAACTGGCTGCCGGTGGACGAGGCGTTGCCGGTCATGCGATGGAGTCCTTCTGAAGGGAGGCGGCGGCAGTGGAGGGAGCGGGCCGGACGGCGGAGGTGCGGGCGGGAGGCATGTGGAAGGCCACACCCCACTCGTACGGAACACGGGCTCTGCGGTCGTGCCATCGGGTCAGGTCGTCGACGAGCCGTGCCCAGGACGGCGGCTGCCGGTCACAGGCTCGCAGGCGTGCGACGGCGTGCTGCAGATGCCGCCAGGGGATCCGGCGGCTGGACACGATGCGGTCGACCAGGCGGGCTGCGCCCGGGTCGTCCGGGCCGCGTCCGGTTCCGCCGCCGATACGGCGGGCTGCTTCGCCGAGGCTGCCGTACCCGCACGTGGGCGCCGACCGTCCTTGGTGATAGACCGCGAACAGGAAGGCGACCTGGCCGTAGACCTCACGCTGGGCCTCGGTGGGGCTGTACCACAGGGCCCGGAAGTGGGGCTCCCGATGGATCCGGGGACGTCGGAGCTCGGCGAGGCTCGCGTAGTCGTGGTTGTGGACGAGGCTGGCGAGCCAGGCTGTGAGTGCGGTACCGCTCTCACTGACATCGGGGTCCGCGCCGGTATGGGTGGTCATGAGGTCTCCCCTCGGAGTTCGGCCGGGGCCTTAGCCGAGTCCCGCTCCTCGTCGTACTTCCTCAGCGCGGCGGCCCGGGCCTTCGCCCCTTGTGAGTTCCTGGGCAGCGGGTCGAGGCATTCGGCGAGGAACCTGCGAGCGGCGGTGGCGACGGTGATCGCGTACTCGTGCAGGGAGGCATGGACGTCCTCGCCCAGGGTGGTTTCCTCCATCAGCAGGTCGAACGGCTCCCGCGTCGCTGCCCAGTGCTGGCCACGGACGTCGAAGCGTGCGATCTGGGCGTTCTTGTCGTTCGGCTTGGGGTTCGGGTACACCACGGTCCAGGCCGTGTACGCCGCCTTGTACAGGGCGGCTGCCACGAACTCGGCGATCTCCGAACCGCGGTAGGAAGCCAGGTACAACCTGGCCTCCAGGCCGGGGGCGAACGGGAAGGTACCGTCGACCCATGCGATGGCCGTGGTCTGCTTGGCCACGAGCCCGACCGTCCACAGGTCGATGCGCCGCGCGGGCTGCTGACCGGGCTCGGGAGCGACGTCCTCGGCCGGGAAGAGCGCGAGCCTCCTGTACAGGGTGTTCCCGTCATTGACGCCCGCCTCCGAACGCGCCTCGTCCACGGCTGCGTAGAGGGCATGAGCCTGCCGCCAGACGGCCCGAGTCGCCGAAGCCCACAGCGGCTTGCTGGTGCCATCGGCTCTCTTGGCGTATACGGCGTCCTGCAGATGCTCATCGGTCAGCGCGAGCAGTTCCCCCGCACCGAGCAGCACCCGGTCCACGTGATCTCCCGCGCGGGTCGGACTGAGCAGGATCGACCGACCGAGACAACTGTGCAGATCGGCTGGACCGGCGACCGGGCGGCCGTTCGGTTTGGTCGTGAACCCCCGCCGCTTCTGACCGACGGTCCAAGTGCGGTTCAGCTCTCCCGCCGGCCCGGGAACGGGAGCCAGGTTGAGGCGCAGCGTCTCTCCGAGGCTGTTCCCGAGCGCGATCACCCGGATCCGGGTACTGAGACGGGTGGCGGCGAGATTGGTGATGGTGGCACCGAGGGTCTCCTTGCCGGAGATCCTGGCACGCCCGGCCGGACTGTACACATGTTGGGTGAGCATGGCGCGGAACGCCTGGGCGACGGGGAGCGGACTGGGGTGCTCCAAGTGGTGGTGGTCGAAAAACTGGTTGTAGTCCCCGACCCGCTCGATCACCAGTTGCGCCGGCCCCGCCCCGTGTTTGTCGAGAAACGGAGCAAGCAGGGCGTTCTGCCCCAAGGGCTCCACGGGATGAAACAGATCCCAGACCTCGTCCTCCGGGCGCTGGGCGAGCCACTTCGCAGCAGGCCGAAGCGCGCCCTTCTGATCCACCCAAGCAGGCCACTGCGCAGCCGACTTCGCATACGTACCGGAGGCATAGCAGATGGCCAGCAGGAACTCGATGACGGCGACCTTCTCGCCCGGCGTGCCGCCTTCCACACTCCGCACATCATCGGCATCGTGAAGCAGCTCCACCACACTCAGATCGACAAGCCGGTCATCCAGGGTCAGTACCGGGATGCAGGGGGCCTCCCGGGGGTCCCACCGGGGCCGTACGCCCCCGTCACGTAATGCATGTGATTCAGCCACGCTCTACCGTTTCTCAGATGCTCTTAACGGTTACCCACTTGAACGGGACAGGACGCTAGCAGCCCGAAACCTCTGAAACGGCGGGTTTGGCGAATCTCCAAAGAGCCTGCAAAAAGTGCCGGTTGAAGGGAAACCCGCCACACACAGCGGAGGCGCTGGAGGGCGCCGGGGCCGCGATCGACGCCCTGGGCGGCAGCTTCACGATGAACTACGCGACGGTGGCGGTCACCAGTCCCAGCCGTGGGACGGCACCGCATCCGTCGGCGAGTCCAGGTGTATCGCACCGGGAGATTGTGGACGGGGGATGGAGGTCTCGACCGGGCCGGAGCGGTGGCGGGGCCCGGCCGTCCGACCCGGCTCGGAATGGACGCGACTGGACCCGGGACGGCTGAAACCGCGGATCCTGTCGGCCGCCCGCCACCGTTGCTTCCCCGTGCCCCGGCTCCGGCCTACGGCGAGGTCGCTACTGGCCGAATCCCGCCGTCACCGTGCTCATGGGATAGCTGTACACCTCCCGCTTGCACGGTCCGCAGACGCTCGGCGCGTGCTCGCTCACCGACCACAGCTCCGGCGGGATGCCGTTGCCCCGCCCATGGGCCAGATACAGGTCCTCGGGCCCGATGGAGGACTCCAGCGCGACCGGATGCGGCACGAGCACGCCCCCGGACACCGTCGCTTTGAGCAGGCGGCCCTTGCTGTGCGCGTTGCTGCGGTGGAAGTACCAGGCGCCCTCGTACCGCACCGCGCCCTGGATCTTGTGCCACAACGGCTCGGTGCCGAGGACCGGTCCGCTCGGCAGCACATACGCGGAGTCCGCGTCGGCGATGGTCCCAACCGCCCCCTCGACGGCCGCCGCCACCGAGGCCATCGGATAGGTGCCGATACGTCCCGGACTGTTGCCGCCGTTGTCGGTGTTGCAGTACTCGCCGATGCTCAGATGGTCGGTACCGGTCCTGTCGAGGGCGACGAACGAGACCTTGGGCCGCCCGGTCGTGTAGCACCGGTTGCCGGAGGTCCCGCTCGGCGGGGTCGCGGTGAGGTGGAGCGTCGCCACCTGCGGCATGACGTACCGGTAGCCGTAGCTGTACCAGACGTTGTTCTGGCGGCCCACCCGCCGGGTGTCCAGCACATTGCTGACCAGGCCGTCCGGGGTCCGGTCGTGGACGTTCGGGTTCTGGTCGTGGTCGAGGTCGAGGATGTGCCGCATGTCGAAGACCCGGAGGCCGTTGGAGGTGTCGGCGACGTACAGATAGTTGCCGTACCAGGTCATACCTCCGGCGTGGATGCCGTCCTGGGCCCGGCACTCCGGCGACTGCACACCGGGCGGGCAGCTCGCCTCCTTGGCGTGGAGGGCGTCGAAGGAGGCGTGCCCGTGGGAGTTCTCGTACGGCCAGACCAGCAGCACATGCCGGTACCGGCCGGTCTGCTGGTTGATGAAGCTGACGCGCACCCCCTTCTCGTTGCAGGCTTCGGGGGTGACGAGGAGTTGGCAGTTGTCGTCCGGGTGGTACTCGGCACGGCCGGGGTTCTCGGCGTCGTACGAGGCCACGGCCACGGGATCGGCGGGGGAGTTGCCCCAGTTCTCGTCCTCCTGGGCGTCGGACACGCCGGTGATCGCCTGCGGGATCCACTCCGTGGACGTGGCGTCGTCGTCGGTCCAGCAGGCTCGCCGGTTCGGTGTCAGAACCGGCCCGTAGAGGGCGGAGCCGTTTCCGCAGCTCGTGTTCCACTGCGCCTGCCGGTCGGCCTGGCCCATCAGGGCGGTGAGTCCCTGTGTGTGAAGGCCCAGGGTCAAAAGGCTCACCAGATTGCCGAGGTTGGCGCCGGAACGGAGCTGGAAGTCCTCGGGCCGTCCGGCGGAGGTAGTCGCGGTGCCCGGCGAGTCCCCGTGGGCGGCGTCCGGCCCGGTGCCCCGGGCGAGGTCGTCCTGTTCTCCGGCGGGCGTGTCGGCCATGCCGTCGCCGGAGCGGACGTCATCGGCGGTGTACGCGGCACCGGTCGCACGCGTCGGCTCCGGACCTGACGCGGCGGCCAGGGAAGGCGGCACGAGTACGGAGACGAGTGCGGAGGTCAGAAGGGCGGCGCGCCAGGCAGTGCGGGCACCGCGTAAGCCTATGTGCATCAGGAGTTCCTTTCATCGATGGCGGGATCACGCCGGGGCCGGATCTCGATGCCGGGCCCCAGATGAACCACCATGCACTTGAGTCACTTTGGTCCCGTGGCCCCTACCCCCTTCGGCCTCTCCCACAGTCCTGCCAGGTCGTTACCGGCCACGGTTGGTCCAGGAATGGCACGTCTCGGGTCTCCCCGCCGCGCCCAGGGCATCGCTGTCCCACCGCCCGGTCTGCTGCCCATGGCCGGACCCGATGCCCCACATCGTGCCGTGCCGGGACCGGATCGTCCTTGACGATGCGTGCGCAGTACATGTCGATGCGTGCACGGACCAGAAGAGGTCTCTGGGAGCGCCGCACAGGCGGGGAGCACCACCCCGGCGGACGGCGCGTGACGCGCGCCGCGTCTCGGAGGGCTCACGGCCGGTCTCCTCCGGAACGCCCCGGCACGGCCGTTGGCCGAGGCGGCTGCCCATGTCCGGCACGAACCCCCTTCAGTCGGTGCGGCGTGAGCGGGCCAGGGCCAGCCCGGTGAGAAGGGCCCCGAGCAGACCGAGCAGCAGCGCGACGAGTGCCCCACCCAGACCGTTGCCCGTGCCCAGACCGCCGTCGGCGGTGATCACGACCAGCGCGCCGACGGTCATGGCGATGACTGCTGCCGCCAGGGCCGCGGCGGTTCCACCCCGCCCGGGGCCGCTGGTGGTACGGCCGGTGGAGCGGGACAGCGACAACCCGCCGACGACCACGGCGGCCAGCCCGAGCAGTGCGGCCACGGCGGCCCCGATCCGGCCGGGACCCATGTCGGTGGCAGCGGCGGCGTACGGCTCGACCACGAGGTGTGCGGCCATCGGTGCCGCGAGCACGGATCGGACCAGCATGAGAGGGGCTCCTCTTCCTTCGGCGACTGGACGTGGGTCCGATCCTTTCGGCCGGACCCACCACCAGTCGTCCGGCGGGCGCGGTCAGTTCGTACCGCCGCCGGTGCCGCAGTCCGGTACCGCGAACGGTGTGGGGGCGCGGGGAAGTACCGCGGGCGCGGTAGCCGGACGATCATCCACGGGCGGGATTCCCCCGCGCGGGCGACTGACTAGGGTGCGCACATGGGCAGGGGGCGAATCGGCGTCGGGGCCGGTGTCAGGGACGGGGCGGTCGCCGTCGGAGTGACGGCGGTCCTCCTGGTCACCGCGGTGTCCGGACAGCACTCCACGACGGGCCGCGATCTGCTCGGTTACGTGCTCCTGACGGCGGGCGGCCTGGCACTGGTCGCGCGCCGCCGCGCTCCGGTCCCCGTCCTGGTCGTCACCGGACTGTGCACGGTGGGGTACCGGGCCGTCGGTCTCGAAGTGTCCGCCGTCGCGTACCTGTTCGCGGTGTACGCGGCTGTACGCGCCGGCCACCGCACGGTCACCGTGCTGGCGAGCGTGACGGTGCTGGCCGCCCTCCCTCTCGCGGCCCTGGCCTCGGGTCCGTACGACACGGGTGAGGCGTTCGCGCGGGCCCGGAGTGCCCTGGAGCTGGGCTGGTTGGTCGCGGCGGGCGCCGCGGGAGAGGCCCTGCGGCAGGCCGAGCGCCGCGCCGAGGAGGCCGAACGCACCCGTGAGGAGATCGCGCGGCACCGCGTCGACGAGGAACGCCTGCGTATCGCACGGGAACTGCACGACTCGCTCACCCACCAGATCTCGATCATCAAGGTCCAGGCCGAGGTCGTCGTCCACGTGGCCCGCAGACGTGGCGAACCGGTGCCGGACGCCCTGCTGGCCATCCAGGAGGCCGGACGGGAGGCGACTCGGGAACTGCGCGCGACCTTGGAGGCGCTGCGTGACGACGACACGGCCCCGCCGCGCGGACTCGGCCACGTACCGGAGTTGGTGGAACGGGCCCGCGCCGTCGGTCTGGACACGACACTGACGATCGCGAAGGATCCGCACGACACTCCCGTGCCCGCGGCGGTGGACCGGACCGTCTACCGGATCGTCCAGGAGTCGCTGACCAATGTCGCCCGGCACGCGGATGCTTCCGCCGCGTCGGTCCGGATCGGATACCGTCCGGACACCCTCGTCGTACGCGTCGAGGACGATGGCCGGGCCACACGGGGAACCGCGCCGGTGCTCGGCATCGGGCTGCTCGGGATGCGCGAGCGCGTCACCGCCCTCGGCGGACGGCTCCGCGTCGGACCGAGCGACGGAGGCGGCTTCACCGTCGAGGCCGAACTTCCCCTCGTCCCCGACTTCCCCGTGGAGCCGACGCCGTGATCCGTGTCCTGCTCGTGGACGACCAGCCGCTCCTGCGCAGCGGGTTCCGCGCGCTCCTCGACCTCGAAGACGATATGGAGGTGGTGGCCGAGGCCGCCGACGGCGAAGAGGGCCTGGCACTGGCCGGGGAGCACCGCCCCGACGTCGCTCTGGTCGATATCCGCATGCCGGGCACGGACGGCATCGAGACGACCCGGCGCATCGCCGCCGACCCGGACCTGGCCGGGGTGCATGTGGTCATCCTGACCAACTACGGCTTCGACGAGTACGTCTTCGACGCGCTGCGCGCGGGCGCGGCCGGTTTCCTCGTCAAGGACATCCAGCCCGAGGACTTCCTGCACGCCGTCAGAGTCGCCGCGCGGGGCGACGCCCTGCTCGCGCCGTCGATCACCCGCAGGCTGATCGACCGGTACGTCAGCCGTCCGCTCGACACCGGCTCCGCCACGGCGCTGGGGGAGCTGACCCACCGCGAGCGGGAGGCCGTCACCCTGGTCGCGCGGGGTCTGTCCAACGATCGGATCGCCGAGCAGATGGTGATCAGTCCCATGACCGCGAAGACCCACGTCAACCGTGCCATGAGCAAACTCCGCGCCCGTGACCGCGCCCAACTCGTGATCCTCGCCTACGAGTCCGGCCTGGTCAGCCCGAGCACCCCCTGACGTTCCCCTCATCTGCGTTTGCCCTGCTCGTGATGACCGCCGGGGTGTTTCGGTCGCCCGGCGCGTCCGGGGTCATCTGCGGAGGAACTGGGAGCAGCGATAGGGCCCGAGCGGCGGGCCGAGGCCGTCGAGGGTCACCTGCACGCTGTCCGGCTGGCTGTCCGGGTGCAGGGCGGCCTGGGCGCGGGCCAGGGTGCAGACCCACTGGCCGTTCGCGGGGCTGTCGTGGGCCTCGGAGAAGTACGTGTCCGGCGAGCTGAGCGTGATCCGGTCGCCCGATCCGGTCACCTCGTAGATGCCGGACGGCTGGACGAGGTTGGTCAGTCCGCGTTCCTGTTCGGCCTGCGTGGGTTGCGCGATGAGGAGTTTGACGACGTCTTTGAGGTGGCTGATCCGCAGGTCGGGGCGGGAGACGCCCTCGAGCCGCGCGTCGCGGACGAAGTAGACGCGCGGAGCCGTTGCCAGGCCGTTCGCCGGGGCTCCGGCGTCCAGCACTCCGGTGGGCGGGACGCCGCAGCCCGCGAGGGCCAGCGTGAGGGCGGCGGCCGGGACCGTTCGGCGTATCGCTGGGATGGTGCGCATGGCTTTCACGGGCGGCTCCCCCTGACCGTGCCGGGGAGGCGCAGGGTGAACAGCGCTCCGCCTCCGGGCCGGTTCGCGGCCTCGATGGTTCCGCCGTGCAGCCGGGCGTTCTCCAGCGCGATGGACATGCCGAGGCCGCTGCCCTCGGAGCGGGAACGGGCCGTGTCGGCCTTGTAGAAACGGTCGAAGACATGGCCGATGACCTCGGGCGGCAGTCCGGGGCCGTGGTCCGAGACCTCCAGCACCACACCGTCGGCGTCCGGGGTGAGCGTGACCGTGACGGGCGGGGCTCCGTGGCGTACTGCGTTGCCGACGAGGTTCGCCACGATGACGTCGACGCGGCGACGGTCGACCGCTGCCCGCACGGTCTCGGGGGCGTGCAGCCTCACCGTCTCCGACCAGCCGCGCAGAGCCAGGGTCGAACGGACCGTCGCGACCAGGTCGACCTCGGTGGAGATCAGCCGGGCGGCCTTGGCGTCGAAGCGTGACATCTCCATCAGATCGTCGACGAGCCGGGAGAGCCGGGCCGTCTCCGCGCCGACCCCGCGTGCCGCGCGGGCGGCGTCCGGTGGGAGGTGGCCGGCGTCCTCGTCGAGCACGGTGGTCATCATCGTCATCGCGGCCAGGGGGGTGCGCAGTTCGTGGGAGACGTCGGCGGCGAAGCGGCGGGCCTTCTCCTCCTGTTCGCGCAGTTCGCCGACGGAGGTCTGCAGGGCGTCGGCGGTGGTGTTGAAATCCTGTGCCAGGTCGGCGAGTTCGTCGCGGCCGCGGGTGGTGACGCGGGTGGTGAGCGCCCCGGTGGCCAGCGCCCGGGTGGCCCGGCCCAGTTCGCGTACGGGACGCAGTACGGTCCGGGCGGCGAGCAGTGCCAGCAGCGCGGCGAGAACCAGCACGGGGATGACCCCGTTCCGTACGGTGTCCAGCAGGCTCCCGATCTCCTGCTGCTCGGTCCGCAGCGAGGCGACGGCGAAGACGTCGAGGCCGGAGTCGCGACCGTTGTCGAAGGCGACGGGGGTGCCGGCCACCAGATACGGCTCGCCGCGGTGCTCGACCCGTTGGAGGCGGGTCCGGTCGCCGGTGCGTACGGCCGAGCCCAGTTCGGGGGTGATGAGGGACGCGGCCGTGCGCGGGCCGGAGACGGCGGTCAGCTTCTGATAGCGGGCCACGACCGAGGGATCGCCGCTGAGCCCGTCGGAGACATCGCCCGCGAGGGCGGTGAGCGACCGCTGGTCGGGCGGTATGTCGAACTCGGGCGCCAGGGATTCCACCTGTTCGCGGAGGTCGGCGGCGAAGGCGTCCTGGGCGCTGCGGAGAACGGCGTTGCGGTACTCGCGATAGGCGAGTCCGGTGGCCGTCACGGCGCTGACCAGCGCGATCAGGACGAAGGCGACGAGAAGACGGGTCCGCAGCCCCCCGAGCAGCCGGGCCGGGACGCGCCGCGCCCGCCCGGCGGCGGGGCCCGCGCGGCGAGGACCGCGACCGCGCTTGTCCGTACCGTGTTCCACGTCGCTCACAGCGGTCCGAAGCGGTAGCCGAAGCCCCGGACCGTCTGGATGTACCGGGGCCTGGCGGGTACGTCCTCGATCTTGGCGCGGAGCCGTCCGACGGCCGCGTCCACCAGCCGCGAGTCTCCGCGGAAGTCGTGTTCCCAGACGGACGCGAGGAGCTGCTCGCGGCTGAAGACCCGGCAGGGCGAGGCCGACAGCTCCAGGAGCAGCCGCAGCTCGGTCGGCGGCAGGGCGAGGGACGTCCCGTATTTGGTGATCGTGAGCCCGGCCCGGTCGATGCCGAGGCCGGCGTGGTCCTCGCGGGGCCCCGGTCCGTGGCGGTGCGCGGGCTCCGCCCGTCGAAGCGCCGCCCTGATCCGGGCCTCCAGCACGGGCGCGGTGACCGGCTTGACGACGTAGTCGTCCGCGCCGGCCTCCAGCCCGGTGACGATGTCGTCGTCGTCACCCCGTGCGGTGAGCATGATCACCGGCAGGGCGGCCGACCGGCGCCGGATCCCGCGGCAGACCTCGAAGCCGTCCATACCGGGCAGCATCAGGTCCAGGACGGCGAGTTCGATCTGCCGGCCCGCGGGTGCGGCGAGCAGGCCGAGCGCCTCCTCACCGGTCGCGGCGGCGGTCACCTCGTACCCGTGACGGCGTAGGACGAGTTCCATCGCGTCCCGTACGGAGGCGTCGTCCTCGATGAGCAGAACATGCGGCATGCGGTCGATTATGCGTGCCGTTCACCCGGCCCGGAGCCCGCCCGACCAGCGGAATCGCCGTCCGGGCCGATTGTTACGCCCTCATCATGTAGCCACCATGTGCCCACCATGCGGCAGCCCGAGATTGGTCGCATGAGTCCGAAGAACCCGCGCCTGACGGCGCTTGTCATCCTCCCCGTCCTCGCGTTCGCCGTCGCCTGCGGCGGGGGCGGGGGCGGCGGTGTGAAGGCGGAGGACGAGATCGCCTCCGTACCGGACGCCCCCGCCACCGCGTCCCGTGAACCCTCGAAGGACGCCGGCGGCTCCGCGAAGGCGGGCAAGAGCGCCTTCTACGACGCTCAGCTGGAGTACGTCCGGTGCATGCGCACCAAGGCCGGCCTCAAGGACTTCCCCGACCCCAAGCTGAGCGGCCATCTCGACTGGCAGGCGATCGAGGCGATCCCCGACCCGGACGGCAAGGGCGAGAAGTTCAAGGGCGGAAAGGACAAGGTCTGCGCGCCCGAGTTCCTCGCAGCCACGAAGCTGGAGCCGAAGCGCGATCAGCAGAAGGACTACGAGTCGATGCTCGCGCACGCCCAGTGCATGCGCGACAACGGTGTCTCCCGCTTCACCAACCCGGTAATGTCCGGTGGCAACGCGATTCCGGGCGGCGACCCGAATCCGGCGAACCCGTCCATCGACCCTCGATCGCCCGCGTACCAGCAGGCCCGCCAGGCGTGCAAGACCCATCTCCTCGACGGCCTGGACGGTATGCAGTGAGACGGAGGACCACGCTCGTCACCGTCGGGGCGCTGGCCGCCGCCGCGGCCGTGACCGCCGGCGCGACCGGCGCCCTCGGTGGATGGGGCGACGGCGCCGGCACCGGCAGCGGCGACCGGGGCGACCGTCCGCCGCCCACGACCGCCGCCATCGTCCGTACCGACCTCGTACAGTCCAAGACGGTCGACGGCACCATCGGCTTCACCGAACGCCGTCCGGTGAAGTCCGCGGTCGAGGGCACGGTCACCGTGGCCGCCGTGGAGGGCCGGACGGTCTCCAGAGGCGAGCCGCTGTACGAGTTCGACGACAAGCCCGTCACCCTGCTCTACGGGCCCGTGCCGATGTTCCGCGAGATGAAGACCGGCGACCGGGGCAGCGATGTGCTCCAACTGGAGCGAAATCTGCGCGACCTGGGCTATGGGGCCGGGCTGTACGTCGACGTCCGTTACGACGAGTCCACCGAGGCCGCGGTGAAGCGTTGGCAGAAGTCCCTGAACCGGGACACCACCGGAAGGGTGGGCCGGGGCGAGGTCGTCTTCCAGCGAGGACCGGTCCGGGTCGTCTCCGCGGACGCGGCGCTCGCCGACGGGGTCGGCCCCGGCGAACCGGTGCTCACGGTCGCCTCCACCCGGCGGGTCGTCCTCGCCGCCCTCGACCAGGGCGACGTCCCGCTCACCGCCGAAGGCACCAGGGCCGAGGTGACCCTGCCGGGCGGAAAGACCGTGTCCGGCAAGGTCTCCGGCACGGTCCGACCGGAGAAGTCCGACGGCGGCGGCGAGGGGAACGGCATCACGGCCGAGGTGACCCTCGACAGCGCAACCGACGTCTCCGCGGCGGATGCCCGGGCGACCGTGAGCGTCACCTTCGTCAGCGAACGCCGGGAGAACGTCCTCGCGGTGCCGGTCGAAGCGGTCGTCGCCCTGCGCGGGGAGAACGGCGGCTACGGCCTCCAGATCGTCGAGGGCGGCGCCTCCAGGATGGTGCGCGTCGAGGTGGGCATGACCGCGGACGGGCGGATCGAGGTCAGGGGACCCGGACTGCGGGAGGGACTGAAAGTGGGGGTGGCGAAAGCGTGAACGCCTCCCGTGCGGTCATCGAACTGCGCGACGCCGCCAAGTCGTACGCCGACGGGGTACACGCCCTGCGCGGTGTGGATCTGGTCGTGGACCAGGGCGAACTCGTCGCGATCACCGGCCCGTCCGGATCGGGCAAGTCCACCCTCCTCCAACTCGTCGGCACCCTCGACAGACCCACCTCGGGCACCGTGCTGGTGGCCGGCCACGATGTGAGCGCGCTGAGCGACGCCCGGCTCTCCGCCCTGCGCGCACACCACATCGGCTTCGTCTTCCAGCACTTCCATCTCGTGGCGGGACACAGCGCCGTCGACAATGTTGCGGACGGTCTGCTCTACGCCTCCGTACCGCTCAGGGAACGGCGTGCCCGCGCCCGCACCGCGCTGGAGCGCGTCGGTCTCGGCCACCGCCTCTCCCATCTCCCCGGCGAACTCTCCGGCGGCGAGAAACAGCGCGTCGCCATCGCCCGCGCGCTCGTCGGCGAGCCCCGGATCATCCTCGCCGACGAGCCGACGGGCGCCCTCGACACCGCCTCCGGCGAGATCGTGATGAGCCTCCTGCGGGAGCTGAACGCCACGGGCACGACGATCTGCGTCATCACGCACGACAACGAGATCGCCGACTCGCTGCCGCGCCGCGTCCGTCTGAGGGACGGCGGGATCGTCTCCGACCTCCGTACGGCCGGCTCCCCGTCCGCGAACCTCCCGGCAGCCGACCCCCGGTGTGCGAAGGGGACGACACCATGAGCGCTCCGACCCACAGCGGCAGCACCCTCGCACCCGGCCGTCTCTCACCGGTGGACGTCCTCCGGCTGGGAGCGGTCGGCCTGCGGGCCCGCCGCGCCCGCGCCGTGCTGTCCGCCCTGGGCATCGCGATCGGCATCGCCACGATGGTCACGGTCGTCGGCCTCTCCGAGTCCAGCCGCGCCGACCTGATGGACCGCCTCGACCGGCTCGGCACGAACCTCCTCACCGCCGAGGCGGGCGAGGACGCACAGGGCCGGCCCGTCAGACTGCCCAAGTCCGCCGTGGCGATGGTGGAACGCATCGGCCCGGTCGAGCACGCCACCGCGACGGCGAACGTCGACGCCAGGATCCGCCGCAGCGACGTGGTCCCCGAGGAACGGACGGCCGGTGTCACCACTCAGGCGGCCCGGCCGGACCTGCTCGCCGCCCTCAAGGCCGAGGTCGACCGGGGCGTCTGGCTGAACCCCGCCAACGAACGCCTGCCGGTCACGGTCCTCGGCGCGGTCGCGGCGAGTCGTCTGGGCGTCACCGCCCCCGGCGAGACGATCATGATGGACGACAAACGGTTCGTGGTCGTGGGCATCCTCTCGCCGATCGACCTGGTCCCCACCCTGGACCGGGTCGCGATGATCGGCTTCCCGGCCGCCGAACGCCACCTGGGTTTCGACGGACACCCCACCACCGTCTTCGAGCGCTCCTCCGACGCCTCGGTGGAGGACGTACGGGCCGTCCTCGCCCGGAGCGTCAGCCCCGGCGACGAGGGCTCCGTGAAGGTCTCCCGCCCCTCCGACGCCCTCGCGGCCAAGGCCACCACCGACGAGGGCCTCACCACGCTGATGCTCTCCCTGAGCGCGGTGGCCCTTCTGGTCGGTGGCGTGGGCATCGCCAACACCATGGTGATCTCCGTCCTGGAACGCCGCCAGGAGATCGGCCTGCGCCGCGCACTGGGCGCGACGCGGAACGCGATCCGGCTCCAGTTCCTCACCGAGTCCCTGCTGCTCTCCGCCCTCGGCGGAGCGGCCGGAGCGGTGCTGGGTGGTGCGGCGACCTTCGCCCTCGCCCAGGCCCAGGGCTGGCGGACGGTCATTCCGCTCTGGTCCGTGCAGGCCGGCCTGGGCGCGACGCTGCTCATCGGTGTGGTCGCCGGACTCTATCCGGCGGTACGCGCCTCCCGGCTCCACCCGACGGTGGCGCTCAACGGCGGCTGATCACCGACGGGAAGGCCCCGGCCGAGACGTGTCCGCACCGGACCGGGGCCCGGTGCCGCGCCGCCCGGCGCGTGGCCGTTCCCCGGCGCGTGGCCGTTCCCCGTCACGGGTCTCCGAGGCCGGAACCGGCCGGAACCGGCCGGGGCGCGGCTCAAACAGGCCCTAGACTCGGCGAATGGCAAGGTACTTCGACGTGCACCCCGAGAACCCCCAGCGGCGCGTGATCAGCAATGTGGCCGACAGCATCCGGTCCGGCGCGCTCGTCGCGTATCCCACGGACTCCTGTTACGCGCTGGGGTGTCAGCTGGGCAGCCGTGACGGCATCGGCCGGATCCGGTCGATCCGGAACCTCGACGATCGCCATCACTTCACCCTCGTGTGCCAGAACTTCGCGCAGCTGGGGCAGTTCGTCCATATCGACAACGATGTGTTCCGCGCGATCAAGGCCGCGACGCCGGGCAGCTACACCTTCATCCTGCCCGCGACGAAGGAGGTGCCGCGGCAGTTGCTGCACCCGAAGAAGAAGACCGTCGGAGTCCGCATCCCCGACCACGCCGTGGTCCAGGCCCTCCTCGCCGAACTCGGTGAGCCGCTGCTCTCCAGCACCCTGCTGCTGCCCGACGAGAGCGAGCCGATGACCCAGGGCTGGGAGATCAAGGAACGGCTCGACCATGTGGTGGACGTCGTGGTCGACTCGGGCGACTGCGGCACCGAGCCGACCACGGTCATCGACTTCTCCGGCGGCGACCTCGAAATCCTGCGCCGGGGAGCCGGAGACACCGCGCGGTTCGAGTAACCGCGCGGTGTCTCCGCGACGGCAACCGCACGTCGGGCACGGGCGGTCCGCCAGAACGGGCGGTCCGCCGGCACGTGCGGGTTCTCGGGCGTGGGCGGGTCCCGGCCCGCGGTGACGCGTTCCGGCCGGGGCGCCGGTCCGCCGAGCCCCGCGACCCGGCCGTGGCCTCTCAGGACAGTACGCGGCGGCGGAAATTGCGCAGGCCCAGACCGAGGAAGAGGGCGCAGAACGCCAGGAGCACCGGGTAGACGGCGTACAGCGACATATGCGACAGGTCGGTGAACCCGGCGCGCATGCCTTCGCTGATGTAGATCAGCGGATTGACGAGGACCAGCACCTGGAGCCAGGGGAATCCTCCGATGTGCACCGGGGACAGCGCGGTCCACTGGTAGTAGGTGCCCCCGAGGAAGACGAGCGGCAGTATCACGAACCCGAACATGACGCCGATGTTCCTCGGCTCGAAGGTGGTGCCCAGAAGCAGCCCGAGAGAGGTCATGGCGAGGCACGCCAGCGGAATCAGCGTGAGCACGATCCACCAGTGGACATGGAGGTTCGGGTGCACGCCCGGCGCGTGGACGACGGCCGCGATCGGCAGGACGATGAGCGCCGAGATCAGCCCCTGGACGGCGCCGGAGAGCACTCTGGCCACCGCGACGAGCCAGATGGGGCAGGGGGCCTGGACCCGGTCCTCGATCTCCCTGGTGTAGCCGAACTCCTGGGACATCTGGATGGCGACCGACTGGATGCCCTGGAACATGATGGCGATGGACACCACACCGGGCACCAGGACGGTCGCGAAGGCCGATTCGCCCCTCGCTCCGCCCCCGGAGCCGACGCCCTGCCCGATGACGGGGAAGACGTAGAGGAAGACGAACACGAGCAGGAACGGCTGCATGACCGTCCGCCCGGCGAACTCGCCGAAGTTCTTCCTCAGTACGGCCAGATCCCGCCGGATGAGGGCGGCCAGCGCGGAACGGCTCGCGGCGGCGGCGGACCGCCGCGGCACCACATCGATCCGGCGCCGGGGCGGAGCGTCGAGCGGTGAGGACAGATCCGGTGCGGACATCACTCCCTCAGCTCCTTTCCGGTGAGGCTGATGAACACCGTCTCCAGGGTGCTCTCGGCGAGGGAGAGATCGACCAGGTCAAAGCCACCGGCCTCGGCGCTCGCCACCACCCGTGACAGCAGCCGGTCGACTCCCATGACGTGCAGTTCGACGCCGCTGTCGATGAGGCGGGTGCGGACGACGCCCGGTACGTCGCGCCGCAGCACGGCGGCCAGCTCATCCGGCGGGCCGTGCGAGACGACCGTGACCGTGGTGTCCGCCCCCAGGCTCCGTTTGAGTCCGGGGGGAGTGTCGAGCGCCAGGATCCGGCCGTGATCGATGATCGCCACCCGGTCGCAGAGACGGTCCGCCTCCTCCATGTTGTGCGTGGTGAGGAGGATGGTCTGGCCGTCGGCGATCAGCTGGTCCAGCGCTTCCCACAGGGCGAGCCTGCCCTGCGGGTCCAGGCCCGCGGTCGGCTCGTCCAGGAAGAGCACGGCGGGGCGGTGGAAGACCGCCCGCGCGAGCATCAGGCGCTGCGCCATTCCGCCGGAGAGGGCGTAGACCGATGACGTACGCCAACGCGAGAGGCGGAACTCGTCGAGGAGTTCGTCGGCCGTCCGGCACGACTGACGGCGGGGGATGCCGAACAGGAGCCCGTGGAAGTAGAGGTTCTCCCACACGTTCAGGGAGCGGTCCAGGGTGTTCTGCTGGGTGACGACGGCGATGATCTGTTTGGCCGTGGCCGGATCGTCGATCACGTCGATGCCGCCGATATGGGCGGAGCCCGACGTGGGCACCACACGGCCGGTCAGCATGCCGATCGTGGTGGTCTTGCCCGCGCCGTTGGGGCCCAGCAGGCCGAAGATCTCCCCCCGCCGTACCCGCAGGTCCACCCCGTCGACCGCCGCGAAGTCCGTGTCCGCGTACACCTTCGTCAGCCCGACGGTGCGGATGACGGTCTCGGCGTCCGGCTCGGGCCCGCTCTCGGCGACGGCCGACTCGGCCCGGCTCTCGGCGACGTGGGCGTGGAGGGCGCGGTCGGGCAGGTGGCCACCGGCGCCGGGGAACGTCATCGCTCGCCTCGCCGGATCCAGTGGGCCCGGCGCTGGTACCGGGCGACCGGCGGTGTGACGGGCGGGGGAGCGGAGGGGCGGGGGGCACCGCCTTCGGGGCTTTCCCCGGGGCTGTCCTCGGTACCGCCGGCGGGCTCGCCCGCCGGACCCGCCGAAGGGTCCCGCTCGGGGTGGGGCCGGGGCGCCGGGGGCGCGTCGGCGGGCGGGTGGAGCCCCTCCGCCGAGTAGACCGTCGTCGCGATGCAGTCCACGAGCTGCTCTTCGGTGAAGCTCTCGGAGCCGGGTACATGGGGGACGAAGCCGATGAGCACGCCTTCGTCGACGATCTCCGCGTCGAGCCCCGCCGCCCCGTCGACGTCCCAGAGCGCCTCGATCCCCTGGTCGAGGACGACACGGACTCCGAATTCGTAGACGCCCGCCTCGATGACGTGAGCCATCACCCTGCGGGCCTGCAGCGCCGTCACCAGCCGGCCGGCACGTTCCGCGTCCATACCGCGCGCACCTCCTTCGTACGGGGGCCTTCCGGGGCGAGGCCCGCCGGATGAGGCCGGTGACCGCCCTGGCGGACGACCGGTCGTACGGCCGGGGCCGGGCACGCCGGGCCGGTCGTCCCCGTCGCGTTCCCCGGACCGGATCTCATGTCTTCTCGGGAGGACGCCGGACGGGATCCCCGCCGACGGCCCGGTTCGTCGAGCGCTGGAGCGAGTGGAGGATGGCCAGGCCCTGGCCGACCACGCCCGCCGCCACTTCGTTGACGCCGGAGGTGCCGTTGAGCACGGTCAGATTGGCTTGTGACATCCCTCGGGCGGCCGCCTCGGCGAGGGCCGGGAGGTTCTCCACCACTCGGTTGGCCGCGATCAGTTCCTGGTTGCCTTCGCGGAGCGAGGTGGCACGGGCGGTGTTGGCGTCCGCCTGGGCCTGTGCCAGTGTCCGCTCGGCATAGGCGCTGCCGTCGGCCTCGAACTTGACCTGGTCGCGAGCGGCTTCGGCCAGGGTGCGCTGCCGGTACGCCTCCGCGTCCGCGGGACGCCGTACCTCCGCCTCCAGCCGCCGCGCCGCGAGTCCGGCCTGGCGCTGGGCCAGTGAGGTCTGCTCCTCGATGACCTCCTGGGACGCCTTGGCCTGGGCGAGAGGCCCGGCCTGCGCGGCGCGGGCGTTGTACTGTTCCGTCTCGGCCAGGAACCCCGCCCGTTTGATGGCCGTGTCACGCTCGTACTCGGCCTTGAGCGCGGCGGCCTGCTGTTCGCGCTCCGTCGCCTGCTGATCGGCTCCGGCCTGGGCGATGCGCGCCTGGCCCGCCACGGCGGCGGCGTGGGGCGCGGCGAGGTTGTCGATGTATCCGGTGGCGTCCTCGATCTCCTGGATCTGCAGGGCGTCCACGACGAGGCCGAGCTTCTCCATCTCACCGTGGCTGCCCGCCACCACTTCCTGGGCGACCCGGCTGCGCTCCCGGATGATCTGCTCCACGGTCAGCCCGCCGACGATGGAGCGCAGATGCCCGGCGAAGATCCGGCCGACGAGCTGTTCCATGCGGTGCTGTTCCGACAGGAACCGGCGGGCGGCGTTGGCGATCGAGACGGCGTCGTCCCCGACCTTGAACACGCAGACGGCACGCACGGTGAGCCGGATGCCCTGCTGCGTGACGCAGTCCTCGGCGATCTCCGCCTCCTGCAGGGCCAGCGACAGCATGCGGGCCTTCTGCTTGACGGGGAGGACGAAACTGCCGTGACCGGTGACGATCCGGAACTGGGTGTCCTGTGCCTGTCGTTTGGAGCCCGAGATGAGCATGGCCTCATTCGGTGCGGGTACGTGCCAGAACAACATGAGAGATCACCTGGCGTGTCTGGGTTCCGGGAAGCGTGATGCCGGAGACGGCGGTCCCGAGGCCGCCGGGCGGCTCAGGAGGGCAGCGGCTCGACGATCACCGCGCGGGCGGAGATCGCGTCGACGACGATGACGCGGACGTCCTTGTCCACGGGCCGCGCCGACCACGCCGCATAGGACTCCGACCCGCCGCGAACGGCCACGAGAACCTCTCCCGGACCGTCGGGCGGGATCGGCACCGTCACTCTGCCGATCGTCCCGACAGGGCTCTGCGAGGATTCATCGGCCGCGCGCATACGTCCCCCGACGCAGGCATCCGAGGACGACCGTCATGGGGGACTGAGCCGTCATGAGAACCACCACCCGTGAGGCACACGCTTCAGGTTCGGTCCGGCAGTGAGAGAAGGCCCTTGAGCCCCAGGGCCTTTCGCGCTTCTTCCACGGTACTCCGCCCTGCCGCCGCCCGCCCTGCCCTCACGCGTCGCCCCTCGTCGGCCGCCGCACGTCGCGGCGGGGGAGGGGATCCGCGGCACCGCCGCAGGGTCCCGTACCGGTGCCGCCCGACCGGGCTCGTACCGGCGCAGCCCGGCCGGGCCTATACCACCGACCCGCACGGTCCGTCACGGCACGGTCCGTCACTCCGGGTGACGGCGGTCTCGACGGCACCCCGGTGCCGCCCGAGAAAACCCCAGGTGGTAAGGGGTGTCGTCCGCGCGTTCGCCGCCATCTCGCCATGTGTCACAACTTGACATTAGGTCACCTTATGGCAGATAAAGAGCACGCTTTGGGTTGAACTTCACGCCGGGTGACATTTGCGGCGTGGCCGCCGATAGATGTCTACGCGAATGAGTCATGCCGTGTCCCACCCCGCCGTTTCCGCTCTGCCGACCGACGACCCCGCCGCGGGCTGGAAGGCGTGGTGCGACGACCGCATGCGCTCGGTCACCTCCGCGAACGGCAACCTCGCGCTCGTCGAGACCCGCTGGCTCCCCCTCGGGGAGCGGCCCGACCTCGACGCGGCCCGTGCCGGACAGCCGGACAGTGTGACCGTCACCACGGTTCAGCGAACCGACCTCGTCAGCGGCGAGCCCGAGCACGGTCTGCGGTTCTGGGACGCGAGGTCGCCCGCGATCCGCGCCTTCGACCACACCGAGGTCTTCCCCTACGACCCGGCCTGGGTGCTGGACGCCACCTACACCCCCGTGCCCGGCGCCCGGAAAGTGGCGTTCGAGCACATCCGTGACCACGGGGGTTCCCGTGATCTCGTGGTCCCCGGCGACATATCCCTCACCTTGGACGGCCGGGACTACACCCTGAGCGCCTTCGACGACGACGGTCTCCTGCTGCTCGTCTTCGGCGACCCCACCAACGGCGACACCACCTACGGCGCCGGGCGCTTCCTCTTCGTCACCCGCACCGGCGAAGGCGCCGTCCGCCTCGACTTCAACCGCGCCTTCGTGCCCCCCTGCGGATTCTCCGACCAGTACAACTGTCCGATGCCGCCGCGGCAGAACCGCCTCCACCTGCCCGTCCACGCGGGTGAGAAGCGCCCCGTCTTCCGCGACGGCTTCCCCGGCGGCAACTGATCACCCCGGACGATCCTCCCCACAGCACGAAAGCGCGTGTATCAAGCATGAGCATCAAGAAGACCTCCCTGTACGCGACCGCCACCGTCGCCGCCCTCGCCGTCACCCTCAGCGCCTGCGGCGGCGGAACCGGCAGCGGCGACTCCGCCAACGGGGGGCACGACCCGGACGCCACGGTCAACATCGGCTCGCTCTACGAACCGCAGAACCTCGACAACACCGCGGGCGGCGGCCAGGGCGTCACCGAAGCGCTCAACGGCAACGTCTACGAAGGGCTGTTCAAGCTCACCGACGCGGGCAAGGTCGAGAAGCTCCTCGCCCAGGACCACCAGGTCAGCGCGGACGGACTCACCTACACCTTCACCCTGCGCGACGACGTGACGTTCCACAGCGGCAAGAAGCTCACCAGCCAGGACGTCAAGTACAGCCTGGAGAAGGTCATCGCCGAGGACTCGCAGTCCGCCCGCAAGAGCAACCTCGCCGTCATCGACACCGTCGAGACACCCGACGCGCGCACGGTGAAGGTGCGGCTGTCGAAGAAGTCGATCTCCTTCATCTACAACCTGTCGTACGTCTGGATCATCAACTCCGAGGCGAAGAACCTGAAGACCAGCGAGGACGGCACCGGCCCGTACAAGCTGGGCAAGTGGACCCGCGGATCCGCCCTCGGCCTCGACCGGTTCCCCGGCTACTGGGGCGACGCCGCCGAGAACAAGCAGGTCGTCTTCCGCTACTTCAAGGACGCCACCGCCCTCAACAACGCGCTGCTGACCAACGCCGTCGACGTCGTCACCAGCGGACAGTCGCCCGACGCCCTCGACCAGTTCGAGAACAACCCCGGCTACAAGGTCAACGAGGGCAACTCGACCACCAAGCTGCTCCTCGCCTTCAACGACAAGGCCAAGCCCTTCACGGACGTCAAGGTCCGCCAGGCCGTCTCCGCGGCCATCGACGACGAGAAGCTGCTCGAATCCGTCTGGGGCGGCCACGGCAAGCTCATCGGCTCGATGGTGCCGCCCACCGACCCGTGGTACGAGGACCTCACCGCGATCGACACGTACGACACCGGGCGCGCCAAGAAACTGCTCGCCGAGGCCGGCTACCCGGACGGCTTCCGCTTCACCCTCGACACACCGAACTACGACCCGCACCCGACCGCGGCGACGTTCATCAAGTCCCAGCTCGCCAAGGTCGGCATCACCGTCGACATCAACACCATCACGCCCGACGAGTGGTACACCAAGGTCTACAAGAACCGCACTTTCACGGCCACCCTCCAGGAACACGTCAACGACCGCGACCTCGTCTGGTACGGCAACCCCGACTTCTACTGGGGCTACGACGACAAGCAGGTCACCCAGTGGGTCGAGCAGGCCGAGCAGTCCTCCACGACGGCCGAGCAGACCGAACTGCTGAAGAAGGTCAACCGCAAGACCGCCGAGGACGCCGCCAGTGAGTGGCTCTATCTGTACCCGCAGATCGTCGTGGCCTCCAGCAAGCTGTCCGGCTACCCCCTCAACGGTCTGAACTCGCAGTTCCACGCCTACGACATCAAGAAGGGCTGATGGGGCGCTATCTGCTGCGCCGCTTCGCCTTTCTGCTGGTATCGCTGGCGCTGGCGAGCGTCGTGCTCTTCGTGCTGTTGCGGATGCTGCCCGGAGACCCCGCCAACGCGCTCACCGCGGTGGGCGCCACCGACGAGCAGATAGCCGCGGCCCGGCACTCCATCGGCTCCGACAAGCCGCTGCCCGAACAGTTCGCCCACTGGATCGGGCAACTGGCCGGCGGGGACCTCGGCACGTCGTTCGTCAGCTCGCTGCCCGTCGGCCCCGAGGTCACCGCCCGGCTGAACGTGACGGTCCCGCTCACGCTCGCCGCGTTCGCCCTGGCGGTCCTCATCGCGGTCCCCGCCGGTTTCGTGGCCGCGTACCGGCGGCGCACCTGGTACGGCGCGCTGCTCAGCGGGGTCTCCCAGCTGGGCATCGCCATACCGGTGTTCTGGCTCGGCATGATCCTCATCGCCGTGTTCGCGCTGAACGCCCGCTGGCTGCCGGCGGGCGGCTTCCCGCCGGACGGCTGGGCCCAGCCCGCCGAGGCGATCCGCTCGCTGACGCTGCCCGTCGTCACCATCGCCCTGGTGATGAGCGCGTCCCTGATCCGTTACGTCAGATCGGCGACGCTCGACGTCCTCGGCAGCGACCACCTCCGTACCGCGCGGGCGCTCGGATCGTCCTTCAAGGGGGCGATGTGGCGGCACGGGCTGCGCAACGCCTCCGTACCGGTGATCTCGATCCTCGGCATCGAACTGGCGTCGACCCTCCTGGGCGCGGTGGTCGTGGAGTCCGTCTTCGCCCTGCCCGGCCTCGGCTCCCTGCTCGCGACCGGCATCGCACAGCACGACTACCCGGTGATCCAGGGCGTGCTGTTCGTCTCCACCTTCGCGGTGCTGATCATCGGATTCGCGGCCGACCTGGTCCAGCGGATCATCGACCCGCGGCTGCGCGGCGGACTCTCGGGAGGCACCCGGTGAAGAGGTACCCGGTGAAACGGTTCCTCACCCGCTCGCACACCCTGACGACCGGCTGCGCGGTGGCCGGACTGATCGGCCTGATCGCGCTCGTCTCCCTGGTCTGGCTTCCGTACGCCTCCGACGACACCTCCGGCGGGCGGCTCACCGCCCCCGGCGCGGACCACCTCCTCGGCACCGACAAACTCGGCCGCGATCTGCTCACCCAGCTGATGACCGGCTCCCGGATCGCCGTCCAGGCGGGCGCCGGATCGGTCCTGATCGCGGCCACCGTCGGCGTCACCCTGGGGGTGCTGGCCGCGTTCGCGCAGGGCTGGCTCGACGACACCCTCTCCGCGTTCCTCGACATCCTCATCGCGTTCCCGACCCTGCTGCTGGCGATGCTCGTCGTCGCCGCCCGCTCGGCCACGCTCGGCTCCGCGGTGCTGGCCATCGGACTGGCGCAGAGCGCGGTCGTGGGCCGCCTCGTACGCATCCTGGTCAAACGGGTCCTGGCCCAGGACTACATCACCGCCGCACGCACCTCGGGCACCTCGTGGACCAGGATCGTGGCCGGGCACGTACTGCCCAACATCTGGCCGACGCTCGCCGTGAACCTGGCCCTCCAGTTCGGGCTCGCCGTGCTGGCCGAGGCGGGCCTGTCCTATCTGGGGCTCGGCGCGCCGCCGCCGAACGCCTCGTGGGGCCACATGCTCAACGAAGCCCAGGCCACCTTCACCACGGCCCCCGCGGGGGCACTGGCACCCGGCATCCTGCTCGTCCTGCTCGTCATCGGAGTGAACCTCATCGCCGACGGACTGCGCGACACCCTCGACCCGGCGGCCCGGCGGAGGCGCGCGTGAACATCCTCGACGTCACCGACCTCTCGATCCGCACGGCGGACGGGCGCACCCTCGTGGACGGCCTGAGTCTCGGCCTCGCCCCCGGCGAGCGCCTCGGCCTCATCGGCGAGTCGGGCTCCGGGAAGTCCCTGACCTCGCTCGCCCTGCTCGGCCTCCTCCCCGAGGGGATGACCGCGAGCGGCAGCGCCGTCGTCGCCGGAACCCAGGTGGTGGGCGCGACCGAGAAGCAGCTCATGGGCGTACGCGGCAAGGGCGCCGCGATCGTCTTCCAGGAGCCGCTGACCGCACTCGACCCGCTGATGCGCGCCGGCCGGCAGATCGCCGAACCCCTGGCCAGACACCGCGGACTGAAGGGCGCGGAACTGAAACGGGAGATCCTGGCGGCGCTGGAGCGGGTGCGGCTCTCCGATCCCGAGCGCATCGCCCGCGCCTTCCCGCACGAGCTCTCCGGCGGCCAGCGCCAGCGCGTCGCCCTCGCCATGGCGCTGGCCTGCGACCCCGCACTGCTCATCGCGGACGAGCCGACCACCGCGCTCGACGTCACCGTGCAGGCCGAACTGCTGGACCTGCTCGAACTACTGGTACGCGAGCGGGAGATGGCCGTCCTCTTCGTCAGCCACGACCTCGCGGTCGTCGCGAAGGTCGCCGACCGCGTCCTGGTGCTGAAGGACGGCCGAGCCGTGGAGGAGGGCGACGTCCGCGACATCGTCACCGCCCCGCGCGAGCCCTACACCAAGGCCCTCGTGGCCAGCGCGCGCCAACTGGAATCGGCGCTCGACCGAAGGAGCGGGCGATGACACCCGTACTGGAACTGGACGAGGTCACCTTCGCCTACCGGGGGAGTGCCACGCCGGTCGTGGAGGACATCACGCTCACCGTGGAGAGCGGTCGCAGCCTGGCCCTGGTCGGCGAGTCCGGCGCGGGCAAGACGACACTGCTGCGGATGCTGCTGGGACTCGCCCGCCCCACCTCGGGCACGGTCCGTTTCGACTCGCGGGAACTGCGGCTGCGCGACCGGGAGCTGATGCGGCGGTTCAGGCGCAGCGTGCAGTGCGTGTTCCAGGATCCGTACTCCTCCCTCGACCCGCGCCGGCGCGTCGGGAGCATCGTCTCCGAACCCCTGCGCTCCCTCGGCATCGCGACCCGGCACACGGCCGCGCCCAAGGTGGCCGACGCGCTGGAACGAGTCGGACTCCCGGCCGACGCCGCGGAACGCTATCCGCACGAGTTCTCCGGCGGCCAGCGCCAGCGCATCGCCATCGCGCGGGCCACGGTGTGCGACCCCAGGGTGCTGCTCGCCGACGAACCCGTCAGCGCGCTCGATGTGACGACCCGCGTCACCGTGGTGGATCTGCTGAACGAGCTGAAGCGGGAACAGGGCCTGACCCTCGTCATGGTCTCCCACGATCTGTCCGTGGTCGCCTCCCTGTGCGAGCGGACCGCGGTTCTCGAACGCGGCCGGATCGTGGAGGACGGCGACACCGCGCAGGTGCTGGGCGCTCCCGCGCACCCGTACACGGCCCGGCTGGTCGAGAGCGTGCCCCGGCTGCCCGTCTGACCGCTCGGTTCGCGCCCGGCGGTCGGCCCCGGATGTCATGACGCGATCAGTCGAGGATCGTCACGGTGCCGCGTGAACCGTCCAGCCTGACGTGCTGCCCGGTCCTGATCAGTGTGGAAGCCGTACCGGTGCCCGTGACGGCGGGCAGGCTGTACTCCCGGCACACGACCGCGGCGTGCGACATCATGCCGCCGATATCGGTGACCGCCCCGCCGATCTTCCCCAGTACCGGCCCCCAGCCGGGCGCGGCGACCGGGGCGACGAGGATCTCACCCCGCCGGACCGTCCCGAGCAGGCCGGGATCGGTGATCACCCGCGCGATGCCCTCGGCGACGCCGGGCGAGGCCGCCATCCCGGTCAGCCCGTCCGTGTCGGCCGGCCCGCCGAGCCAGCCGGTGATCCGCTCGGGGGTGATGCCCCACAGCATGACCGCGAACGGCTCTGTGACCGCTCGGGGCGGCTCGTTGAGCGCGGGCTCCGGGCGGGCCGAGGCCAGCGCGTCCACGATCGTCCTGCGGCGGGCGATCTCCTCGGGCCAGTACGTCGTGCCCGCCGGCGGCGTGCCCACCGCCCATCCGTTGGCGTAGTCGAACAGCACCTGGCGCACTTCGTCGCGCCCGAGGTACAGCAGATCGTCGGGGCCGTCCCAGAACCCGGCCCGTTGCAGCATCCGCGACAGTTCGCGGAGTTTGCGCCAGAACACGCCCATCGTCCAGTGCTCGATGTAGAAGTTGTGGTCCTCCACATACGGGTACACCGTGCGGGCGAGCGCGAGCTTGGCGTCGAACGGCACCACCGCGTCCGGCGCGAGGAGTTCGCGGTACTCACCGGTCACCCGGTCCCGTTCGGCGCGGAGTTCGGGCACGCGGCGGTCGATGCGTTCACCGTGCTCCAGCCGGTCGAGGTAGTCGGCGATGTGACCGAGGGGGATCGACGGCTGGTCCAGCCAGTACGGGTCCGAGCCGTACAGGCCGTTGCCCGAGGTGAAGTTGAACCAGGGCCGGCGTGCCGTCTCCCACGCCGCGAGCCACTCTCCGCCGCGCGGCGCCGCGGCGACGGCGGCGAGCCGCCGCTCCGGGGCGCCGCCCCGCAGCTCGTCGGCGAGACCGAGTTCGAGCGCCAGTCTCGCCAGCGACTTCAGCTCGTCGTCGGGCCGGAACAGCTCCATGTCGACGCCCTGGACCATCGCGGCGATGCCCTGGTCGGGCAGGCCGGGGAACTGCCGCCCGCAGAATTCGAAGAAGTCGAGATAGGCGGCGTAACCGAGATTGAGGAACTCCATGTGGTACTGCCAGGCGCGGTAGCAGAGCCGGATCAGACGGTCGTAGTCACGGAACAGGCGCACGCTCGCGTCCAGTCCGAGACCGGACTCGACATCCGGGTAGGGCACGGTCTCGGGCAGTGAGGCGAAGTCCAGTTCCTCGATCGCGGCGATGGTGCGGAGCACCTTCCGCTTCCAGTTCTCCAGCAGGGCGTCCCAGTGGGCGTAGTAGTGGCCCGCCCGGCGGAGGAACTCCGGGACGCGGGCGCGCGCCTCCTCCGCCGTGACGGTGACGGGGCTCAGATACACGTACCCCTGGTGGACCCGGTACTCGATGCCCCCCGCCGCGGGCATGAGGAAATGACGGTTGTTGAACTGGCCCAGGCAGCGCAACGCGAACTCGACCCCGATGGTCTCGAACGGCTTGACCACCCGCGGCCAGTGCTGGCTGTCGCGGAACCAGAACCTGCGCTCCTCGTCCTCCCGGCGGTCTTCCCGGAACAGGACGTAGTAGGGGTAGAGCCGCCGCCACCCCCGCGCCGCGGGCGGCGCGGGCAGCTCGTACGGACTGGGGAAACGGGTCCGGCGCCGGGGCACGGACGGCTCACCCCCGCTCGGGGACTCGGGACACCGCGGTCCGGCCCGCGGCCGCTCCACCGGGGACGCGGTGAAGTGCGCCGTCCGGTCCAGCAGGGTCGGGACGACGGCTCCGGCGTCTTCGCCCGTGTCGGCACCGCCGCTGTCCGCCGCTCCGGCGGCGGTGCCGACACGGGCGGCCGACCGCCGCGGCCTGGGGCTCCAGACGGTTTCCGGGCGGCTCTGCAGCAGTACGACCTCGGCGGGGCCCGCCGCCTCGGCCGTGGACTCCTCGATGGCCCACTCGATCTCCTGCGGGGCGCCGTGGTGCCGCTCGGCGGCCTTGGCCAGCCGCGCCACCGCGACCACCTCCTCGGGCGTCAGACAGGACCGCCGCCGTCGTTCCTCGTCCACCGGCCGCCGGAGCAGCCCGCCGTCCGTGACCGGCCCCTCGCCCGTGACCGGTCCTCCGTCCGTGACCGGCCCGACGGCGACCAGTTCCTCGCGCTTGTCGGAGACCACGGTCCGCACGGACGTCAGCATCACCTTGTCGACGGCATGGTTGTCAGGGGTCACCTCGCCGGAGGCGACCATCGCGCCGATACCCCAGCTCGCGTCGATGACGATCTTCGAACGGTCGCCGTTGCCCGGATCCAGCGTCACGGCGACCCCGGCCACCCGCGACCGGACCATCCTCTGGACGGCCACGGCCATGGACAGCCCCTCGGCCGGAATCCCCTTGCGGGCCCGGTAGACGATCGCGCGGGCGGTGAACAGACCGGCCCAGCACCGGCGTACCGCATCGAGGACGGAGTCCTCCCCGACCACCCACGGAAAACTGTCCAGCTGTCCGGCGAAGCCCGCCTCCGGAAGGTCCTCGGCGGTCGCGCTCGACCGTACGGCGACCGGGCATCCGGAACCGGCGCCCGCCGACAGCTCCCGGTACGCCGCCCGCAGCTCCACGTCCACAGCGGCGGGAACCGGCTGCGCACGGACGGCCCGGCGGACAGCGGCGCTCACCCGGTCCGCTTCCGCCACATCGTCCGGATCGATCTCCCCCACGGCCCGGTCGATCCGGGCGCGGAGCCCGCCCCGCGCCAGGACGGTGTCGAACGCTTCCGTGGTGACCGCGAAGCCGGGCGGCGTGGACACTCCCGCGGCGGCCGACGAGGCCAGGCTCGCGGCCTTCGCGCCGACGCGGGCGGGATCGGCGTCTTCACCGCCACCAAGGCGGACGATGTACTTCCACATGCTCCGGTCCTTCCACCCGGCGACACCGCTCGCGGCTGCCGGGACGGCACACCGCGGGGCTCACCGACGCCCCCGCAAGCCCCCCGAACGGCACCCGGTCCGGTCGCCGCGAACCCCCACAGGGACCGTGTTCGAGGCCGGCCCCCCGAACCGTCTGCGAACCGGCCCCGCACTCTGCTCCCGCGTTCCGTCGAGCCCTCGCCGTACGCCCCTGCCCGCCGGGGCCACGCCCCGAGGCGACGGGCGGTGGGTTCAGGCGTCCGTCAGGGAGAAGTCGGCCCAGATGGTCTTGCCGGTGCACGTGTACCGGGTGCCCCAGCGCCGGGTGAGCTGGGCGACGAGCAGCAGCCCGCGCCCGCCCTCGTCGAAGACACGGGCCCGGCGCAGATGCGGCGTGGTGTAGCTGGCGTCGGAGACCTCGCAGATCAGGGTGCGTTCGTGGATCAGCCGTAGCTGGATGGGCGGCAGCCCGTAGCGGATGGCGTTGGTGACCAGCTCGCTGACCACCAGCTCGGTGGTGAAGGCGAGTTCGTCCAGCCCCCATTCGGTCAGCCGTTCGGCGGCGTTCGTCCGGGCGCGCGCGACGGAGGTCGCCTCGGCGGGCACCTCCCAGGTGGCGACCTGGCAGTCGCTGAGACCGCGCGTACGGGCGACGAGCAGAACACTGTCGTCGTCGGGACGGTCGGGCAGCAGTGCGGCGAGCGCGGCGTCGCACAGATCGTCCAGCGACTGGCCGGGACGGGCGAGGATCCGGCGCAGCGTATCCCGCCCCTCGTCGATGTCGCGCCCGCGCGCTCCGATCAGACCATCGGTGTAGAGCGCCAGCAGACTCCCTTCCGGGACGTCGAATTCGGCGGTCTCGAAGGGCAGACCGCCCAGGCCGAGCGGCGGGCCGATGGGGAGGTCCGGGATGTCCGAGGCACCGTCCGGGCCGACCACGACCGGCAGGGGGTGCCCGGCGCTGGCCAGGACGCAATGCCGAGAGACCGGGTCGTAGACCGCGTACAGACATGTGGCGCCGACGTCCCCGGCGGCCTCGGCTCCGGCCTTGGCGTCCTCGGCGCCCAGCCGGATGACGACGTCGTCGAGGTGGGTGAGCAGTTCGTCGGGCGGCAGGTCGATATCGGCCAGGGTGCACACCGCGCTGCGCAGCCGGCCCATGGTGGCGGACGCCTGGATGCCGTGTCCCACGACATCGCCGACGACCAGGGCCACCCGTGCGCCGGAGAGCGGCATCGCGTCGAACCAGTCGCCGCCCACGCCGGCCCGGCCGCCCGCGGGGAGATAGCGGCTGGCGATCTCCAGCGCCGCCTGGTCGGGCAGCGCCTGCGGCAGCAGGCTGCGCTGAAGGGTCTCGGCGGTACGGCGCTCCCTGGCATAACGGCGGGCGTTGTCGATGCAGACGGCGGCCCTCGCGGTGATCTCCTCCGCGAGCAGCACATCGTCCGGCGAGAAGGGGGCCGGACGCCTGCTCCGGGCGAAGAGGGCCATACCCAGGGTGACCCCGCGGGCGCGCATCGGCACCACCATCACCGAATGCGATCCGGACAGCCGGATCCGGGTGGCCCTCGCCGGGTCCTTGACCGTCCAGCCGGCGAGAGTGGACTCGGTCATCTCGTACACCGCGGGCCGGCCGGTGGTCAGGCACTCGGCCGCGGGCGACGAGACGGGGTAGACGGTGGTGTCCCCCAGCCGGAGCATGCCTTGGGGAGGCGCGCCGGTGACCAGGCGCATCGCGGTACGGCGCATGGTGATCGGGCCGGTCAGCGGGTCCGACGGCGGTTCGTCGCCCTGATCGATGAAGGTGAGCAGATCGACCGCGGCGTAGTCCGCGAGCCGGGGCATGGCCACGTCGACGAGTTCTTCGGCGGTACGGGTGATGTCCAAGGTGCTGCCGATACGGCTGCCGGCCTCGTTGACCAGCAGCAGCCGCTGCCGGGCCGAGGAGTACTCGGTCCAGTCGTGTGCGGCCAGACAGACACCGCAGACCCGGCCCGCCGCGTCCTTCAGAGGGGAGAGGTTGACCGACCAGGTGTGCTCGCGCCTCTCGCCCGGCACCTGCACATATGTCTCCACCCGCCGTTGTTCGCCGGTCTTCAGCACATCGCGCATGGCCCGCTCGACCCGCTCGCTGCTGGGATCGCTCACGATCTCGCTGAGGTGCAGGCCCCTCATCCGGTCCTGGGTGATGTCGGCCGCGCGCTCCATCTCGGCGTTGGCCCGTACCGCCCGCAGATCGCTGTCGAAGAGGGCCACGGTGCAGGCGGACTGGTCGAATCCCCACTCCGCCAGTGCGCGGTCCTCGCCCGGGAGGGGGCCGAGAACCTGTCGCGGAGCGGAGGCGAGGAGCCACTCGGTGCCTCCGCCGTCGTCTTGCCGCCGGTAGGCCAGCAGCCATACGTCCAGGCTGTGGCCGTCCCGGTGCCGCAGTACCGCCGTGCCGCTCCACCGCTTGCGCTCGTCGAGTACCGGCTGTGCCGCGTCGGTGACCTGGGAGCCCAGCACATCGGCCGCGGCCCGCCCCACGATCTCGGCGGCGCGGTACCCCAGCATCAGCCGGGCCCCGTCGTCCCACCTCGTCACCGTGCCGCCTCTGTCCGCGGCCACGGTCGCGGTGTACGCGCGTGACGGATGACCGGCCGAGTTCTCAGGAACTGCTTGATATTGGCTCATATCTGCTCATTTCGCCCCTATTGAATTGTTCCACGCCACGAGCGGCTGACACCCCTGGACGGGGTCTGTCGTGGACCCGGCGCGCGGTCCCTCCGCGACCGGGCTGACCGGTGCGCGGCGCGCCGGTCCGCCGGATCCCGGTGCGCGCCGGTCCCTTCGGCCGGAGGCTGTGCGGCGGTCTGCGCGGTGCGGGGCGGTCCCTTCGGCCGGAGGCTGTGCGGCGGTCCCTCAGACTGTGCCCGGCCCGGTGGCGAGCGTGAACCGCGCTTCGCCGTGAGGCCGCCCGTTGACCTGGACCTGGACGTGGTGGACGCCCGCGTGGTAGCGGCGGGTGGTGATCGGCTTGAAGGAGTGTCTGCGCGTTCCGGCCCACCGCTCGCCGGGGGCCAGGGGCCGCGTCGTGAGCTTGAAGACCTTCGGGGTACGCGAGCCGTTGGCCTTCACATGATGGATCACATAGTCGATGACGAGATGCGCCGTCCCCTTGCCCGTGTTGGTCACCGCGTAGTCGAACACCAGATGGTCGCCCACGCTGATCGCGGGGGTGCGGATATGCGGCCCCTCGACGGCGACGGGGGCGTCCGGGCTGTGGCCGAGGAGGGTGAGGGCGTCCGCGTCGCCCGCCTTGACGAGGGTTCGCAGCGCGTGCCGGACCACGCCGGGCGTCGTGGCGGCGGGGGAGTCAAGCCAGCGTCCGGCGGCTGTGACCGCGATCGCCGGGTGGTCACGGCTGATGTCGTTGAGGTGGTTCGCCACCGACCTGCGGACGTACTCGGACTCGTCGCGGTAGAGCGCGTCCAGCACGGGAAGCGCCGGGGTGGGGTCGGCGATCAGCGCGGGCAACTGGGGAGCCCAGGGCAGCCGGGGCCTGGTTCCCTCGCTGGCGAGCCTGCGGACGTGCGCGTCGGAGTGGCCGGTCCACTCCATGACGGTCTCGAGGGCGCGGCCTTGATCCGCGCGGAGGAAGGGCCGGACGGCCGATTCCGCGGTGAGCCGCGGGGTGAGTTCGGCGAGGAGCGCGAGGGCGGGCTCGAATGCCTCCAGCCCGCGCACGGCGACCGCTTCATTGACGGGAGCCGTCATCCAGCCGGTGAAGCCCGGTTCCCCGAGCGCCGTTTCGATGACCGCGGCGAACGCCGTGTACTCCTCGGGAAGATCGGCGAGCACGGCGTCCCTGACCGCGGCGACGCGCCCGCTGAACGACAGTCCGGTCAGCCGGGCGGCGCGTCGCGCGACCTCCTCGGCCGGAATGCCTCCGTTCGACCTGGTCAGCCGCTCGGCCAGCTCACCGACCGTCGTTTCACCGATCAGTTCGTCCGCTGTCGGCACGATGTCCTCCTCTGTCTTTCGGCCCGACGCTGCGACCCGCGCCCGGACCTGACGCCCTGACCCGATGTTCTGCCCCGACGTTCTGACCCGCCGTCCCGGCCCATGTGCGATGGCCGGAACCTCCGGAGTCTACTGAAAGCCCTTCGCCGCGCCGGGGCCCGCGGCTGCCACGGCTGCCGCGGACGGGCCGGGACGGGGTTCCGCGCGGCCCATCAGGGCCGTTCGGCAAGGGAGTTGTACGCCGGACCGTTGGTGTTTACATGATCTGTGGTGAAACATAGGTACGTTCCCCGTACGGGTTGTGCGGGGGCTGACACGAGGAGAGCCCGATGGATGGTGCGGAGCAGCAGGACCCGGCGGAATTGATTGACACGAGTACGCCGCATTCGGCGCGGGTGTGGAACTACTGGCTGGGCGGCAAGGACAACTACCCCGTCGACCAAGCCCTGGGCGCGCGGATGGAGGAGATGTTCCCGCAGATCATCGACATCGCCCGCGCTTCCCGCGCCTTCCAGGCACGGGCGGTGCGGTACGTGGCCCGAGAGGCCGGGATACGCCAGTTCCTCGACCTGGGCACCGGACTGCCCACCGCCAACTCCACCCATGAAGTGGCCCAGGAGGCCGCGCCCGAGTCGCGGATCGTGTACGTCGACAACGACCCGATCGTGCTGGCCCACGCCCGCGCGCTGCTGGTCAGCCGGCCCGAGGGGGCCACGGACTACATCCACGCGGACCTGACGGACTCCGCCACCGTTCTGGAGGAGGCCGGGAAGACCCTCGACCTCGACCGGCCCGTGGCCCTGATGCTGCTCTCCACCCTGGGCCATGTCGCCGACGACCGTGACGCCGCCGCCCTGTTGACCGCCTATCTCGATGCCTTTCCCGTCGGCAGCTGCCTCATCCTGTGCGACACGATCGAGACGCCGGAGACCCGTGCCGGATCGGACGAGTACGCCAGCGGCGGAGCCCTGCCCTACATCTCCCGCCCCTCCGACGTGGTGCGTTCCTTCTCGGACGGCCTCGATCTGGTCGAGCCGGGGTTCGGCTCGATCAGCCTGTGGCGTCCCGAGGAGCCGGTGACGGGGGATCCGGTCGAGCAGTGGGGATTCGTCGCCTTCAAGCGCTGAGCGGGCCGACCACCCGGTACCGCCCGGTACCGCCCGTCCGTGAGCTGTCCGTGCCCCGCACGCATGGCGGCCCGCGGACGGTACGAACACGGTCGGCATGGGGCACGCCCCGTGCCGACCGCGTTCGCGGCGGTGAGGATCAGAAGGGCTGGCGCTTCTTGAGAGAGGTGGGCGCTTCCTGGACGTACCAGCCGTTGCCATCGGGGTCGGTGAAGTGAAAGAAGGAACTCCAGTCGTCCTCCCGGTACCCCTCGGCCCAGCCCTCCGCCCCGAGATGGTGGATCGGACTCGCCTCGACTCCGCGCTCGGTGAACTCCTTGTGAGCCGTCCGGATGTCCAGGACGCACAGCTGAAGCCCCTGCAACTCGCCCGGCGTCGTCGAGCGCGTCCCCGGCATGGGCGGAATGCCGGTCCCGATGGCGATGGAACAGCGCGATCCCGGTGGTGTGAGCTGGATGACCCGCACCCCATCGCCCATGGCGGAGTCGTGGTCGACCGTGAACCCGCACCGGTTCGCGTAGAAGTCCTTGGCGCGTTCGAGGTCTGTGACGGGAACCACCACGAGTTCGAGGGTCCATTCCACGGTGCAACTCCTGACGTCCTGGCGCGGTGTGCGCGCGGTCCGAAAGCCTGGCCCCGGATCCTGCCACGCGCTACTGACAATCGCCGGTGAAGGCCACCGGCCACCGGCCGCCTGCCGGCGGGAGCGCGTCAAACACGCTCCCGCTCACTGCCGTTGACTTCGGGACCGACCGGCCCGGAGTGGAGGGCCGGGTCCTGACAGCAGGGTCCGGCCTTCGCGTCCACCGCGTCCACCGCGCCCGTACGGCCGCACGACGCCGTCCCGACCATGACCCGGCGGTCCACCGAGTCCGTGCGGTACCGGGCCGCTCCCGTGAGTCCCTGATCGGCCGCCACGGTGAGGCAGGCGGCTATCAGCACCACGTTCTTGATGATGTACTGGCCCTCCAGGGTGGGGGTCGCCGTCTGTTCGTTCCACATCTCTCCCGGCAGCAGGAGCAGGGCGGAGAAGACCCCGGCCATATGGACGAAGAAGGTCGCGAGGACCAGGCGCAGCAGCACCCCGCTGACCAGCCCCAGCCCGATCACGGTCTCCATCAGTGCCAGCAGCGGCCGGGACGCCTCCGCAGGTACGAGGCCGAAGGACAGGACGTCCATGGTCCTGGTGGCGACGTCCTGCGCCGGGCTCGCCCCCGGCACGAACTTCAGGACGCCGAAACCGATGAAGACGAGTCCGACGGAGACGCGGAGCACGGTGGTGCTGTAGCGGCGGTAGCGGCCCAGAGCGGCTCCGATGAGGGGTTCGCTCCTGCGGTGTCTGCCGGGCCCGTTCATCGGCATGGACTTCGGCCCATGACGGTGGGGGCGACGGGTAATACGACGCTGCCGTTGGGGGACGGCGTGAGGGCGGGGCCGGTGGACGGGACGACTGTGCGGTGCGGCGTGGGGGACGCCGACAGGAACCCTGTCAACGTGTGACTCCTTGTGGGGGGTTGATGGAACCACGGCATGCGTCCCATCGGGCAGCACGCTATAAGTTCACCCGCCGCGCCGTAAAGGTCTGGACCAATACTCGCTGGTGGGGGCGTGTGTCCCGGACGCCCCGGGCCGGCGGCAGGTCGCGCGCCGGTCCGTCGTACGGGACCGACCCGAGCCCCCGCCACCGGCGGCGCGGGTCATGGCGCGAGCCCTCCGTCCAGCAGCGCCAGTACGGGACCACCCGCCGGCCCCAGCGCGACGGAGGCGGCGGCCGCCGTGTACGCGGTGAACGACGCGGCCCCCACGATCCCGCGCGGCGGCTCGTGCCGGCCGGGGCCGCGATCCGGGGGTGGGCGTCGGCGTACCGCTCACTCCCGTCGACGCGGGGGCGAGCGGTACGCCGTGTGCGGCGCGGACCGGGCGTCAGCGGCCCTGGAGCGCCTTGACGTTGTCGCCGAACGTCCAGCCGCGTGAGCCGTCCCAGTTGATGGACCAGGTCATCAGGCCCTTGAGCGCGCCGTTGTACCTGTTCCACGCCTGCGCGACGAGGCTCGGCGACATATGACCGCCGCCGGCGCCCGGCTGTGCCGGAAGGCCCGGCACCTGCTTGTCGTAGGGGACCCGGATCGTGGTTCCCTGGATGACGAGGCCCCGGTCGAGGCAGTCGGTCTGCGCGGTGAAGCCCGCCACGGTCCCGGCCGAGTACGAGTCACCGGAGCATCCGTACATGCTGCCGTTGTAGTACTGCATGTTGAGCCACCACAGCCGGCCGTTGTCCGCGTACTTCTTGATGATGGGCAGGTACGCGCCCCAGATCGAGCCGTACACCACGCTGCCCCCGGTGACATACGCCGTCTCGGGCGCCATCGTCAGGCCGAAGTTCGACGGCATCTGCGCGAGGACGCCGTCGATGATGCGGATGAGGTTGGCCTGTGACGGCGACAGCTGGTTGATGTTGCCGCTGCCGACGAGACCGGTCTCGATGTCGATGTCGATCCCGTCGAAGTTGTACTTCTTCAGGATCGGCACGATCGTCGCCACGAACCGGTCGGCGACCGCGCTGGAGCTGAGGTCGATTCCGGCGGTCGCGCCGCCGATGGACATCAGGATCGTCAGGCCCGCGGCCTTGGCCTCGCACATCTCGGCGGGGGTGGCGACCTTTACCGTATTGTCCATGCCGTCTTCCCACAGGACGGTGCCGTCCGAGCGGATGACGGGGAAGGCGGCGTTGATCACGTTGTAACCGTGGGCGCTGATACGGGAGTCGGTGATCGGGATCCAGCCGAGCGGCGGGTGAACGCCGTTGACCGCTCCGTCCCAGTTCTCCCAGTATCCGTGGAGCACCTTGCCCGTGGGCTTGGACTTGACCGCACAGGTCTCGGCCGCGGCCGCGCTCGGGGCGCGCTCGGCACGTGGGGCGGTCGCCGCACTCGATGTGCTGGGGGCGGCGGCGGCCAGCAGTTGCACGACGAAAGCCGCCGCGAGGCCGATTCCCAGGAGGCGGGGCATCCGACCGGTCATGCTGTGCTCCCTTCTTGCCTGCACCGGCGCCGTTCATCCGGCGGCCGGCGGCATGCGAAGAGGGCGGGGCATACCGGTATCAGGTGGGGGGAGGCCCTGCCGAACACGCTCACCTCCTGGGATGTGGGGGGCCGGGAGACGTACGTGGGGGTGATGCGCTCAACGTAAGTTGGTCCAGACCTTCCGTCAAGAGGTCTGGACCAACGGGCAGTCGGGCGGCAGGGCGGTTGCGTGGCAGGGCAGTCGGGTCTCTCAGGGCCGTCGGGTCTCTCAGGGACGGTGGAACTTCACCTCCGGGTGCGCCGGGTCCGGTCCCTTGAGCAGCGGCTGTGGCACGCCCTTCAGATGCCGGTCGAAGAACGCCGCGACATAGGCGCGGACGACCGAGACCGCCCGCTCCGCGCCCAGCGGGGGCTGAGGCATCCCGAAGTACTCGGTGATGGCCGGGAAGTCGGCGAAGCTGGCGTGCTCCGCGCCGGCCACCGTCAGCCAGCGCTTCCAGCCGTCGAGGGTGGGCCACATCCGGTCCCAGGAGGAGTCCGTCCCGCCCGGCCGGTGCACCTCGTCATCGGTGCCCAGCATCATGAAGGGCCGCCCGTTCAGCCCGCCCGGCGGCAGCTCCTCCCAGAACGCGCCGTCCATGTTGACGCCCGCCCGCACCCGCCGGTCGCCCGCCATCGCGGTGGCGGCGCTCGCCCCGCCGATCGAGTGCCCGGCCATTCCCACCCGGCGCTCGTCGATCATCCGGGCGTGCCGCCACGGCGAACCGGGGCCGGTGAGCCGGTCCAGTACGAAGGACACGTCCTCGGCGCGCGTCGTCGTCACGACACTGGCGGGCACGCCCTGTTCGTCCAGCGCGGTGCACGCGACACAGGTCAGCGTCCGGCCGCCGGGCATCGATATGCCGAACGACTCGTAGGCGTGGTCGACGGAGACGACGACGTACCCACGGCTGGCGAGATCCTCCGCGAGATGGGTGAGCGTGTACCGGGACACGCTGAAGCCGGGCGAGAGGACGACCAGCGGGAAACGCCCCTTCGCCGGACGGGCGTCCGCCCGGCTGTTGGTCCGTCCGGCGCTCAACTGCGCCGCCGCGTCCGGGGAGTCGACGCCGATCCCCTTCAGCAGGAGCGTGGTCTCCTCGGCGGTGGCGTACGGCGCGGTCGCGCCAAAGCCGTGCCGTGCGGCGGGATAGTGCACGGTCGCCATCAGCTCACGCTCTCCCGCGCTCGGCACCCAGGGGTCCGTACGGGAATAGTCGACGAGATGGAACACCGAACTGCCGACGCCGAACTGCCCGGTGGGGCGGGGCAGTCGGAACGGTGCGGTCCGGCCGGTCTCCGGTGGTGAGGGAGCGGCCACGGCGGCGGTGGGCCCGCCGGGGAGCGCGTTCGGCACGGCCGACGCGGCGGTGGGGGGTAGCGCGAGAGTCAGGACGAGCGCTGCGGTCGTCGCGATCCGTGGGGGTCTGATCATGCGGACCACGGTAGAGCCCGGTGCCCCCGCGCGGCAGTCCCCGGCGCCGACGGCCGGGGCCGGGCGCACCGGTGAACTCCGGGGGCCCGGCCCGCGGTTCCGGAGCGCCGGGGACTGCCGCTGACTGCCGCGCGCGGGCGGTGGTTACGGCTTGCGGCCGACCCCGCAGTAGGCGTCGACGGCCTCGGCCGGACCGCCGCCCTCCGGCCGCCACTCGGTGACACGGGAGATTCCGGGCTCCACCAGTTCCAGCCCGTCGAAGAACCCGGCGATGTCCTCGACGGAGCGCACGTAGTAGGGGACGGCTCCGCTGGAGTTGTACGCGTCCGACGCCGCGATCATTCCCTCGCTGGTGGCGGTGCTGTCGCTGATCACGAGATAGCTGCCCGACGGCAGACCCGCCATGAGGTCCGTGACCAGATTCTTGGCCTGCCCGTAGTCGGCGACATGGCCGAGGACGTTGAGGAGCATCAGGGCGACCGGCCGGGAGAGGTCCAGCGTCTGCCCCGCCTCCGCGAGGATCGTCTCCGGCTCGTACAGATTGGCGTCGATGTAGGCCGTCTTGCCCTCGGGCGTACTGGTGAGCAGCGCACGGGCGTGCGCGAGCACCAGCGGGTCGTTGTCGACGTACACGATGTGCGCGTCCGGCGCCACGCGCTGGGCGACCTCGTGGGTGTTGTCGGCGGTCGGCAGCCCGGTGCCCACATCGAGGAAGTTCCGGATGCCCTGCTCCCCGGCGAGATGCCGGACCGCCCGCCCGAGGAAGAGCCGGCTGGTGCGGGCCACGTCGACCAGGCCGGGGAAGATCTCCTTGATCTGGTCCCCGATCTCCCTGTCCACCTCGTAGTTGTCCTTGCCGCCCACGAAGTAGTTCCAGAATCGCGCGGAGTGCGGCTTGCCCGTGTCGATACGGGCGCGAACGTCTGCTGCGGAAGCGAACCGGGGGTCAGCGTCGGACATGGAGGCGCCTCCTGAAGCGATCCTGAGTGGTACTTGATCGGTTAACCATCACGGTAAGCCACGAAGTGGACCAAGGTCACTTCTCAGTACAGGTAAATCGGCGTGGCGCGTGCCGGAGGGCTCCGACAGGGGCAGGAGCGGGGTCCTGTCGAGAGGGGGCCGCCCACGAGATATCTTGATGTCGAGCAATGTTGCAGACGTGGAGCGGAGCACCCGGTGACTGACTCGACCATCATCTACACGCACACCGACGAGGCCCCGGCCTTGGCGACGTACTCGTTCCTGCCCGTCGTCCAGGCGTACGCCTCGACCGCGGGGGTCGCCGTGGAGAGCCGTGACATCTCCCTGGCGGGGCGGATCATCGCCGCCTTCCCCGAGTACCTGGAGGCGGGGCAGCGCATCGACGACGCGCTCGCCGAGCTGGGGGAGCTGGCCAAGACGCCCGGCGCGAACATCATCAAGCTGCCCAATGTCTCGGCCTCCATCCCGCAGCTGAAGGCGGCCGTCGCCGAGCTTCAGCAGCAGGGCTACGCGCTCCCGGACTACCCGGACGACCCGAAGACCAGTGAGGACGAGGACGTCCGCGCCCGGTACGACCGGATCAAGGGCAGCGCCGTCAACCCGGTCCTGCGCGAGGGCAACTCCGACCGCCGTGCCCCCGCGTCGGTCAAGAACTACGCCAAGGCCCACCCGCACCGCATGGGCGCGTGGTCGTCCGACTCCCGGACCAACGTCGCCCACATGGACGCCGACGACTTCCGCTCCACCGAGAAGTCCGCGGTCGTCGCCGAGGCCGGTTCGCTCCGGATCGAGCTGACGGGCGACGACGGCACCACCACCGTGCTCCGCGAGTCGGTCCCCGTGCTCGCGGGCGAGGTCGTGGACGCGTCCGTCATGCGCGTCGGGGCGCTCCGCGAGTTCCTCGCGGCCCAGGTCGCCCGCGCCAAGGCCGAGGGCGTGCTGTTCTCCGTACACCTCAAGGCCACCATGATGAAGGTCTCCGACCCGATCATCTTCGGCCACACCGTACGGGCCTTCTTCCCGAAGACGTTCGCCGAGCACGGCGGGACGCTCGCCGCCGCCGGACTGAGCCCGAACGACGGGCTCGGCGGCATCCTCAAGGGCCTGGAGTCGCTGCCCGAGGGTCCCGCGATCAAGGCGTCCTTCGAGGCCGAGATCGCCGAGGGCCCCGCGCTCGCGATGGTCGACTCCGACCGGGGCATCACGAATCTCCACGTCCCGAGCGATGTCATCGTCGACGCCTCCATGCCGGCCATGATCCGCACCTCGGGCCATATGTGGGGCCCGGACGGCGAGGAGGCCGACACCCTCGCGGTCCTCCCGGACAGCAGCTACGCCGGCATCTACCAGGTCGTCATCGACGACTGCCGCGCGCACGGCGCGTACGACCCCGCCACCATGGGCTCGGTGCCGAACGTCGGCCTCATGGCGCAGAAGGCCGAGGAGTACGGCAGCCACGACAAGACCTTCGAGATCGCCACCACCGGCACCGTGCGGGTCGTCGACGCCGCCGGGAACGCCGTGCTGGAGCAGGCCGTGTCCGCGGGCGACATCTTCCGGATGTGCCAGACCAAGGACCTGCCCATTCAGGACTGGGTCAAGCTCGCGGTCACCCGTGCCCGTGCGACCGGCGACCCGGCGGTGTTCTGGCTGGACGAGGGCCGTGCCCACGACGCCCGGCTGATCGAGAAGGTCAGGGCCTATCTGCCCGAGCACGACACCGACGGTCTGCGGATCGAGATCATGGCCCCCGTCGACGCGATCGCGTTCTCCCTGGAGCGCATCCGCCGCGGCGAGAACACGATCTCGGTCACCGGAAACGTCCTGCGCGACTATCTGACCGACCTGTTCCCGATCCTGGAACTGGGCACGAGCGCCAAGATGCTCTCGGTCGTCCCGCTCATGAACGGCGGCGGACTCTTCGAGACCGGCGCGGGCGGCTCCGCGCCCAAGCACGTCCAGCAGCTCGTCAAGGAGAACTACCTGCGCTGGGACAGCCTGGGCGAGTTCCTGGCGCTCGCGGTCAGCTTCGAGCACCTGGCGACGACCACGGGCAACGCGCGCGCCCAGGTGCTCGCCGACACCCTGGACCGCGCCACCGGCACCTTCCTCAACGAGGACAAGTCGCCGAGCCGCAGGCTGGGCGGCATCGACAACCGCGGCAGCCACTTCTATCTGGCGCTGTACTGGGCCCAGGAGCTGGCCGGGCAGACCGATGACGTGCAGCTCGCGGAGGCGTTCGCCGCGCTCGCGAAGACGCTCTCCGAGCAGGAGGAGACCATCGTCGGCGAGCTGATCGCCGTACAGGGCTCGGCGGCCGACATCGGCGGCTACTACCAGCCCGACCCCGCGAAGGCGGCGGACGTCATGCGCCCGTCGGCGGCCTTCAAGGAGGCGATCGCGTCCCTGGGCTGATCCCTCGGTCACGCCCGGTCGTCTCCGGTCGACCTGGTCCGCTCCGCCCCGCTCGGCGATCGTCCGGGCGGGGCGGACGCGTTCCGTGGACGTACGTCGGCAGGTCCGGTGATCGTTGCCCATCCGGCCGTCGATGGTCGGCGGCGGATCGTCGCGGACCGGTCGACCGCGCCCGCGCGTACGAGCGGACGTCCGCCGCCCGCCCGCCCGCCCGGCCGAGCCTGCCGGGCGGGGCGGACGGACCGTGCCCCGGCGGGTTCCTCAGTGGCCGCCGCCCGAGGAGACGTCGAGGCGCTTGTCGAAGGTCTTGCCGCCGTCCTTCGACTCGTACACCCCGTCCTGGGTCGCCGCGACGAGCCGTGTGGCGTCGACGGCGGTCAGCGCCTGCGGCTGTCCGCCGGGCACGGTGCCCGCCTCCTTCCAGGAGGTGCCGCCGTCGGTGCTGACGCTCAGCTTCCCGGACGGGTCGATGCCGTAGAGGGAGTCGGGCCCGGTCCACGAGATGAACGCCAGCAGGGGCGGCTGCTCGCCCGCCGCGAAGGTCCTGCCGCCGTCGGTGCTCCGGACGAGCCCGTCCTCGGTGGTGGCGAGGACGGTGTCCGGGTCCTTGGGGCTGACGGCTATGTCCACGGCCCGCAGCGCGCTCCGCTTCTCCCAGGTCACGCCGTCCTTGCTGACGCGGAGGAGCCCATTGGTGCTGTCGTAGCCGTAGACGGTGTCGTGCGCGTAGTCGAGGGAGTGGAAGTCGACCTCGCCGGAGAGGGACTTGTCCTTCCAGGTCTTGCCCATGTCGGTGCTCTCGATGAGGCCGAGGTTGGCGGGCGCGTCACGGCCGGGGGCGGGGTGCCCGCTGGCCAGGAAGGCCCCTTGCGCGCCGATGGCGAATCCCATGAAGTCGTCCTCGCGGTCGCCGACGAGCTGCGGGCTCCCGTCCTCGCCGGGGGTGTAGACGCCGTTGTGCGTGGCGACGTACAGCTTGCCGTCGGAGGGGTGGATGCCGACGCCGTGGATATGGCTGATGGCGGTGGTGCCGGACGAGGCGTCCGAGCCGCTGTCACCGCCGTCGCCGGAACAGGCGCTGAGGGCGAGCACGAGCGCGGCGGCGGACGAGGACAGGGCGATGAGGCGCTTGTTCATGGGGTCCTGATCATGTGGTGGGGTGAGGGGCTCCGGTGGCGGAGCCGGGGAGTTCCGGAGGGCGGGGTTATCAGGGGGTGGGGGAGCCGGCCGCCGCGGTCCCGGGATTCCCGGGATGCACTCGCGGCCACCGCGATGATTTGTTTACGCATTGTTCTGGGTCCTCCCGTTGAGGCCGACTGGTCTTGGTCGGTCGAGTGG
>NZ_JBSGAW010000016.1:0-178095 GCF_053600955.1 Streptomyces sp. NPDC004838 | reverse complement strand
TCCTCATCCGCCAGAACCACCTCGACCGTCGGCCGACCCATACGCGCCATGAGCCCAGCCTACTTCTATAGCGAAATAAAGACTCAGGACACTAGGAACCCTGGAAAGTGGCCTTGCCGGGGCCTTCCTCGACGAAGCTGCGCACGCCGCTCTCCCGGTCCTCGGTGGCGAACAGACCGGCGAACCAGTTGCGTTCAATGGCGAGACCTGTGTCGAGATCAGCCTCCAGGCCCGTGTCGACGGACTCCTTGGCCGCGCGGAGCGCGATGGCGGGGCCGTGGGCGAGCCGTGCGGCCCAGGCATGTGCCCGCTCGTACACCTCGGCGGCCGGAACGACTCGGTCCACCAGACCGATCGCCAAAGCCTCGTCGGCCTTCACCGTACGGCCGGTGAAGATCAGGTCCTTGGCCTTGGAAGGGCCGACGAGGCGGGAGAGACGCTGGGTACCGCCTGCCCCGGGGATCAGGCCGAGCAGGATCTCGGGCTGGCCGAGCCGGGCGTTGTCGGCGGCGATCCGGTAGTCCGCGCAGAGCGCCAGCTCGCACCCCCCGCCCAGCGCGTACCCGGTGATGGCGGCCACCACGGGCTTGGGGATGCGGGCGACGGCCGTGAAGGAGTCCTGGAGCGGCCGGGCGCGTGCGACCATCGCCGCGTGATCCATCGCCTGCATCTCCTTGATGTCCGCACCCGCGGCGAACACCTTGTCCCCGCCGTAGAGGATCACGGTGCGCACGTCGTCCCGGTCGGCGGCCTCCTCGGCGAGCCGACGGATCCGGTCCTGTGCCGCGATGTCCAGTGCGTTCATCGGCGGGCGGTCGAGGCGGATGGTTCCGACTCCTTCGGCGACTTCGAGTCGGACGGTCATGGCGCTGCTCCTCAGCTGTCGAAATCGACGGTGAGCTCGTCGGACGCGGGAAAGGACTGGCAGGTCAGGACGTAGCCGGCTGCCACTTCCGCGGCTTCGAGAGCGAAGTTGCGGCGCATGTCGGCCCGGCCGTCGGTGACGAGTGCTCGGCAGGTGCCGCATACGCCGCCCTTGCAGGCGAAGGGCAGGTCCGGACGGTCGCGCTGGGCGCCGTCGAGCACGGAGAGGCCGCGGGGCAGCGCCGCAGTCGTGGTGCGGCCGTCGAGGATGATCGTCACCTGGCTCTCGGGCCCCTCGGTGACGTCGTCGGCGTCCTCTTGACGGATGGTCCGGAACGGCTCGTCGTCGGCGTGGAAGAGCTCCTGGTGGACGCGGTTCTCCGGCACGCCGAGGCCGGCGAGCAGAGCCCGTGCGTCGCGGACCATGCCGTGGGGGCCGCACAGCCACCAGTGGTCGGCGTGCTCGGGGTCGACCAGGGCTTCGATGAGCGCTGCCAGCCGCTCGGCGTCCAGGCGGCCGGAGAGCAACTCCGCTTCGCGGGGCTCCCGGGACAGAACGTGGGCCAGGTGGAAGCGGGCCGGGTACAGGTTCTTGAGGTCCGCGAGATCGTCGGCGAACATCACGGTGCCGGTCCGGCGGTTCCCGTACAGGAGGGTGACCTGGGATCCCGCGTCCGCGGCGAGCACGGACGCGGCGATGGACAGCATGGGAGTGATGCCGGAACCCGCCGCGATCAGCACGTGGTGGGCGGGTGTGCCGAGCTCGGGGACGAACGTGCCGGCCGGGGCCATGACCTCGACGACGTCCCCGGGCTCCACGGCGTGTACGAGCCAGGAGGAGAACAGCCCGCCCGGCACCACCCGCACGCCGATGCGGGGCGGGGCCCCGGTGGAGGAACAGATGGAGTAGGAGCGGCGCTCGTCGCGGCCGTCGATCTCGCGGCGCAGGGTGAGGGACTGCCCCGGCCTGAAGGCGAACTCCTCGGCCAGTTCGTCGGACACGTCGAAGGTGATGGCCGCGGCGTCCTCGCACAGCGACTCGACCCGGGCGACGCGCAGCGGGTGGAAGGCGGGGCGGCGGGCCCGGGTGACGGTCATCAGATCTCCTTGAAGTACTCGAACGGCTCCAGGCAGGCCCGGCAGCGCCACAGCGCTCTGCAGGAAGTTGCGGAGAACCGGGAGGTCTCCCGGGTGTCCACGGACCGGCAGCGCGGGCAGGTCACGGGCCGACGCGTGGGTGACAGCACCAGCGGTACAGGCCCCCCGCCGGCCCGCCGCGGCGCGGCGCCGGGCGGGGCGATGCCGTGCTCTGTGAGCTTTCGGCGGCCCTCGTCCGTGATCCAGTCGGTCGTCCACGGCGGATTCAGCACCGTACGGACCTCCACCTGGGCGAAGCCCGCCGCATGCAGTCGTCCGGCCACGTCGGCACGTATCTCCGCCATGGCCGGACAGCCGCTGTACGTAGGGGTGATGGTGGCGATCACCCCGCCGTCGTGGCCGAGCTCGACACGACGCAGGACGCCGAGTTCCGCGAGGGTGAGCATCGGCAGTTCGGGATCGGTGATCTCCTCCGCCGCGTGACGGGCTCGGTCCAGTGCCTTGTCGGTGTGGACGGGGGGCACGGTCACCACACTCCCGCTGGGTGGTCGCGGGCCACACTCTGCAGTTCCGCGAGGAGGGGAGCCAGGTGCTCGGTGTGGTCGCCGTCACGCCCGACACGGCCCGGCTCGGTGACGCGTCGCAGGGTGAGACCGGCCGCTTCGCCGACCTGCCGGATCGTCGCCGTCACCTCGTCGTGGACTCGCGAGGTGTCGATACCGAGACCTTCCGAGGAGACGAAGAGCTCCCCGAGGCAGGACGTGACCTCGTCCATGCCCTGCTGCATGCGTCGGTGGGACTCCTCGGTACCGTCGCCCAGGCGCACGGCCCATTCGGCGGAGTACTGACGGTGGTAGGTGAGTTCCTTGACGCCCTTCGCGGCAATGGCCGCCAGCACCGGATCAGGTGAGCCGGTCAGCTGTTCCAGGAGCGCCAGCCGCCAGCAGGAGAACACCAGCAGCCGGGCGACGGAAAAGGCGAAGTCACCGTTGGGAAGCTCGGCGAGTCGCACGTTGCGGAACTCGGCCGCGTCGCGGAAATAGGCGAAGTGGTCCTCGTCCCGGCCGCTGAGGTCGGCCTGTCCGGCCCTGGAGTAGAGGAGGCGGGCCTGCCCGAGCAGGTCGAGACCGATGTTGGCCAGTGCCACCTCCTCCTCGAGCTCCGGCGCGCGGGTGCACCACTCGGCCAGCCTCTGGGCGTAGACGAGGGCGTCATCGCCCAGGACCAGGCAGCGGTCGGCCAGTTCCCGGCCGTCGACACCGTCCGGGACGGTGGCGTCGACGCCGTGCAGCGGGTGGGTGAACCCGGTGCCGAATGCCCAGTGCGCGTCGCTGTCGGCGTGTCCCTCGGTCAGGGACAGGTACACATGGTCCTCGCTCATGACCCGGCTCCTAGATGTAGGGGACGTCTTCGGGGATCTCGTAGAAGGTGGGATGGCGGTACACCTTGTCGTTGCTGGGGTCGAAGAAGGGGTCCTTCTCGTCCGGTGCCGAGGCGCCGATGTCCTCGCTGCGCACCACCCAGACGCTCACGCCCTCGTTGCGACGGGTGTAGAGGTCGCGGGCGTGGGTGAGGGCCATCCGCTGGTCCGCCGCGCGCAGTGACCCGACGTGAACGTGGTTGAGTCCACGCTTGCCCCGGACGAACACCTCGTACAGCGGCCACTCACTCCTCGTGCCGCTCATGCCGCTGCTCCCTGTGTCGCCCTGGCCGCCTGTTTCGCCGCGTGCGCGGCGGCTGCCCGCCGTACCCACGCGCCCTCCTCGTGAGCGGCTCGGCGCCGGTCGATCCGCTCCGTGTTGCACGGCCCGTCGCCGCTGATGACCCGCTGCAGTTCGGACCAGTCGGGGGTGCCGAAGTCGTGGTGCCCACGCTCGGCGTTCCAGCTCAGTTCGGGGTCGGGCAGAGTGACGCCGAGCTTGTCGGCCTGCGGGACGGTCATGTCGACGAACCGCTGGCGCAGCACGTCGTTGCTGTGGCGCTTGATCTTCCAGGCCATGGAGGCCGCCGAGTTGGGAGAATCGCCGTCGGGCGGGCCGAACATCATGAGGGACGGCCACCACCACCGGTTCACGGCGTCCTGGACCATCTCACGCTGGGCGTCGGTGCCACGCATCATCGTCAGCAGGAGTTCGTAGCCCTGGCGCTGGTGGAAGGACTCCTCCTTGCAGATCCGCACCATGGCCCGTGCGTACGGCCCGTACGACGACCGGCACAGCGGCACCTGGTTGCAGATCGCCGCGCCGTCCACGAGCCAACCGATCACCCCCACGTCCGCGAAGGACGGGGTCGGGTAGTTGAAGATGGACGAGTACTTCTGACGGCCCTCGATGAGACGGTCGGTCAGATCGGCGCGGTCGGCGCCCAGGGTCTCGGCCGCGGAGTACAGGTACAGACCGTGCCCGGCCTCGTCCTGGACCTTCGCGAAGAGGATGGCCTTGCGGCGCAGGGAGGGCGCGCGGGTGATCCAGTCGCCCTCCGGCTGCATGCCGATGATCTCGGAGTGCGCGTGCTGCGCGATCTGCCGGATCAGCGTCCTGCGGTAACCGTCGGGCATCCAGTCCCTCGGCTCGACCCGCTGGTCGTGGGCGATCGTGGCGTCGAAGTACTCCTGGTACCTCTCAAGATCTTCTGCTGCCGTCGGGTCGGAGGGTGCGGTGGACGAGGATGCCGGCATCACGTTCTGTCCTTCCGGTCGTGCGGGTCGTGAGCGTCGTGTGAGGTGACCTGCCGTGACTGGTGCCGGCTCATCACCGGCCCAGGAAAACGGGGGTCTCGCGGTTGAGGAATGCCTGGACGGCGCCGCGGTGGTCGGAGGTGGCGCCCAGACGGTGCTGGGCTGCCGCTTCGCGTTCGAGCGCCCTGCCGAGGTCGGCGGTGCCGGCTGTCCTGAGCAGGCTCTTGATCTCCTTGAAGGCGGCGGTGGGGCCGGTGGCGAGGCGTCGGGCCAGTGCCAGTCCTTCGGCGGTCGCCCGGCCCGCGGGCACCACCTGGTGGACCAGTCCCCATCGGGCGGCCTCCTCGGCGGAGAACCGGCCGCCGAGGAGGAGGAGTTCGGCGGCTCGTGAGGGGCCGACGAGTCGGACCAGGGCACGGCTCACGCCGGTGTCGGGGGCCAGTCCGATGCCGGCGAAGGCGGTGGCGAACCTCGCGTTGTCGGCCGCGATCCGCAGGTCGGCGCAGAGAGCGAGTCCGAGCCCCGCTCCGACACAGGCGCCCTCGACGGCCGCGACCACGGGTTGCGGCAGTGCGTTCAGGGCCTTCACGAGCGGGTTGTAGTGCTCGTGGATCGTCTCGAACGCCGCGAAGGGCTTCTCTTCGAGAACCCGGGCGTGCTCCTTGAGGTCCTGCCCGACGCAGAAGGAGGGGCCTTCGGCGCAGACGAGCACCGCCCGGACGCGGTCCCCGTCGGCTCGTACCCTCTCCACCGCCGCGAGCAGGCCGTCCTTCATCGTGTGGTCGAGGGCGTTGCCCGCCGAGGGGCGGCGCAGCTCTATGACCGCGACGGCGTCGTCCATGGTGCGGCCGACTTCGTGGTGTGCCTCTTCTGCCACGGGCTCGACGCTCTCCGCGGGGGTGCCGGTCATCGCCATGTGTAGAACCCCTGTCCTGTCTTGCGGCCCAGTTCGCCGCGGGCGACCATGTCGCGCATCAGCCGAGGTGGGGCGAAGCGCTCGCCGAGGGTGGCGTGCAGGTACTCGGCGATGGCAAGCCGTACGTCGAGGCCGACGAGGTCGGTCAGCCTCAGCGGTCCCATGGGGTGCCGGTATCCGAGCCGCATGGCGTCGTCGATCGACTCAGGTTCCGCGACGCCCTCCTCCACCATGCGGATCGCTTCCAGCCCCAGTGCCACCCCCAGGCGGCTGCTGGCGAAGCCCGGAGAGTCCTTGACGACGACGTCCTTCTTGCCGAGCGCGCGCGTCCAGGCGAGGGCGGCCGCGAGGGTGTCGTCGGCGGTGTCCGGCGCGACGACCAGTTCGATCAGCCCGGAGGCGGGGACCGGGTTGAAGAAGTGCATGCCGAGGAACCGTCCGGGCCGGTTCAGGACCGAGGCCAGTTCGGTGACGGACAGGGAGCTGGTGTTGGTGGCCAGCACCGTTGTCGCACTCACCGCCCGCTCGGCCGACGCCAGCAGCCGGGCCTTCAGCGCGGGATCCTCGGGGACGGCCTCGACGACGAGGTCGGCCGCCATGGGCAGGCCGTCCACGGAGTCGACGGTCGTGATCCGGCGGAGCACCTGCTCGGGAGACTCGGTGAGTCCGTCCCGCTCGGCGGCCCGCTGCAGACCGGTGGCCATACGGTCCAGTGCGGCGGCGGCCTCCTCGGCTCTCTCCACGACCGTGACGGCCGAGCCGACGGCCGCGAAGGCATGCGCGATCCCGGCTCCCATCCGGCCGCCGCCGATCACGCCGACGACCGCGGGTGCGGTGGGGTTGCTCATGTCCTGCTCCCCTTCCGCGGAGTCGGTCCGCTCTTCTCCAGGAAGCGCGTCATGCGGTCCCGTTTGTCCGCGCCTTCGAACAGCACCGCCTGGGCGAGGTCGTCGGCCACCGGATGGGCTCCCGGTGAGTTGACGACGAGCTTGGTCAGCCGCAGGGCCCCGGCCGACGAGCGGGCCATGCGGTCGAGCAGCGCGTGCGCCTCGTGCAGCAATGTGTCCGCCGGTACGACGTCGATGACCAGCCCCGCGGCCAGCGCTGCCCGCGCGTCGAGGTTCCGCCCGGCCAGCAGTACCTGCTTGGCGACCGACTCGCCGACCAGTTCGGGCAGCCGCCAGCAGGCACCTGCCGCCGCGAGGATGCCGAGCCCCGGCTCCGGGTTGCCGAAGACGGCGTCCGGTCCCGCGATACGGATGTCGCAGGCGTACGCGAGCTCGGCTCCGCCACCGAGCGCCCATCCGTCGACCGCGGCCACGGTCGGCATCGGCAGCCTGTGTATCCGCTCGAACAGTCGGCTGTTGATGCCCCGCAGCGCCTCGTCACGGCCCCGCCGCAACAGTTCGGTGATGTCGGCACCGCCCGCGAAGACGCCGCCGTGCCCGGTGAGCAGCAGGAGTTTCGGTACCCGCTCCAGCCCTTCACAGACCGTGTGGAGCTCTTCGATCATCCGGCCGCTGATCGCGTTGCGGGCGTCGGGGCGGTGGAGCGTGACGATGACCCGGTCGTCGCGCTCCTCGATCACCAGGGTCTCGTGGCTGCCGCTCATGACACCCGCTCCACGAGCATCGCGGTGCCCTGGCCCACCCCGACGCACAGGGTGGCCAGACCCCGGCGCGCGTCCTCGCGCTCCATGCGCCCGAGCAGCGTGAGCAGAATGCGTGCGCCGGAGCAGCCCAGCGGGTGGCCGAGCGCGATCGCGCCGCCGTCGGCGTTGACCCGTTCCTCGTCGAGCTTCAGACGGCGGATCACTGCCAGGGCCTGGGCGGCGAACGCCTCGTTCAGCTCGACCGCGTCGAGTTCACCGCTCAGCCATCCGGCGCGAGCCAGCGCCTTCTCGGTCGCGGGCACGGGGCCCAGACCCATGATGTGGGGCCGCACCCCGGCCGAGGCGGAGGTGACGATCCGCGCCCGGGGAGTCAGTCCGTAGCGGTCTACAGCCGCACCGCTCGCGACCACCAGCGCGGCGGCTCCGTCGGACAGCGAGGAGGAATTGCCGGCGGTGACGATACCGCCTTCGCGGAAGACAGGACGCAGTCCCGCCAGCTTCTCCAGGGAGGTGGACGGGCGAGGACCTTCGTCGTGGTCCACCCGGCCGTCCTTCACCGGCACCGGCACGATCTCGCGTGTGAAACGGCCGGACTCCCGCGCGGCGACCGCCCGCTGGTGGCTGCGCAGGGCAAAGGCGTCGGCCTCGGCGCGGGTGATGCCGTCCAGCGCCGCGACCTCTTCGGCGGTCTCGCCCATCGACAACGTCACCTTCGCCGTCTCCGGTCCGGCACCGGCCGGCACGGCCCGGTCGGCCGCGGCGAAGCGGGGGTTGGTGAAGCGCCAGCCGATCGCCGTGTCGTGGACCTCTCCCGGCTTGGCCCACGGTGTGCCGGGCTTGGCCATCACCCAGGGGGCTCGGGTCATCGACTCCACTCCGCCCGCCACGACCAGGTCCACCTCGCCGGCCCGGACCGCCTGGGCGGCGGAGGCGACCGCGGTCAGACCCGAGGCGCACAGCCGGTTGACGGTGTAGCCGGGCACGGTGTGCGGCAGCCCGGCCAGCAGAACGGCCATCCGGGCCACGTCCCGGTTGTCCTCACCGGCCTGGTTGGCGGCTCCGAGGATCACCTCGTCGACCGCCTCGCCCGGGATGCCGCTGCGCCGCACCGCCTCGGCGACCACCAGCGCGGCCAGATCGTCGGGGCGCACGGAGGCCAGCGCGCCGCCGTAGCGGCCCTGCGGGGTACGCGCGCCGTCGATCAGGAAGACGTCGTCAGACATGGAGGCTCTCCTCGGCGGGGACGTGCCGGCGCGACTGGAGCACCGAGAACCGGCCGGTGACGAAGGCCGGATCGGTGAGCGCGGCATTCGCCGCGGGATTGGCCGCGGTCCCGTGGAAGTCGCTGAACGCGGCGGACTGGTTGACGAAGACACCGCCGGTGAGGTTCTCCGACAGGTGCGTACCGGCGTCCAGAGCCGCGGCCCGCGCCGCGTCCAGGACCCCTTCGCCGGTCGCGTGCACGAGGGCCGTGAGGGCACCGTGCCGGCGCACGGAGTCGAGGAAGACACGCAGACTGTGCGTGGTGGAGTCGGTGGCGATGACGAACGAGACCGGTCCGAACCACTCACGGGTGTACGTGTCGCGGTCGGCCTCGGCGTCCAGCCGCGCCACCAGTGGGGTCCGGACCGTCGCCTTCGGGTACTCGGGGTGCTCCACTTCGCGGGAGGGATGGGCTGTGCGCCCCAATCCCGCGGCCTCGTCCAGTCGCTTGAGTACGGAGTCGTTGACGATGGCGCCGAGGGTGCCGGCGGCCCGGTTCGTGTCACCGAGCAGCTTGTCGAGTGCGGCGCCGAGGTCCGCGGCGAACTCGTCCGCCGTACGCGGACCCTGGTCGGTGGTGAAACCCTCGCGCGGGACCAGGATGTTCTGCGGCGTGGTGCACATCTGGCCGCTGTACAGGGACAGCGAGAAGGCGAGATTGCGCAGCAGACCCGTGTAGTCCTCCGTGGAGTCCAGCACGACGGTGTTCAGGCCCGCCTTCTCCGTGTAGACGGTGGCCTGGCGGGCGTTGACCTCAAGCCAGTCGCCGAACTCGGTGGAGCCGGTGAAGTCGACGACGCGTACATCGGGGTGGGTGGCCAGCTCGGGCGCCGTCCGTTCCTCGGGGTTCTCGGCCGCGAGGACGACCACGTTCGGATCGAAGCCCGCCTCCGCCAGGACGTCCCGGGCGACGCGCACGGTGATCGCGAGCGGCAGCACGGCACGCCGGTGCGGCTTGACGATCACCGGGTTGCCGGTGACGAGGCTGGCGAACAGGCCCGGGTAGCCGTTCCAGGTGGGGAAGGTGTTGCAGGCGATCAGTACCGCGATGCCATGTCCCACCGGTGTGAAGGTCTTCTCCAGCACCAGCGGGTCGCCCTTGCGCTGCGGTTTGGTCCAGCGGGCCGTGGCCGGCTGGCGCTTCTGCTCCGCCCACGCGTACGCGACCGCCTCCAGGCCGCGGTCCTGAGCGTGCGGACCACCCGCCTGGAAGGCCATCAGGAAAGCCTGTCCGGTGGTGTGCTGCACAGCGTGGGCGATCTCGAAGCTGGCGGCGTTCAGCCGGGACAGGATCTCCGCCGCGACGCCGGCGCGGGTGTCGGGGCTCGCCGCTCGCCACTCCCCGGCGGCGGCCTTGGCGGCCGCCACCGCCTCGTCGGGGGTGACACGCGGGTAGCTGACGCCCAGTTCGAAGCCGTACGGGGAGACTTCGACGCTCGGCACGGTACCGCTGCCGGGCAGCTCCTTCAGCTCGAACGACTGCCCTAGCAGCGCCTGGAAGGCGGCCTCGCCCCGCGCGGGCGCGTCGGCGCCGTAGGCCGAGGCGCTGGGTGTCTCCACGTACGGGGTCCAGTACCCGCGCCGGGCGATCGCGGATTCGGCCTGTTCCAGAAGTCCGCGGTGCTCCGCGAAGAAGTCGGGCCGGGCGGTTGATCTGGGCATTGCGCTTCACCTTCTCGTCAAGTCAGGGTCCAACCGAACGTTCGGTTCTCGTAGGGCGTGGTGGTGTCCGGTCGGCGGTCGGGCGCGGGGAGGGGTCAGGTCACAGGTCGGCCAGCAGGGTGGCGGGGCGCTCCACGCCGTCGGCGACGAAGCGCAGGAAGCCGCCGGCGACGCCGCCGTCGCAGACCCGGTGGTCGAAGGTGAAGGAGAGCTGGGTGATCTTGCGGACGGCGAGCGCGCCGTCGACCACCCAGGGTTTGTCGATGATGCGGCCGACGCCGAGGATCGCGGCCTCGGGGTGGTTGATGATGGGTGCGGAGCCGTCGACTCCGAACACTCCGTAGTTGTTCAGGGTGAAGGTGCCGCCGGTCAGGGCCGCGGGAGGCAGGTCGCCCGACCGTGCCAGCCCGGTCAGGCGGGCGAGTTCGGCGGCGAGTTGCGCCGTCGTCATGAGGTGCGCGTCGCGTACGACGGGGACGACGAGTCCTCGTTCCGTCTGTGCGGCGAAGCCCAGGTGGATCGCCGGGAAGCGGACGATCTCGCCCCGTTGGGTGTCGACCGTCGAGTTCAGCTCGGGGAAGCGCCGCAGACCGGCGACGCAGATCCGGGCCAGGAGCGCCAGGAGACCGATCCTCCGGTCCGGCTCGGCGGTCTGGAGCACGTCCTTGGCCCGCAGCAGCCCGGTCGCGTCCACGTCGACCCAGGTCGTGGCGTCCGGGATCTCGGTCCTGCTGCGGGACAGCTTCTCGGCCACTGCTCGGCGCAAGCCGCGAAGGGGGACGCGCTCCTCGCCGCCGGGCTGCGGCGTCCCGGGCCGGGCAGCGGCCACGGGCGGCTGGGCGGCCGGCTCGACGGCCTGCTCGACGGCCTGCGCGACGGCCTGCTCGACGTCCTGGCGCAGGATGACGCTGTTGGGGCCGCTGGGTGTGAGCCGGGCGAGGTCGATGCCGTGCTCCCGCGCCAGCTTCCGCACGAGCGGGGAGATCACCAGAGGGGTGGCGACGTCGCCCGCGGGGGTTCGCGCCGCGGTCACGTCCGCGCCGTCCACGGCCGGCCGGCCGGCGGCGGCGCCGCGGCTCCGGCGCCGCCGCCGGGTCGTCGAGCCGTGACCGGTTCCGTAGCCGATCAACACGTTCCCGGAGCCCGCCTGCTCCTCTTCGCGATAGCGTTCCGCCGCCGTGTCGCCCCGCTCCGGGCCTTCCGCCCGGAGAACACCGGCATGCGCCGGTCCGACGGAGACGAGCGGTTCACCCACGGCCAGGGCAGCGCCGGCGTCGGCGTGCAGCCTCAGCACGACACCCGCGTACGGTACGGGCACTTCGACGGCGGCCTTGGCGGTCTCGACCTCCACCACGATCTGATCGACCTCGACGGTGTCGCCGACCTCGACCTTCCAGTCGATGATCTCCGCCTCGGCCAGTCCCTCTCCGAGGTCGGGCAGGCGGAAGAGCTGTTCTTCGAAGGTGCCGGTGGTCATGCCGCCCTCCGTGCCAGGTGGTGGATGTCGGGCGCGTCGCCGAACTGGAGGCGGTCCACGGCGTCCAGGACACGGTCCACGCCGGGCAGGTGGGCGTGCTCCAGCTTGGGCGGCGGGTAGGGGATGTCGAAGCCCGCGACGCGCAGCACGGGCGCGGCCAGTGAGTGGAAGCAGCGCTCCTGCACCCGGGCGGCGATCTCGGCGCCGACGCCGGCGAACCCCTGTGCCTCCTGCACGACCACGCACCGGCCGGTCCGCCGCACCGAGGCCGCCACCGTCTCGTCGTCGAAGGGGACGAGCGTGCGCAGGTCCACGACCTCCAGATCGATGCCGTCCTCCGCGGCGGCTGCCGCGGCCTGCAGAGCGACCGGAACCGACGGGCCGTAGGCGACCAGCGTGGCGTCGCGCCCTTCCCTGCGGACGGCCGCCTTCCCGAAGGGCGCGGCCCCGCGGGTCGTGAGGTCGGTGTCCTCCTTGGACCAGTAGAGCTTCTTCGGTTCCAGGAAGACCACGGGGTCGGGGTCGTCGATCGCGTCGCGCAGGAGCCAGTGGGCGTCCTCCACGGTCGCCGGGGTGACGACCTTCAGGCCGGGCGTGTGCGCGTAGTACGCCTCGCTGGAGTCGCAGTGGTGCTCGACGCCGCCGATCCCGCCCGCGTAGGGGATCCGGATCACCATCGGCAGCGCCACCCGGCCCCGGGTGCGGTTGCGCAGCTTGGCGACGTGCGAGGCGATCTGCTCGAACGCAGGGTAGGCGAAGGCGTCGAACTGCATCTCGACCACGGGACGGAAGCCGCCCATGGCCAGGCCGACCGCGAGACCGACGATGCCGGCCTCGGCGAGAGGGGTGTCGAAGCACCGCTGCTCGCCGAAATCGCGGGTCAGTCCGTCGGTGATGCGGAAGACGCCGCCCAGCGGGCCGACGTCCTCGCCGAAGACCAGCACGCGCTCATCGGCGCGCAGCGCGTCACGCAGGGCCGTGTTGAGGGCCTGCGCCATCGTGACCGTAGCCATGTCAGTGCTCCTGGGCGTTCAGCTCGGCAGCCAACTGCGCGCGCTGTTCGAGTAGTTGGGGAGTGGGCTCGGCGTAGACGTGATCGAACAGTTCGAGGAGATCCGGTTCGGAGTCGGCGTTCATCCGCGTCCGGAGGTCGGCGGCGAACGCCTCGGCGTCCGCCGCCGCGGACGTGACGTCCTCGTCCGTGAGGGTTCCGCGGCCGCGCAGGTAGGTCTCCAGCCTGTGCAGGGGGTCGGCGGCGCTCCACCGCCGCACCTCCTCGTCCTCCCGGTAGCGGGTCGCGTTGTCGGCGTTGGTGTGGGCGTCCATGCGGTAGGTGTGGGCTTCGACGAGGAAGGGCCCCTGCCCGCCGCGGGCGTGCTCGACGGCCGCCGTCAGTACGGACAGCACGGCCACCAGGTCGTTGCCGTCCACCTGCTCGGAACGGACGCCGTACCCGACGCCCTTGTAGGCCAGGGCCGGCGCGGCGGTCTGCTTCGCGAGCGGCACGGAGATCGCGTACTTGTTGTTCTGGACGAAGAAGACCACCGGCGCCTTGAAGACCGCGGCGAAGTTCAGCGCCTCGTGGAAGTCGCCCTCACTCGTTCCGCCGTCCCCGATGAAGGCCATCACCGCGCCGTCCTCGCCCTTGCGGCGTATGGCGTCCGCCATTCCGGTGGCGTGCAGGACCTGGGTGGCCAGCGGGGTGCACTGAGGTGCCACCCGGGTGGCCGCCGGGTCGTAGCCGCAGTGCCAGTCGCCGCGCAGCAGCGTCAGCACCTCGGCCGGGTCCACACCACGTGACACCAGGGCCACGCTGTCGCGGTAGGTCGGAAACAGCCAGTCCCGCTCCCGCAGCGCCAGGACGCCCGCGACCTGGCATGCCTCCTGGCCACGGCTCGACGGATAGACGGCGAGACGGCCCTGCTTGGTCAGCGCCGTCGCCTGGGTGTCGAAACGCCTGCCCAGGACCATCCGCCGGTACGCCTCGCGCAACAACTCGTCCGGCGGCTCGGCGTACCCGGCGGGCGGCCTCACAGCCGTGCCGTTCTCCGACACGAACCGGATGGGCGCGAGCGAAGGCAGCAGGCCCTGCACCGTGTTCCGGAGGGTCTTCGCTGACATGAAGGACACCCGCTTTCGATGGACACTTGACAAGAGAATCGTCGCCAGTGGCTCATATATGTTCAAGAGGCTGCGATTATTGGCGACACTCTGTCGGATCGTCTTGATGAGGAGAGCAACATGTCGTCCGAGTTCCCTCCAGGAGCCCCCGAGTCCGGACGTTCTGCCGCCCGGCTCGACGAGACGGATCGAGCGATCGTCGCCGCTCTCTTGGAAGACGGCCGGATCTCCATTCGAGCGCTGGCCGACCAGCTCCACATCTCCCGGGCCAACGCGTACACCCGCATCGGCCGGATGGTCTCCGATGGAGTGATCTCCGGCTTCACCGCACAGCTGAATCCACAACGCGCCGGACTGGGTACAAGCGCCTACGTCCTGCTGACGATCGAACAGAACGCGTGGCGCGCGGTCGCGCGGCACCTGTCCGAGATCCCCTATGTCGAGCACTTCTCACTGGTCGGTGGTGATTTCGACGTCCTTGTGCTGGCTCGTACGCCGGACAACGACGCGCTGCGCCAAGTGGTTCTGGAGCGCATCCAGGAAGTGCCGGGACTTCGCTCGACCCGGACCTGGCTGATATTCGACGAGTCCCCCGGGCGAGGAGCCGACTGGAGCGGCCGGACCGCCTGAGACCCGCACCACGTCAAGCGGGAGACTCCGGCCAGGTCGTCAACGGCCACGGACCGGCCGAGCCGCTCCGCCGACCCGTCGACCGCTGCCGGACCTCGTCGTCGCGCAGGGGGCAGCACCTCTCGCCGGCGGTCTGCCGAGCGGCAGCATGGTGTGGCCGTGTGTCTGCTTTCGCAGCGGGATCCGGCCCTCAGCGACGGCGTTCTGCGTGCTCCACGGCACATTCGTGGCAGTCCGTCGTGGATTTCACCGATGTCTTGAACCGGATTGTCACCCGTGGCCACCATTCTCTCGCAGCCCGTCTTCGGGGAACCTGTTCGAGAAGCGAGTCCAGCATGGTCCATGTCCGACCGTCTCTGACGAATCTGCCCTCCTATGTGCCGGGACGAAAAGTCACCGGGGCCGCTGCCCTGGCCAGCAACGAGTCACCGTACGGACTGCTGCCCGGTGTCGCCGCCCGGCTCGCGGAGCTGGTCGAAGGGGTCTCGCGCTATCCCGACATGAGCGCGACACGCCTGGTCGGCACGATCGCCGCCCACCACGGCGTGACTCCCGAACGTGTCGCGGTCGGGGCGGGCTCCTCGGAGGTGTGCGGTCAGCTCCTGCACACCGTGGTCGACCCCGGGAGCGAGGTGATCTTCGGCTGGCGGTCCTTCGAGGCGTACCCCATCCTCACGACGGTGGCCGGCGGCACTCCGGTGCGGATCGCGCTCCGCGACCACGCCCTGGACCTGGAGGCCATGGCCGAGGCAGTCACCGAACGGACGCGGGTGATCTTCGTCTGCAACCCGAACAACCCGACCTCCACGGCCGTGGGCGAGGCGGAGCTGCGCGACTTCGTGGATCGGGTGCCCGACGAGGTGCTGATCGTGATGGACGAGGCATACCGCGAGTACGCCGACGCGACCACGGTGCCGGACGCCTTGGCGCTCTTCGGTGACCGTCCCAACGTCGTCGTGCTCCGGACCTTCTCCAAGGCATACGCTCTGGCGGGGCTCCGCGTCGGCTACTGCGTCGGAGCACCCGAGATCGTCGCGCAGGTGCGGAAGACGCAGGTGCCGTTCAGCGTGAGCGGCCTCGCCCAGGAGGCGGCCATCGCCGCGCTCGGGGAGGGCGACGAGGTCGCGCGGCGTGCTCGGCTCACGATCGGCGAACGGGACCGTGTCAGCGGGGAACTGCGTTCGCTCGGTTACGACGTGCCGGTTTCCCAGGCGAACTTCGTATGGCTGCCGCTCGGCCACGACAGCGCGGCGTTCGCCGAGCACTGCCTCGGGGGCGGCGTGGTGCCGCGGGCGTTTCCGGACGAGGGCGTACGGGTCACGATCGGCCTGGCCGAGGAGAACGCCGCCTTCCTTGCCTTGGCGAAGACCTGGGCGGCGTAGGGTCCGGCGATCAGGAACGCTCGCGGCGGCGTGCTCGGTCCGCGCCCCAAGCTCTCTGCGGTGCGGGAGAATCCACGAGCCGTCAGGGGCTCCGGTGGGCCGGGGCCCGCCGTCGGCGTGGCGGCGGGCGCGACCGGAGTATCGAGTCCCGCGTGGTCGCCGGTCGGTAGACGACCGAGCGGTGTTCACAGGTTCGGTGGCCCTGCCCAGCCCTTCAACGATTCGGGAACGGAGACGGTCCACGGCCCCAGGCCGTCGGGGACCGGTGCGCCCAGCCCGGGGGTGAACGGAACCTCCCCGGCCCATACCCTGGCGTCCAGATCCCCTCGGGCGTCGGCGGCGGGACCCGTGCGGGCCTTGACCGACGACTCCGTGAGCACCAGTCCCACGACCGTGGTCCGGGACAGCTCCCTGGAGGCCAGGGGACGGACCTCGTTCAGCCGTCCCGGAGGCAGCAGGCGAGTGAGCAGCCGGGTCATGACCTGCCGTTTGGCGGCCTCGTCCACGACCGGGCGGGCCCGGCCGAAGGCCATCACGGAGCGGTAGTTCACCGAGTTCTCGTACGCCGATCGGCCCATCACCAGGCTGTCGAGCACCGTTGCCGTCACACTCGCCGGAGCACCGGAGGCCAAGATGCCGAGAGCCCGGTTGGCGGGGGCGCCGTGGAAGTACAGGGTGTCGTCCAGCCGCACATGGAGCATCGGCATCACATGGGGGAAGTCGTCGATGACCAGGCCGACATGGCAGAGCAGGGCCTCGTCCAGCACCCGGTACGCGGCAGCCGGATCGTAGTCGGCGCGGGCCGGGCGGCGCCGGATCCGGACCCGCTCGCTGGCAGGCCCGTGCTGTCCGCCGCCGGACTGTCCGGTGTCGCTCATGAACGTTCCCCCGATCGGATGGGGCTCGGGCTCGTATGCCACCCGGTGAGGTGCTCATAGGCGCCCGCCAGATCGAACAGCCGGGGTTCCCCGTAAGGCGCGCCGATCCATTGCAGGCCGACGGGCAGTCCTTCGGAGAAGCCCATGGGCTGGCTGATCACGGGAAGGTCCGCCATGCTCACCGGGATCGTGAAGGCGCCGGCCCGGAGTTCGATCTCGGTGACGTCGTCCGGGGTGGGGGCGACGGTGGGCACGGTGGGCGCGATGAAGGCCGTCAGGCCGTGAGCGGTGAGCAACTCGCTCCAGGCGTTGCGTATCCGCTCGCGGTCGGCCTTCGCCCGAGCGTAGGCGGCGTCGTCGATGTCCATGCCCGCCTGGATGACGGCGAGGACGCCGGGGCTGTAGAGGTGCGATCCGGTGGCCAGCGCGGGACGGTGCTGGGCGGCCAGTTCGTACAGGGCGAGGTCCCGGTAGGCGGGCATGACCAGCTCCTGTGCGGGGCTGTAGACATCGATCAGTTCGGCGCCGGCGCCTTTGACGACCTCTTCGGCCGCGTTGAACGCCGCCCGGATTCCCGGGTCGGAGTCGTCCGCCCAGTCCCGTACGACGCCGACGCGCACACCGCGCAGCGCGGTCTCCGGGGCGGCCGGTGCGGTGTCAGGGCCGGCCGGAGGGCGGACTTCGCTCGCCGGGTCGGCGGAGTCGAAGCCGGTGATCGCGTCGAGCAGGATGCGGGCATCGGTCACGGTGCGGGCGAGGGGACCCACCCGGTCCAGGGTCGGGGCAGCGGGCAGGAGACCGGCGCGGGAGACCAGACCGCCGGTGGGCCGGACGCCCACCACGCCGCAGAACGCCGACGGAATGCGGATCGACCCTCCGGTGTCGGAGCCGAGGGATGCCGTGCACGTGCGGGCGGCCACCGCGGCGGCCGAGCCGCCGCTCGACCCGCCCGCGATACGGGCGGTGTTCCACGGGTTGACGGTCGGCGGGCAGGCGATGCCCACCGCGCACTCCTGGGTGGTGTTCTTGCCGAGGATGACGGCACCGGCTTCCCTCAACAGCCGGACGACTGCCGCGTCCCTGCTCGGGCGGCGTCCGGCGAAGGCCCTTGAGCCGTACTCGGTGGGCAGGCCGTCGGTGTCGATCAGATCCTTCACCGCGAGGGGAACACCGTGCAGGAGTCCCCTGCTTCGGCCACGCGCGATCTCGTCGGTGGCGCTGCGGGCCTGGGCGAGCGCGCCGTCCCGGTCGACCCGGACGAAGGCGCGCACGGCACCGTCCACGGCGTCGATCCGGTCGAGGTACGCCTCGGTGAGTTCCTGGGGGGTCACCTGGCCGCACGCGATGCGTCGTGCCGCCTCGGCGATGGTGAGCGAGGTCAGGGGCGGGGTGGTCATGCGGTTCCTTACGGATGTGAGCGGTCCGGGCGGACCGGGTGCGGCTGATGGGGTGTTGTGCGGCTGACGGCTCTCGGAGTAGGGCCGCCCGGCCCTCATGGGGACTCCGGGACAGCCATCGGCTCAGGCGCCGAGGAGTTCGGCGAGGGCGCCCAGATCGAGCGGGAACGGGCCGATTTCGTAGCGGGGCGGCTCGGCGCCCAGCAGATGCCGTACGAAGTAGTCCCATCGCCGCCGTGTCGTATAGGCGCCGTGGACCACCAGGGTGTGGTCGGCGTTGGGCACCAGCAGAAGGTCGAAGTCCCGGTTCGCCCGGATGAACGCCTCCGTGAGCCGGAGCGTCTGATACGGCAGCACATTGTCGTCCAGTTCGCCGTGGATCAGCAGCAGCCTGCCCTCCAGGCGGTGGGCAAGGGCCGAGTTGGACTTCGCGGCGTAGTCGGTCTCCTCGGGCAGCCCGAAGAACTTCTCGCCCCACGCGGGCTGGTAGACCAGATCGTCGTGGTCGCCCGCGGCCGAGACACCGACCCGGAAGAAGTCGGGGCGGTGCAGCATCGCCCGAGTGGAGGCGTAGCCGCCGCCGGAGGTCCCGAAGACGCCCACCCGGCCGAGGTCCAGCCACGGGCGGGTGGCGGCCAGTTGCTCGATGGCGGCGACATGGTCGTCGATGAACGCGGTACGGCCGGGGTCCAGCCTCTGATGCTCCTGGAACGCCTTGGACCGGTAGGGCGTACCGCGCCCGTCCACCACGACCACGGCGAACCCCAGCGCCGCCATCGCCGCGGCCTCCGCGGTGGGGACGATCTCGCCCGACTGCGGGAACCGCACCGGCGCCGCCTTGACCTGCGGGCCGGGGTACATATGGTCGAGCACGGGATACCGCTGGTCCGGGTCGAAGCCGTGCGGCCGGTAGAGGACTCCGTGGATGTCGGTCGTCCCGTCGGCCGCCTTGACGCGGAACCGCTCCGGTGGCCGCCACCCGGCCGCGTAGAGGCCGTCCGCCTCCGCGGCCTCCAGCTCCACCACGACATCGCCGTACAGGTCGAGCACCCGGCTGACGGCGGGGGTGGCCAGGTCCGACGCCACATCCACCAGATGGGTCCCGGCGGGGGAGACGACGAGGTCGTGGTCGAGGGCGTCGTCGGTGAGCCGGGTGATCCGGCCGTCGTCCAGACCCACCCGGTAGAGCTGGCGCACATAGGGGTCGAGGCCGGGTTCCCGGCCCGACGCGGTGAACACCAGGGCGCGGGCCTCTTCGTCCACGACCAGGGTCTCGCAGACCAGCCAGGGGCCGTCGGTGAGCCGGCGCAGGGTGCCGTCGGTGTTCCGCAGCCAGGCATGGCCCCAGTCGTCGCCCTGGGACCACCAGACCAGTTCACCGGACGTGAGCTCCAGGACGTTGGGCGCGTGATAGCGGATCGGATGGGTCTGCACCTGGGTGCCGGAATGCTCCGTCAGCAGGGTTTCGACCTCACCGGTCGCCGCGTCCATCCGCATCAGCCGTACGTTCCGGTCGCCGCGGTCGCCCTCGTGCCAGTACAGGAAGCGGCTGTCCCGCGACCACCAGGTGCGGCCGAACGCGGTGGCCGACTCGAACGGCGTCACCAGCGGGGCGCCGCGGCTCTCCACCCATTCCCCCGCGTCGAGGCGGTACACCAGGACGGTCGAGGTGGGCTGGGCCTCCTCGCCGGTCATCGCGTACGCGAACGTCCGCAGCCGGGGCCGTGACCCGTCCGGCGGTGCGGACTGCACCAGGGCCGCCCTGGCGACGCCGCGCTGGTCCACCCGGTGGGTGGCGAACGCGGTGCCGTCCGGCGACCAGACGGCCGCGGGGGGCAGCGTGACGCCGATATGGGTGAGCAGCGACGTGAGCGCCATCGGGTCGGGCGGGATGCCGTAGCCGAGGGTCGGGGTGCCGTCCGTGGTGAGGACGCGGTCCTCCTCGATCGTATGGAGATCGCGCAGGACGAGGTTGTGGTCATCCACCCGCAGCGCCCACCGTCCGCCCGGCGCCACGGTCTCGTCCGGCGCCGGGGGGCGGCCCGGCAGCCGGCGGCACTCCCGAGTCGCCGGATGCCAGCGCCAGTTCGCGCCGGACGCGGAGAACTCCACCTCGTCGCGGGTGAAGGACAGACGTCTCAGCGGCAGCGCGCCGGGCCGGATACGCGTGCCGGTCGCGGCGCTCAGTGCCGCCGCCAGCGACGTATGGTCGAATGCGGGCGAACGCATCCGGGAGCGAATGTCCACCCGGTTGAAGCGAACTCCCTCGCGCGTTCGCACGGTGTACCAGAACGTGTCGTCGCCGAGCCATTCGGGCCGCACCCGGGCACGGTGGACGAGTTTCGCGAGGCTGTGGGGAAGCAGAGCTTCGGCTTCTTCGTAGCGCGCTCGCATATCGGTCACGGCAGTCTCCCGTTGCTCCGGCTGGTCCGACGGGCAGTGCGTATCACGTCGGGTCTGTCAGCCAGGGAGAACGTCGTCATTGCCGGAAGTGACGATATGAACCTATCGTGTTGACCGGCGGAGCAACCGCTCTATGATCTCGACGAAGTATGGCAACCGCATTCGGGTTCGTCAATGGAATCCTCGCGCGCCCCAAGGAGGCAGCCGTGTCATTCCCCGTCGGAGCGGAACAGGTGGTGCAGGAGTCCCGGCCGGACGGCGCGGGCCGGACCGTGGTGGTCAGCGGCTACTCGAAGATGCCGGTGGGGACGGCCGCGCGTTCGCTGTACGAGACACTGACCCTCGGTGTTCTGGTGGACCTGGCGACGCATACGGTGCTCAAGGCGTCCTCCACTTTGGTGACGGACGTCGGCCGGGAATGGCTGGAACGGGAACTGGTGGGCCAGTGCCTCCTGAACGAGCCCTCGGAATTCCTCGCCAACGTCAAGCGCAACTACTGGGGCGCGTCCAGCGGCGCGCTCACCCAGGCATACCGCGATCTGGTACGCCGCTATCGCGAACACCTCAAACTCGAAGGCATGGTCGTGGAAACACCGCCCGCTCCGCGGCCACCGGAAACACCGCACCGGTCTTGACAGTGATCGGCGCACTCACGTAGGAAAGTCTCAGCACAGAGCCTGACTTCCGCCGCCGCGCCCGCAATCGCGAATGGCGCTCCTCACGGTCGCTCTCCCTGGTCGCACAGTCAAAAGCATGTCCTCCAGGGTTTAAGGACTTGAGTTGAGCACCGAATCGTCACCGATCACGGGGCCGCTCCACGATCTGACCGTCATCGATCTGACGCAGATGCTCGCGGGGCCCTACTGCACCATGACACTCGCCGATCTGGGTGCCGACGTCATCAAGGTGGAGCCGCCCGCCGGGGACCTCACCCGGCACATGGGACCCCATCGCGAGGGCGACCCCCCGGAAGCGCTCGGCGGCTACTTCCAGTCGGTCAACAGGAACAAGCGCGGCGTGGTCCTCGATCTGAAGACCGAGGCCGGCCGCACGGCGCTCCTCCGGCTCGTGGCCACCGCCGATGTGCTGGTGGAGAACTTCTCCGTGGGGGTGATGGACCGGCTCGGGCTGTCCTACGAGACGCTGAGCGCGGTCAACCCGGCGCTTGTCTACGGCTGCGTACGCGGCTTCGGCGACCCGAGGACGGGCGGCAGCCCGTACGCCGACTGGCCGGCCTTCGACATCACCGCCCAGGCCATGGGCGGTCTTGTCGCCATCACCGGCCCCGGCCCCGGCCGGCCGCTCAAGACGGGGCCGGGCATCGGCGACATCTTCCCGGCCGCGCTCTGCGCCGTCGGCATCCTCGCCGCGGTCCACGAGGCACGGCGCTCGGGCCGGGGGCAGTTCGTCGAGGTGGCGATGTACGACGCCGTGCTCTCGCTCTGCGAGCGGATCGTCTACCAGCACAGTTACACCGGTGCGGTCCCGCAGCCGCAGGGCGACACCCATCCGCTGCTGTGCCCCTTCGGGCTCTTTCCCACCGCGGACGGTCTGCTGGCCCTGGCCGCGCCCAGCGACCGGCACTGGCGGGAGTTCTGTGCCCTGATCGGCCGGCCCGAACTCGGTGACGACGAGCGCTACGCCACCAACACGGGACGGGTCGCCCACGCGGACGCGGTACGGGCGGTCGTCACCGGGTGGCTGTCGTCGCGGACGACGTCCGACGCACTCGCGGTGCTCGGCGGCCGGGTGCCGTGCGGCCCGGTCAACGACGCCGCGGCGATCTTCGCGGATCCGCATGTCCGGCAGCGCCGGATGCTGAGCGAGGTCGAGCAGCCGGGCTCGTCCGCGCCCGTGGTGATCGCCGGGCAGCCCATCAAGCTGAGCCGCACCCCCGCGGCCGTACGCCACCGTGCCCCCCTGCTGGACGAGCACCGTGACGAGATTCTCTCCGCCTCATCCGCCGCCGGGGATCCCCGGCACAACACCAGCCAAGGACAGGTCCAATGATCGCTGTACGCGGAGCCCAGATCATCGACGGAACCGGCCGTGACCCCGTACGGGACGCCGCGGTCCGGATCGACGGGGACCGGATCGCCGAGATCGGCCCGGTCCGGCCGGGTGACGAGGTCATCGACATGGAGGGGTGCACGATCCTGCCCGGTCTGATCGACGCTCATGTCCACTTCGGGCTGGCCAGTCCGATCGACGCGACGATGGCCAAGGAACTGTCCATCGCCGAGCGGGCCGCCGATATGTTCAGGGTCTGCCGGGACACCCTTCACCAGGGATTCACGACCGTACGGGACACCGGCGGCATCGACTGGGGCCTGCTGAAGGCCGTCGACTCGGGACAGATCCCCGGCCCGCGCATCCTGTGCTGCGGTGCGATCCTCGCGCAGACCGGCGGACACGCCCACTACACCTCGCCCAACGAGTGCGTCCACGAGTGGCGCAGCCGCGAGCTGCCGGGGCTGACGACTCTGAGCGTCCTGTGCGACTCGCCCGACCAGGTGCGGGCCGCGGCACGGGACAATTACCGGCGCGGAGCCTCGTTCCTGAAGATGAACATCACCGGCGGCGTCATCTCGCTCTCGGACTCTCTGGACGACACCCAGTTCACCGTTCCCGAGATCGAGGCCGCGGTGATCGAGGCCCAGGCCCGCCGCTCGTACGTCACCGTGCACGCCCACAACAACCAGGGCATCCGCAACGGGATCGCCGCGGGCGCCCGCTGTGTCGAGCACGGCACCGACATCGACGAGGAACTGGCCGAGGAGATGGCCGCCCTGGGGGTCCACCTGGTGCCCACCCTCGCGGTGATGCACATTCACGCCAGGGACTTCGAGGACATGTCCCTCCACGACGAGGTCCGGGCGCGGTTCAGGGGGGTCGAGGAGAAGATGGCGCGGGCCATCAAGGTGGCCACCGACGCGGGGGTGCTGGTCGGTTCCGGCACCGACTACGTAGGACCCAAGCAGGACAACCGCGGTCTGGAGATCGCGCTGCGCGCCGAGATCGTCGGGCCCATGAAGGCCATCATGGCGGCGACCTCGGTCAACGCCGAGATCATCGGCCTGGCGGACCGGGTCGGCACCCTGGAGCCCGGCAAGCTCGCCGATGTCGTCGCGGTGGACTTCGACCCGCTGGCCGAGCCCGCGCTGTTCGCCGACTCCGGCCGTACGGCGCTGGTCGTCAAGGGCGGTGACGTGGTCCGCGACGACCGTGCCCAAGCGCGCTGATCCGGTCGCCGTGTGCGGTGGGCCGCGGTGTTCGAACGGTCATGGGCCCCCGGCCCACCGGGCGACCCGCGGCCCCCGCGCATCTCCGGACTCCGCCCGGCCGGATGCCATGAGGATCTCCGGACTCCGCCCGGCCGGATGCCATGAGGATCCCCGGACTCGGCCCGGCCGAATGCCCACAGGAGCATGCGCATGCCCGACACCGGCCGGCTTGGGCGCCGGCCGGTGTCGGATACACACGGTGCTCACGGTGCGGGCCGGTCAGCGGCCCAGCATCGCGTCGGAGATCACCCGGAGCTGGATCTCGCTGGTCCCCTCGAAGATCTTCGTCAGACGGGCGTCGCGCCAGTAGCGCTCCACCGCGAAGTCGGTGGTGTAGCCGGCGCCGCCGTGGATCTGGACGCCCTCGCTGGTGACCCGCTCGGCCATCTCGCTGGCCAGCAGTTTGACCATGGACGCCTGGGCGCTGGCACGCCGGCCGGCGTCGATCTCGCGGCACACGGCGTACATCAACTGCCGCGCGGCCTCGATCTCGGCGGCCATGCCCGCCAGCTTGAAGCGGATCACCTGGAAGTCGGCGAGAGCGGAATCGAACTGCCTGCGGGTGGCCGCGTACGCCAGGGAGTCCTCCAGCGCCCCGCGGGCGAGACCGATCGCGCGGGCGGCGGTGTGCACCCGTGCGACGTCCAGCACCTCCATGGCCGTCCGAAAGGCCCCGCCCTCCGTGCCGAGCAGCGCGTCATGGGGCAGGGCCAGCCCGTCGAAGGCCAGCTCCCAGGTCTTCCAGCCCCGGTAACCGATCTTCCGGATCGTCGTTCCGGTGAGGCCGGGAGGGAACTCGCCGCGCCGCTTGGGGACGAAGAAGGCCGAGACACCCTCGTGCCGGCGGCCGGGGACGGAGGGCGGTGAGGTACGGGCGAAGACCACCAGGTAGTCCGCCCCGTCGGCGAAGGTGCACCACATCTTCGTTCCATGGAGCACCCATCCGCTCTCCGTGCGGGTCGCCCGGCAGTTGATGTTGGCCACGTCGGAACCGGCCTCCGCCTCGGAGATGGCGACGGCGGCCAGGAACTCCCCACGGCTGACCCTCGGCAGGTACTCGGCGCGCTGCTCGGCCGAGAAGCCGCCGTACAGCCCGTTGCCCCGGGCGATCAGGCTGCCGACGCTCATCCAGGCCCTCGACAGTTCCTCGGCGATGACGCAGTACTCCAGCACCCCGAGGCCGAGACCGCCGTACTCCTCGGGCACCATGATCCCGAAGAACCCGATCCCGGCCATCCGCTCGCGCAGCGCGAGGGGGATCTCCCCGTCCACGGGGTCGAGTTCGTTGGCGAGCGGCAGCACCTCCTTCATCGCGAAGTCCCGTGCCAGGTCGCGCAGGGCGCGCTGGTCGTCGGTGAGCCCCAGACCGGGGCTCTGCTCAGTGGTCACGTCGTCGTTCCTTTCCCCAATGAGGTCGATGGCGATGGCGGCGCACAGCTCATCCGCCGGGCCCGGCCGCCGGCTCACGGGTGAGCGCGGTGAGCCGGCCGATCCGGTCGAGGCCGTCCAGTCCCTGAACGAGGGAGGCGATCTCGGCCGCCCGGCCGGCGCCCACGACGGGAGCCGCCAGACCGTGGAACTTCCCGGTCAGGCGGGCCCGCTGCTGTCCGAGCCGGTCCGGTGCCGCGGGCACGCCGACATCGACCGCTTCCTCCAGGCGCGTCCCGTCGGTGAGGGTGACCCGGACCTCGGTCCGGGTGAACGGGCCCCGCGGATCGACCCTGGTCCGCACCCGGGCCGCCAGGCGGCGCAGATCGTCACGGGCGAGCACCTCGTCCGTGAACACGCCTTCGTCGGCGCGCCCGAGCAGGAGCGCCAGCGCCGCGGTGAACTCCAGGCTGAACTTGGCGTCGAGCGGTGTCCTCACCAGGGGCCTGGTGCACATTCCGACGTGCTTGGGTGAGATGCCCAGTTCGATGTCCGCGATCGAGGACACCGGCAGCCGCGGTCTCAGCCGCAGCAGGGCCTCGATGCTGGAGTGCGTGCCGTAGCAGGAGGCATGGAACTTGAACAGCAACTCCCGGAGGTACCAGGGCTCGCCCATGGGCGTCATGGCCGCCGCGGCGTCGACGGCGTCGGCGTGGGTGGAGGCGAAGCCCTGCGCGCAGCCGATGCCGTCGGCCGGTCCCGTGGCGTCGCGCCGGGCGAGAAGCGCCGCCAGCGCCCCCTCGGCCGCCGCCCGGCCGACCTGGAGGGACTTGCCCCATGAGCCGAACGCCGACTTCAGCCCCGCCGCCGAGGTCGCCGCGAGGCCGAGCGCATGGGCGGTCGCATCCGGCCCCAGCCCCAGCAGGCGCGCGGTGGCGGCGGCGGCGCCGAACGTGCCGACCGAGGCCGTGGTGTGAAACCCGTTGCGGTAGTGCGAGGGCGCCACGGCCCGGTTGATACGGGTCTCGGTCTCGATGCCCGCGACCAGGGCGGTCAGGACATCCCTGCCGCTCGCGTCCTCCGCCTCCGCCACGGCGAGGACCGCCGGGAGGACGGGGGCGGTCGGATGGCCGTCGAACGCGGTGAGCACATCGTCGTAGTCGAGAACATGCCCCGCGGTCCCGTTCACCCGCGCGGCCTCGACGGCCGCCGCCCGCCCGGCGCGGCCCAGCAGAGTGCTCGCCGCCGAACCCGCCACGGGCGCCGCCACCGTCTCCGCCAGGACGCGGGAGACCGGATCCCGGCTGCCGGCCAGGGCGACGCCCAGCCAGTCCAGGACACAGGACTTGGCGATCAGCAGCACATCGGACGGGATGCGGTCATAGGTGTACGCCGCCGCCGAACCCGCCAGACAGGAGGTGAGGTCCGGGACGCCCCCGTCGCCCCGTACGGCCTCCGCTGTCATCGGTGCATCCCGCACCGCCGGGCCCGTTCGACCAGGGCTTCGGACATCCGCAGCGAAGCGGCGTCGATCATGCTCCCGTCGAGGGTGGCCGCGCCGAGGCCGCGCTCCTCCGCCTCGTGTACCGCCGAGACCACCGCGAGCGCCCGGTCCAACTCGGTGCGCGTCGGCGCGAAGACCTCATTGGCGATGCCGATCTGACCGGGGTGGACGCACCACTTGCCGACCGCGCCCAGGCAGGACGCGAGACCCGCCGACGCACGGTAGCCCTCCGGGTCGCGGATGCCGGCGTACGGGCCGTCGATCGCGTCCAGGCCATGGGCCCGCGCCGCCGTGATCATCCGGTTGCGGGCGTAGTGCCAGATGTCGCCCGGATACCCGGGAACGTCCGGGTCGGCGTCGGCCATGCCGATCTGCCCGCCGCGGATGCCCTGGCTGGCCGAGAGGTCGCCGACGCCCAGGATCAGAGCCTCGACACGGGGGCTGCTCGCGGCGATCTCCTCGACCCGGGCGAGCGCCGCGGACTCCTCGATGAGCAGTTCCAGGCCGATCCCGCGCGGTGCCAGCCCCAGCGCGGCCTCCAGTTGGGAGAGCAGATCGTCCACGAACCACACATCGCGGGGCCCCATCACCTTGGGCACGATGATGACGTCCAGCGCCGGCCCCGCGCCGCTGACGACCTCGATGACGTCCTGGAAGCACCACGGGGTGCCGGGTCCGTTGATCCGGCAGGCCCTGGTCTTCCCGCCCCAGTCGAGCCCGGTCAGACCGCGGACCACGTTGCCCCGTGACACCTCCTTCAGCGCCGGTGCCACGGCATCCTCCAGATCGAGGAACACCAGGTCGGCGGTGCTCGCCGCGGCCTTGGCGATCATCTTCTCGTCGCTGGCGGGGGTGGCCAGCTCGCTGCGGCGCAGCCGGTGTGCGGGGCGGTTCATACGGCGCTCCAATGGCTCTTCTTCTTGATCAGCGCGGTGCGGGTTCCCTCGAAGGCGATCACGCCGTCCTGGCGGACGCCCCAGTGCCGGAAGACGACGACCCCGGCATCGGGGCGACCGTCCTGCTCCGCCACGGCCACCACCTCGCTGTAGGCGGTCAGGGTGTCGCCGTGGTGCACCGGCGCACGGAACCGGAAGCCGTCGTAGGACAGCTCGGCGACGGCATGCTCGGTGGTGTCCTGGGACGCGAGCCCCAGCACCGTGGCCGCGGTGGCGAGTCCGAAGACCAGGCGGCCGGCCCCCAGATCGGGGGTGTCGTCCTGGTGCTCGTTCCAGTGGGCCTGCGCGGTGTTCATGGCCTGCTTTGCGAGGAAGGAGCCCTCGGCCTCACCGATCGTCGACGAACGCGCATGGCGCATCCGCCGGCCGACGGCGAAGTCCTCGAACCACCCTCCGGCTCCCAGAAGCCGGGAGGTCTCCCGGCCAGGGGTGTCCGTCATGATGAGTCCTTATGTCGTGAGAGTGTCCCGGCCGGTTCCGTCGGCCGGAGTCCCAGGGCGTGTCGCGAAAGCCCCGCCTGGCCCGCGGGCGGACGGCGCTCCTTTCGCGACTGGCCCTAACGGGCCCTGAGCAGCCTGATGTTCACGCCCTGCGCGTAGTCGAGCAGCGTGGGCGGCCGGTCGTAGGCATAGCCCTTGGCCAGGACCGACACATGGGCACCCTGGAAGACCGGGATGTACGGCACGTCCTCGGCGATCGCGCCGAGCAGTGCCTTGGTGGCGTCCCACCGCTGTGCGTCCGTTCCATTGAGTCCGGGCAGGGCCGAACGGGTCCCGGGCGTGGAGAACTTGGCGACGTTGAACGCGCCCTCGCCCACGACCTTGTCCAGGCCGTTGGGGACCGGGGCGAAGGTTCCCAGGCTGTACGGCATGGGCGTCTTCGCCTTCTTGGCGTAGACGCTCTCCATCCAGGCGTTCCGCGCGATCTGCCGGGGCTCGGCCCTGACGCCGATCTTGGCGAGGTTCGTCTCCAGATTGAGCGCGGCCAGCTTGGACCAGGGCAGCTCGTTCAGGAAGTACACGGGGAACGACAGCTTGCCGCGATGCTTCGACTTCGCCAGTTCCTGCCTGGCCTTGTCGAGGTCGAACGGATACTGCGGAAGGCCCGCGAGGAAGGTGTCGGCGGCGGCCGGCGAGGGAGCGGCGCCACGGACGATCTCGTCGGGGAGGTAGGACTTCAGCGGTTCGACCTGGGAGGAGAAGGCGGCGGCCAGCAGGCCCCGCCGGTCCAGCGCATGGGCGACGGCCCTGCGGACATGGACGTCGTCGAAGGGCGGCGCGGTCACATCGAGCACCAGGAAGTTCGACTGGAGGGCGGGAACGTTGTACACGCTGGTCCCCGCGATCTTCTTCCACTGCTTGATCGCGGTCAGATCCGAGACGACCCCGCCCTGCACCTCTTTGGACCGCATCGCCAACTGGCTCTTGGTCTCCCCGGCGATGGCGGTGAACACCAGCCGGTCCGGCGCGGGCTCGCGGCCCCAGTAGCCGGAGTTCCGCTTCATCGCGATCTTGTCGGGGGAGTAGGTGTCCACGAGGTAGGGGCCGGTGCCGACGGGCACCGCGGCGGCCGAGCCGAGATCGGCGGCATGGGCCTCGGCGAACGACTTCCGCTGGATGAGGCCCACGACACTGAGGGCGGCCCGGGTCAGCGGATCGGGCTGGGAGAGAGCGACCGTCACCTGCTGCTTCCCGGTCACGGTCACCGACTTGACGTACTCCAGCGTGTTCCTGGTCTGTGCGCTCTCCCCGGTGACATGCTTCAGGCTCCACGCCACGTCCTCGGCCGTCAGCGCACCGCCGTCGGAGAACTCGACGTCCGCGCGGAGGTTGTAGACGATCGTCTTCTCGTCGGGCTGGGTGACCGAACTCGCCAGCAGCGGGGTGTAGGTGCCGTCCTGCGCCAGATTCTCCAGCGGCTCGGTGACCATCGACATGATGTTGGTGTCGGCGATGTTGTAGTTCTTCGCCACGTCCAGGGACACGGGCGCGGATGCGGCGAAGGTGAACTCGGAGATTTTTGATGGGCCGGAGCCGGGTGAGGCTTCGCAGCCGACGAGAAGTGAGGCCGTGCCCACGGCCCCGGCGAGCAGTTGAATTCGGCGGCGCATGGCTGCTCCTCAGCAAAGAGAACACGAACGGAATGTTCGGCGAATGCAGTGCACCGGGGGTTCACTCACGCGGTGACTTTCCCGGCTGCGCGCTGGGGCGAGCGGGGAATGGGTGAACGACATGGGAGGGCGCCCCGGAGTGTCGGGTTCGGCGCCGCTGTGTGGCATGTCGGTTGCCGCATCCTGACACCCGGCCGTACGGCTGTCAATATCCCGATCTCCGGTTTTTCGCAGCTGAAGGGAAGGGCCACAGAGGCATTGTGATATCCCTTCCTATCCGTAAGCACCGACCCGGAGGAGAATGCGATGCCGATACGGCCCGTCCTTATCAGCGGCGAACCCGTCCTGCGCACGGCGGCGTTGCCCGTCACGCGGTTCGACGACGATCTGGCATCACTTGTCCGAGATCTCCTCGACACCAACCGGGCCGCGAACGGCGCGGGACTGGCGGCCAATCAGATCGGCGACCGGCGGAGCGTCTTCGTGTTCGACTGCCCCGACGCCCGGGGCCGGCGCCGGCGCGGCCATATCGTCAATCCGGTGCTGGAGACGTACGGGACTCCCGCCGCCGCGCCCGACGACCGGGCCGACCTCGAAGGCTGCCTCTCCGTTCCGGGGCTCGCCTTCCCGGTGCCCCGGGCACCCCGGGCGAGGGTCGCCGGAAGCGACGTGCGGGGCGAGCCCCTGGTGTTCGAGGGCACCGGGGAACTCGCCCGCTGCTTCCAGCACGAGTGCGGTCACCTGCGCGGACAGCTCTACGTGGACATCCTGGCCGGGCCGCGGGCACGACTGGCCGCACGGCTGGTCACGGCCCGGGGCTGGGACCGGCCGGGGCATTCCTGGCTGCCCGGATTCCACCACGACCCCTTCCGCTCCGGCCCCACCCCGCCGACCACCCGGTGACCCGGCAGGACCGTTGACAGCCGTACGGACGGGTGTCAGGATGCGGCAACCGACATGCCACACAGCGGCGCCGAACCCGACACTCCGGGGCGCCCTCCCATGTCGTTCCCCCATTCCCCGCTCGCCCCAGCGCGCAGCCGGGAAAGTCACCGCGTGAGTGAGCCCCCGGTGCACTGCATTCGCTGACCAAATCGAGGCCGCGCCGCGAGCCGTGACGATTCGGTGGCCCCGGTGCCCTGCTCATGGACCCCGCCGGACCCCACCGGAATTCCCGCGATCCGGCGCGCCTCCGCAGCTGGAGGCGCCGCGCTGTGCCGTCCCGGGAAGGCATCGAGTGAAAGATCCCGACTTCGAGCAGTTCGAGCGACAGACCAAGGGGCGCACCTTCGGAGATTTCGCGCCCCACCAGGAATTCGAACATCACTGGGGGCGGACCGTCACCGAAGCGGAGAGCATTCTGTTCTCCACCTCGACTTGCAACTGGAATCCGCTGTACGTCAACGCCGAGTTTGCGCGGGCACACGGCCACCCGTCGGTTGTCGTCAATCCGGTGCTGGTGCTCTGCATCGTCGTGGGGCTCTCGGTCGAGGACCTGAGCGAAGCCGGCGGCCCGTTCCTCGGCGTGGACAACGTGGAATTCGGCAGCCCCGTCCATCACGGGGACACCCTCACCGCGAAATCCGTCGTGATCGCGGTCCGGCACTCCGCGAGCCGGCCCGGCAACGGGATCATCACCTGGCAGACCACGTGCTCGAACCAGTCGGGTGCCGAAGTGGTCCGTCTGCGGCGCACGAATCTGGTGCGCGCATGATGAGGTTCATCGGGAGACGGCTCGTCGCCTCGGTCGGACTGGTGGCCGTGGTGAGCTTCCTCGTCTTCACCCTGCTGCACCTCTCCCCGGGCTCACCGCTGACGACCCTGCTGGGCGGACAGGACGCGAGCGAGGAGCAGATCGCCGCAGTCGTCCGCGAGCACCACCTTGACGATCCCTTCCTCGCTCAGTACTGGCGGTGGCTCGCGGGCGTGGTCCAGTTCGACTTCGGCCGCTCCACCGTGTCGCACACCCCGGCGATGAGCCGGATCGTCGAGTTCGCGCCGGTCACCGCGCAACTCGCGGCACTCACCCTGGTGATCGTCGTACTGATCGGGATCCCCCTCGGGATGGCCGCGGGTCTGCGCCGCGGCCGGGCGTTCGACCGGGCGACCTCGTTCCTGACGGTGATCGGAATGAGTTCACCGCCGTTCGCGACCGGAGTTCTGCTGATCTACGTCTTCGGAGTGGGGCTCGGTATGCCGGTCTTCGGCGCGGGAGACGGGGGCATCGACCGGCTGCGGCACCTCGTGCTGCCCGCGGTGACGCTGTCGGTGGTCCTGATCGCTCTGGTGGTCCGGCAGACAAGGGCGGCCGTGCTGGACGTGACCCGGCAGGACTATCTCACCTTCGTCCGGGCACGCGGACTCGGCGTATCGCGGGTGCTGGTCCACTATGTGCTGCGCAACAGCGCACTGCCGGTGGTGACCACCGTGGGCATCCTCATCATCCAACTCACGGCGGGGACGGTGCTGGTGGAGAGCGTGTTCTCGCTGCCGGGCATCGGCACCCTCATGGTCGAGTCGGTGGAGGCCAAGGACATGCCCGTCATCCAGGCGCTCTGTCTGCTGATCGCCGTGGTCGTCGTGCTGACCAACCTGCTGGTGGACCTGCTCTCCACCCTGGTCGATCCGCGGATCCGCACGGGAGCGGGGGGAACGGCATGACCAAGCACCTGACCCCGAACCCCGACCGTCCGCCCGCCCGGGGCAGTGCCCACGAGCGGTCCGCGATCGCAGCGCCGTCCGCACCCGCCGGGCGCGGGCGTGGCCGGCCGCCCCTCCTGGCGTCCCTTTCGCTGCTGTTCCTCACCGGGGTGGTCATCTGCGCGGTCTTCGGCACCTGGCTGGCGCCCCAGGACCCCTCCGAGCAGGATCCCTCCCTCAGCGTCACCTCACCCGGCGGCGGTCATCCCCTCGGAACCGACGTCCTGGGCCGGGACGTGCTCTCCCGGCTGATCGTGGGCACCCTCTCCGCCGTCGCGGGACCTCTGATCGCCGCCATCGGCATCCTGCTGATCGGCACACTGCTCGGGCTCCTGGCCGGGTACCACGGAGGACGGGTCGACGCCGTGATCTCGCGGGGCGCGGACATGCTGTACTCGATGCCCGCGCTCCTGGTGGCCATCGTGGTGGTCGGCATCGTCAGCGGAAGCTATCCGCTGACGATCGGCGTCATCGTCGTACTGAACGTCCCCGGCACGGTCCGCCTGGTCAGAAGCGCGGCCATCGCGCAGGCCCGACTGTCGTACGTGGACGCCGCCCGCGCCCTGGGGGTCCGGCCCCTGGTGATCGTCACCCGCCACATCCTGCCCAATGTGATGCCCACCGTCGTCGCGACGTTCCTGCTGGAGTTCGTGACCGCGCTGGTGTCGTTCTCGGCGCTGTCGTTCCTCGGTCTGGGGGTCGCTCCGGGCAGCGCCAACTGGGGCACGATGCTCGCCGAAGGGCAGGAACTGATCTTCGAGAACCCGATGATGCCGCTCGTACCGGCGCTGCTGATCGTCGCCACGGCCACCAGCGCCACCCTCGCCGGCGACTGGCTGTACGACAGGACAGCCCTCAAAACGGAGGCACGATGACGAACCCTGTGGCGGATCCTTCACCACTGCTGAAGGCGACCGGGCTCACCGTCGTCTCCTCCACCGGCCACGTACGGCGCCCCCTCGTCAGCGGGATCGGCTTCTCGCTGGCACACGGCGAGGCCATGGGCATCGTCGGGGAATCGGGCTGCGGCAAGTCGATGACCGTCAGATCACTCGTCGGACTCCTCCCTCACCGGGTTCACGCGGAGGGCGAGGTCACCTTCGACGGACTGCCGCTCATCGGCAGGCCGGAGAAGGCGTTCCGCGCGCTGCGCGGGGAACGGATCAGCCTGCTCCTCCAGGACCCGTTCACGATGCTCAACCCGCTCCAGCGGGTCGGTGCGACGCTCCGGGAGTCGCTGGCACCCCGGCTGCGCGCCGACCGGGGCGCGAGCGCACGGGAAGTGACACGCCGGCTGGCGGAGGTGGGGCTCGACGCCGATGTGGCGGGCAGGTACCCGTTCCAGTTGTCCGGCGGAATGCGCCAGCGGGTCGCGATGGCCGCCGCGCTGGCCCGCGACCCCGAACTGCTGCTGGCCGACGAGCCGACCACCGCACTCGACATGTCCTCGCAGGCCGAGGTGCTGGCCCTGCTCGGCGAGCTGCGGCGCAGCCGGGGCATGGCACTGATCCTGGTCACCCACGACCTCGACGTGGCCTTCAGCACCTGCGACACCGTCCAGGTGATGTACGCGGGAAACGTGCTCGAATCCGGACCGGTCGCCGCGGTCGCGGCCCGCCCGCAGCACCCGTACACCCTGGGCCTGCTCACCTCCCGGATCCCGCGCGACCACTACAGGGAGGAACTGACCTCCATCCCCGGCGGTGTGCCCGCGGCGGAGGCGGTGACCGACGGGTGCGCGTTCGCCGCCCGCTGCGCCTGGAGCACGGACGACTGCGGCGCCGGGCGGCCGGAACTGTCCCTGGTGGACAGGGACCACCGGTCGGCGTGTGTGCGGATCACCGGCATCCGCGATGAAATGGACGCCGATCTCGCCGACCGCGGCCCCGGGGGCGGTGCCCGGCCCGCCACCGGCGGGCGCCCGGACGACCTCGTGGTGGTGCGCGGGCTGGGCCGGACGTTCCGCAGCAGGCCGCTGACCGGCGCGCCCCGGTCCACCGTGGCGCTGGACGGTGTGTCCTTCCACATCGGCGAGGGCGAGTCAGTGGGGCTGGTGGGCGAATCGGGCTCCGGGAAGTCGACCATAGCCCGGATCCTGCTCGGCCTGGACACCGCGGACACGGGCGAGATCCGGTACGGCGGGCACCGGGACCCGGCGGACCGGGCCGCGCTCAGCAGCCGTTGGCGCAGGCAGCGGCGGCGGCCTGGAGGAGCCGGGGGCCGCGCTCCCGGAATCCAGATCGTCTTCCAGGACCCGTACGCCTCCCTCAACCCCTCCCTGACGATCGGCTCGACCCTGCGCGAAGCGGCCGGATACCGCCCGCCCGGCCTGTCGGTGGGGGAGCCCGCCCCCACCGAGACCGAACTGCTCGCCATGGTGGGCCTGCCCGCCGCCTACGCGTCCCGCCGCCCGTCGGCCCTCTCGGGAGGCGAGCGCCAGCGTGTCGCCATCGCCCGCGCCATCGCCACCGCCCCCGAACTCCTGGTCTGTGACGAGCCGGTGGCGGCCCTCGACGTCTCCGTGCAGGCCCAGGTGCTGGAGCTGTTCCGCGACCTGCGCAGGAAGCGGAAGATCGCCATGCTGTTCATCACCCATGACCTCGCTGTGGCCCGGCAGATGACGGAACGTGTCATCGTCCTGCGACGCGGCCGGGTCGTGGAGAGCGGCGAGACGGCCGCCGTCCTGGACCACCCGCAGCACTGGTACACCCGCCGCCTCGTCGGCTCGGCCCCGGCGGACGCGACAAGGGAGGCGGCGGTGGGGGATGAGTGAGCGTTTGATGCTCTGTCGCCGCTTCATTTGACGAGGCGGCACCGGCAGATGAGGACCGCGGTGACGCAGACGACGGCGAAGACGTGCTCGGCCTTGCGTTCAGAACGGACGCTACGCGACCACCGCGCGCGCAAGCCGCCGTCCCGCGCGGCCCGCAAACCCGGGCGGGCAGCCACATTCCGTATGCCGTTGCGTGCCACCACGCGCGCGAAGGACAATCCCGTGGCGTCCACCACCACGCCCCGGGACCACGCCCTCCTGCCCTGTCCGAAGATCCCCGCGAGCGGACGGCTCGGCGGCTTCGCGGCCCGGGAATGGGTCGCCGCCGAGAAGGTCCTCGGAGCGCACTCCGCCGCCGTCTGCGACCGCGTCGGAGTCCGCCCGGCCCAACGACGCGAACTGCTGGGCGACGAACTGCTCAACGGTTTCTTCGGGGCCAGCGGGATCCGGCCCGCGCTGGCCGTGGCCGCGGCCCGCTTCGCCACGACACCGCGCACGGTCCGGGGCGAGAAAGCCGGGGCCCGACGGCGTAACAACCGGCGAGTCCCGCGGCGGCGACGTGGTGGGGACCGTCTACGGCGAACCGGCCGACGGCCGTTACCCGCACCCGGACGTCCCCGCCGAGCCCGGAACCGAGCCGGTGCAGACCGGCGTGTGGTACGCACCAGGGGCCTGCACCGGCTGCTCTTCGACGGCCAAGTCGCCACCCCGGACACCCGCTGCTGGATCTCCGACCGTTCGCTCCGCCGGGCCGGCCCCACCGCTGGGCTCGATGCGGACACGCGGGTACGACCCGATACGCTTCTTCACCTGGAGAGTGCTTCTTTCCGTGCAGCCGACAGGACCCTAGACAAGTCCCATCGTTGCAGGTCAGGAGCACTCTCCGCTTATCTGATCAAACCTCGGACACCCCACCTCGCGAAAGCGCGAGGGTTAGCCGAAGGCGGCTACGAAACGGTCCCGCAGCCCGTCGAGGCGTTCGGCGGGCTCGTTGGCGAAGACCAGCCGCAGGTGGTGGCCGCCGTGTGGGCCCCAGCCGGTCATCGGGGTCGCCGCCACCTTCCCGTGCCGGAAGAGCCGTTCGGACGCCTCGGCCGGAGTGAGGCCCAGCATGGTGGTGTCGATGAGCAACGACCAGCCGCCGTGCGGCCGTATGCACGGATAGTCGGCCAGCTCCGACAGGATCAGGTCGCAGCGTTGCCGCCAGGTGAGGGCGGCCGCGGCCACGTCGGCGTCTGCGTCCGGGGCGTCGAGAGCAGCAGCCACCGCCTGCTGAGCGATGCCGACCGGAGTCACCACGTTGGCCATGCCGACCAAGGCGACGTCGGCCATGATGCGCGGCGGACCGACGACCCAGCCGACCCGCCAGCCGATGAGCCGCAGCTCCTTGGATGCGGAGCCCACCGTGATGGTGTGCTCGGCCAGTTGGGGATGGGCGGCGGGGTGCTCCGGAGCCTGCCCGTCGAACCGGATGCGTTCCATGGCCGCGTCGTAGATCACCCAGCAGCCGTGCTCGGCCACCGCCGGGGCCAAGGCGTCCCAGTGTGCGTGACCGAGCAGATCGCCGGTGGGCATCGCGGGGGACATCACCAGGACCGCCGCCGTCTTTGGCCCTACCGCGGCGGCCAGTTCGGCCGGGTCGGTGCGCCAGCCGGTGGGCGTCGGGCGGCATGGCACGTGTCTCGGGACGCCGCCGGCGAGGCGGATTCTGTTGACGAGGCCGGCGTAGACCGGGTCGCCGATCACCACCTCCTGCCCCGGTTCGATGGTGGCCAGCAGTGTGTTGAGGACGCCGTTGAGGCCCCCGGCGACGATCGCGCAGCCTGTCGCCGGGTCGTAGTCGCGGCCGGCGATCCGGCCGACATGGGCGGTGGCGGCCTCACGCAGGCCGCGCCGGCCGTGGAAGGGGAGATAGCTGTTCGCGGCGTCGTCATCGATCGCGAGCCGCGTCACGTCGAGGGCGATCCGAGGCGGCCGCAGGTCGGTGTCGAGATTCTCGAGCCGCAGCATGTCGGGGTCGTGGGCCGCATCGGCGGCGTCTCCCACGATGTCGACACCGATTCCGGGGATGTGCTGCAGGCGCGACACGGGCATGGGACCTCCCATTTCGTTCCATAAACAGAACGTTCTGTTTATGGAATACTAGGTATGGCGGCCCGAGTCGGTCAATGGCCTGGTGGGGAGCGGGAGATATGGAGCTGGCTCAGCAGGTGGGCAGTCGGCTGCGTGAGCTACGAGCGGAACGCAACCTCTCACTGTCCGCGCTGGCGCGCCGGTCCGGTGTCGGCAAGGGCACGCTCTCCGAGCTGGAAGCCGGGCGCCGCAACGCCACACTGGAGACCCTCTACGCGCTCACGACCGCGTTGGGTATTCCCCTCACCGCCGTACTCGGGCCCGATCCGGCGCGAGTGCCGCTGTCAGGCCGCGCCGTGGACGCGGTTCTCGTCGAACGGTACGAGGATCCAGCCGCCATCACCGAGATCTACCGCATCCGCATCCGGACCGGCGCCGTCCAGGAATCGGATGCCCACCCCTCGGGCACCGAGGAGCACCTCATCGTCCTGTCCGGCACCGCGCGCGTCGGCGCGGCCTCGGCCCCGGTCGAGGCGGGCCCGGGTGAGCACGCCCACTGGCCTGCCGACATCCCGCACGTGTACGCCGCAGTGTCCGGTGACGTCGAAGCCATGCTCACCGTGCGCTACCCGACAGGCTGAGGCAAGCCTCCTGCGCCGCTCATCGCCATCGCGCGGCGGGCCGAGCCTTCGGAAGCCGGGCGAGGCCCCGCCCCGATCAGGCGGCCTCGGGTTCGGTGTGGTGGCCGAGCCGCTCGGATTCGTTCTCCTCCATCAAGGCGGCCTGGAGACGCTTCTGAGGGGCCGTCAGCTTCTCGGCGCGGTAGCGCTCCACCGTCCGACGCGAGACGTCCAGGCGCTCGGCCGGCTTGTGACGTGACTTCGGAGTTCCTGAAGCGTTCTCGTCTCGTCCGACCATTCTGCGGCTTGGTCGACGTCGAGGAGGCTCACGCTGACGGCGCCGGTGGTGGTGAAGGACCTCAGCGGGGTTCCGGAGGACTCACAGGATGTCGCGCTGGGCGGCGAAACCGGTCCGCCAGGTCGGCCACTCGGGCTGCCAACCCCGGCTTCGGGCAAGCGCGTTGAGAGCGCCGCGCTCCCACTCCTGCCGACCCGTCACCACGCCGGGTGCGGGCACGCCGAGGGCTTCGGCCAGGGCCGGAAGCCACTCGTGGGCGGGGGCGGGCTCGTCGTCCACGATGTTGACCGGTCCGCCTGGCCAGTCGAGCGCGGCCAGCGCGGCGCCCGCCGCGTCGGCGACATGGACGAAGGAGTTCACGGCGTCGTTCGCCACAGTGCTCCCCAGGAAGCGCGCCGACCGGTCGCCCGCCAGGGCCGCCGCGAAAGCGCCGCCCGGTGCGTACCAGGTGCCGGTCCCGTACAGCAGGCCGTAGCGCAGCAGGACCGCGGTCTCCAATTCGGCCGCCGTCTCCTCCAAGGCCCTGACAGCGGCCACCACCCCGGCCCGGGGTTGAGCGGCCGTGTCATCGAGCGGTGCCACCTCCTCGGCAGGGCCTTCGCCCGGCGCGTACGCCCAGGAAATCGACTGTGCGACGATCCGGCCGACCCCGGCCGCCTTCGCGGCCTCCACCAGGTTCCGGGTGCCCTCTCGGCGCAGTCGGCCGTTGGCGGCCCCGTCCGCGCCGGAGAGGTCGGTGAGCTGGTGGATCAGTGCCTCCGGTGCTGCCGCGCGGACCGCGTGCCGCAGTCCGTCCGCGTCAAGCGCGTCCGCCTGGAACCCCGTCGCTCCGAGGCTTCTGATCCGCTCGATCCCGGCCAGGGACCGTGAGGTCCCGGTGACCTCGTGCCCAGCCGCGACCAGCATCGGGACGAGCAGACTGCCGACAGCGCCGGTGGCGCCAGCGACGAAGACACGCATGAGAACTCCAGTTCCAGGGGTGGCGGTGCGAACTCAGTCTCGATCGGAAGCGCCACGAGCCTAGGTCGTTTCTGGTGGATCAGGCTGGGTCAGGGAGCGGGGTCTGGTGCCGTGGATCGCAAGGCGGAGGAGGGAGTCCATGCGGTGGGGGTACCTCGCGGTCGCTAGGCCCAGGTTGGGGGTACCTCCCGGGCGCTAGGCCCAGGGTGGGGGTACCTCCCGGGCCGCCAGGCCCAGGGGGAGCGGTGCCAGGGCGCGCGAGCCCAGCAAGATCCGTCAGAAGCGGCCTGGTTGGCCCGCTGGCCTGCCGGCTATGGATTTCTCCCTATGGGACCGGGGACCGGCCCGCCCCGCGTAGCCCACCGGCTGTCGGCGGACCCGCCGCCCGCCTCAGGGGCGGCTCGTCCGCGCGCGGTGGCCGCTGCGGGCCAGCCAGCGGCCGTCGCCGTACTCGATCTCGATCGGGAAGGAGAAGCACGCCGAGACCCGCGGGCTGGTGAGCACCTCGGCGGCGGGTCCGGCGGCCCGCACCGTACCGCCGTTGATCAGGACCGCGTGGGTGGTGGAGGCGGGCAGCTCCTCCAGATGGTGCGTCACCAGCACCGACGCCAGCCGGGGATCGGCGGCGTGGAGCGCGTCGATCGTCTGGAGCAGCTGCTCGCGGGCGGCCACGTCCAGCCCGGTCGACGGCTCGTCGAGCAGCAGCAGCGGCGGACCGGGCAGCAGGGCGCGCGCGATGAGGCTCCGGCCGCGCTCGCCCTGGGACAGGGTGGTCCAGGGGGCGTCGGCGATCGCGGAGAGCCCGAGGGTGTCGATGAGGTCGGCCGCCCGTCGCCGCTCGGCCGGTTCGGGGACCCACCGCGGTACGCGCTCGATGCTGCCGGTCGCCCCGGTGAGGACGACGTCCGTGACGGTCAGCGGCGAGCGCAGCGGATGGCGCGGGTCGACATGGCCGATCGACCGGCGCAGTTCGCGGACGTCCACCCGCCCCAGTCGGCGGCCCAGGACTCGGACCGTGCCGCTGGTGGGGTGGTTGACCGCGCCGCACAGGCTGAGCAGGGAACTCTTCCCCGCGCCGTTCGGGCCGAGGAGCACCCAGTGCTCACCCTCCGCGATCCGCAGGCCGACATCGCGGACGAGGGCCTTGCCGCCCCGGAGCAGCGAGACCCCGTCCAGCCGCAGCACCTCCCGGGGCGCCGCGGGCTCCGGGGGCTCGGGGGACGGATGGGGGAGGGGAGTGGTGGTGCTCATGGCTGTGCTCCGCTCGTGGGGAGGGTGGCGGGCCGGCCCGGCTCGCCACCGCGGCCCGGTTCGGGGTCCGGCCCGTGGTCCGGTCCGGGGAGTGGCTCGGGGCTTGGTGCGGGGCTTGGTTCGAGGCGCGGTTCGCGCAGGGTGAAGGTGAGGGCGAAGGCCAGCGCGAGCAGCCCGGTGAGGAGGGCGAACACGGCCGGGACGCCGGAGCGGTCCGCGAGCCCGCCGAGCAGGGGGACGACGAGGCCGCCGAGGGAGAGCGCGAGCCCCAGGGTGACCCCGCTGGCCATGCCCAGCCGGTTCGGGAGATAGGAGTGGGCGAGGGTGATCTGCGGGGCGAAGGGCAGGAACAGCGCGGTCCCGAGCAGGGCCGTCGCCGCGATCACCACGGCCGGGGCGGGCGCCAGGGCGATCAGCAGCATCGCGAGGGCGGCGAGCCCGTACCCGGTCCGCACGACGCGGGGGCGGCCGTGGCGGTCGGCGAGCCAGCCGCCCACGAGGGTGCCCGCCGCGCCCGCCGCGGGGAAGACGGACAGGGCGATGGAGGCCGTACCGGGCGCGGCGCCGAAGGTCTCGATGGAGTGCAGGGAGACGAAGGACGAGGTGCCCACGTACGCCACGGACCAGAACAGCAGCACACCGGTCAGCCGGGCGAACCCGGCCCAGTCGTCGGCGCGCCGGGCCACCGCGGGCTGCTCCGCGCCGGGCGCGGCGGTGTCACCGGCGGCCCCGGCGGATCCGGCCGCGGCGGGAAGGGGCCGGTCGCGGGGGCGGCGGTCCGCCGCCGTCCGGGCCGCGCGGCGGTCCGCCGCGAGCTGGACCGCCCCGAGGACGAGCGCGGGCAGGAACAGCAGCCAGGTCGCGTCCAGCCCGTACGTCCCCACGATCAGCACCACGGCACCCGGCGCGAGTGCCACACCGGCGTTGCCGCCGACGGAGAAGACGCTCATGGAGCGGTTGGTGCCGCCGCCAGCGGTCTTCGCCGCGACCGTGGCGGGCGGGTGGTAGGCGGCGACCCCGATCCCGGAGACGGCGACCGCGGCGCACACCAGCGCGTACGAGGAGGAGACCAGCCCACTGACCGCCACGCCCGCCCCGGCGGTGAGCAGTCCGGCGAGGCTCAGCCAGCTCATCCGGAACCGGTCGCTGAGATACCCGAAGAGCGGCTGGGCAACGGATGACAGGGAGGTCGCCGCGAGCATGATGCCCGCGGCCGCCGCGTAGTCGTAGCGCTCCTCCAGGACGAAGTACGGAAGGAGGGCGGCGACGGCGCCCGTGTAGAAGTCGTTGGCCGCGTGGGTGGCGGTCAGGGCCCACAGCCGGCCGGGGACGGAGGTCCCGTGCAGTCTCATTACTCACCTCAGACGTCAGACAAATGTGGACCTGCCCGGAGGCAAGGGGTCCAGGTGCGGGTGGTCAGTGGCCGGAGGCCGCCTCGATGGTCCGGCGGACGTTGGTCCGGACGGCGGCGGCCGCGGCCGGCTCGTCCTGTGCCTCGATGGCCTCGAACAGCTCCCGGTGGGCGGTGTCGACGTCGTGGCCCGTCAGGATCGCGTCGTCCACGACGCTGTGGAGGGTCTCGGTCAGCACGGTCTCGAAGGTGGTGAACGTCTGGGTGAGCAGATCGTTGTGGGCGGCGTCGATGATGGCCCGGTGGAAGGCCAGATCGGCCGCAACGAAGTCGCGCGCGTGGTCCCGCTGGTCCTCGATCAGCAGATCCCGGCGGGCCAGGGCCTCCCGCATCCGCTCCAGGTCCGCCTCCGTCCGCCGGGCGCACGCCAGGACGGCCGCCTGTACCTCCAGGGCCTCGCGCACCTCGTACACCTCGACGGTCTTCGCCTTGCGCAGCGCGGCGTCGAGGGTCGGCGGCGGGGTGAGGGCGAGGACGTAGGTCCCCGAGCCCTGCCGCGCCTCCAGCAGGCCCGCGTGGGCGAGGGCGCGGGTGGCCTCCCGTACGGTCGAGCGCCCCACGCCGAGTTGCTCGGCCAGGCTCACCTCGCCCGGCAGCGCGGTCCCGACCGGCCACCGGCCGCTCGCGAGCTGTTCCAGGAGCTGTTCCACGGCCAGCTCGACGAGCGCTCCGCGCTTGAGCGACTTCACCATTCCGCCTTTCGTGCTGTCGGGGCTGCTTCCGGACGTTTCGGTCCTCGCGGCTTCCGGGTGGTTCGTACCGGGCCGGGCCGCCGGAGCAGGCGGCCCGCAGGGAGAAGACTACAGATGTCTGAGTACTGGTCGGAGGGCGTACCGCTGTGATCTTCGACGCCTCGGGGAGTGCCCCGGGGCGGGTGAGGTGGTCGGCCCGGCCTGCCTGGGTGGTGCGGCCTTGGCCGGAAATGGATTGCGTCGGAGGTCTTGACGAGCCCTGGGGGCGCTGGCAATGTCTCGAAAAACAGAAGTCCTCAGACATCTGAGGACCGAGAGGATTGCTATGAAACAGCAGGTCATCGTGGTGGGCGCCGGAAACGCAGGGCTGGTCGCCGGCATTGCCGCGGCTGAGGGCGGCGCCGAGGTCACCATCCTGGAGAAGGCGCCCGAGCCGGAGCGTGGCGGAAACACACGCTATACGGCCGCGCTGGTCCGCTTCGGCTTCGACAGCGTCGCCGAGGTGCGGGAACTGCTCCCGCAGATCACCGAGAAGGAGTGGGCCGAGGTCGTCGTCGACCCCTACACCCGCGACACCTTCACCGAAGCGATCATGCACACCTCCCAGGGGTTCGCGGACCCCGACATGACCGACTGGCTCGTCTCCGAGAGCCTCGACATCCTCCGCTGGATGCAGGACCGCGGGATCACCTGGGAGTTCGCCACCTACCTCACCACCGCCGAAGGCGGCAGCCGCGCCTACCGCAACGGCCTGGTGCTCCAGGGCGCCGGCGGGGGAGAGGGCCTGAGCGCCATGGAGTTCGCCGCGGCGGAACGGGCGGGCTGCCGCGTCCGCTACGGCTGCGCCGCCACCGACCTCGTCACCGATGGCGAGGGCTCGGTCGTGGGAGTGCGCGTGCGGGACGCCGACGGCTCCGTCACCGAACTGCGCGGCCAGGTCGTCCTCGCGAACGGCGGCTTCGAGGCCAACCCGGAGATGCGCACCCGCTACCTCGGCCCCGAGTGGAATCTGGTGAAGGTCCGCGGCGTCCCGTACAACACCGGCGAACTGCTCGACGCCGCCCTGCGCGCCGGAGCCCAGGCATACGGCCACTGGGCCGACTGCCACGCCGCCCCCATCGACGTCAACTCGCCCGCCCAGGGCTCACTCGCCACCGGCGAGCGCACCAACCGCACCAGCTTCCTCTACGGAGTCATCCTCAACTCCGCCTGCGAACGCTTCATCGACGAAGGCCGGGACTGGGCCCCGCAGAACTACGTGGCCGTCGGCAAGACCGTCCTCAAGCAGCCGGGCGGCGTCGGCTACCAGCTCTTCGACAGCAAGGTCTTCGACCTGGTCGACCGCAAGTACGACGACGCCACCGTCTTCGAGGCCGACGACCTCACCACCCTGGCGGAGCGGGCGGGGCTGGACCCCGGCCGGTTCACCGAAGCGGTCCGCGCCTTCAACGACGCCGTCGACGACGCCACCCCCTTCGACCCCGCCGTCAAGGACGGCAAGGGCACCCGCGGAGTCCACCCCCCGAAGAGCAACTGGGCCCAGCGCATCGACGCACCGCCCTACCGGCTCTACCCGTACACCGGCGGTATCACCTTCACCTTCGGCGGACTGCGCGTCGACCGCGGATCGCGCGTCCTGCACGCCGGTACGGGACTGCCGATCCCCGGCCTGTACGCCGTCGGCGAGATGACCGGCGGGTTCTTCTACCACAGCTACCCCGCCGGTTCCGGACTGGTCTGCGGCGCGGTCACCGGCCGGGCGGCCGGAATCAGCGCCGCACAGCGGCCGTAGCGGATGTCCGGGCCGCTCGACAACCTACGGAGAACACCATGGCCGCGCATCACGCGAAGCAGACGCAGACACAGTCCGCCCGGGGACCGGGCCACGTCAAGGTGGCCGTCGCCAGCCTCGTCGGCACGTCGATGGAGTGGTACGACTGGTTCATCTACGGGACGGCGTCCGCGCTGGTCCTGGGCAAGCTGTTCTTTCCCGACTTCGACCCCCTCGTCGGCACCCTGGCCGCCTTCGCCACCTTCGCCCTCGGCTTTGTGGCACGCCCCGTCGGCGGGGTGATCTTCGGCCACTACGGCGACCGGGTGGGCCGCAAGACCGTCCTGCTCGTCACCATGGCCCTGATGGGCGTGCCGACCCTGCTGATCGGCTGTATGCCGACGTACGACGCCATCGGCATCTGGGCACCCGTCCTGCTGACCGTCCTGCGCATCGTCCAGGGCATCGGCCTGGGCGGCGAATGGGGCGGCGCGGTCCTGATGACCACCGAGACCGTCCCGGCGAACCGGCGCGGCTTCTACGGGAGCTGGCCCCAGGTCGGCGCCCCCATCGGGCTGCTCCTCGCCACCGGCGTGTTCGCCGTGGTGTCCCTGCTGCCCGAGGCGCAGTTCGAGAGCTGGGGCTGGCGCATCCCGTTCTGGCTCGGCGGCGGACTGCTCGTGGTGGGGCTCGTGATCCGCCTCAAGCTGGAGGAGACCCCCGTCTTCCAGAAGGTCCGCGACCAGTCCGCGCCCGTGCGGCTGCCCGTGGTCGAGGCCGTACGCCGGCATCCGAAGCCGCTGCTCCAGGTCCTCGGCATGCGGTGGGGCGAGAACGTCTCGTTCTACGTCTTCGCCGTCCTGGTGCTCAGTTACGCCACCGAGTACGTCGACGACGTCAGCCGCGGCACCGTCCTCAACGCCACCATGGTCGCCGCCGCGGTCTGCGTCTTCGCCCTGCCCGCCTTCGGGGCGCTCTCGGACCGGATCGGGCGCCGGCCCGTGTATCTGGGCGGTGCGATCGCGGTCGGTGTCCTCGCGTTCCCCTTCTTCTGGCTGGTCGACACGGGGTCGACGGCGGCGATCACCCTCGCGGCGGTGCTGCTGGCCGTCGCCTGGGCCGCGCAGTACGGGCCGCAGGGCGGGTTCTTCACCGAGATGTTCGACCCGGAGGTCCGCTACTCCGGCATCTCGCTGGGCGCCCAGCTCGCGGGGATCGTGGCGGGTGGCCCGACACCCCTGATCGCGGCCTCCCTGCTGGCCTGGTCGGGCGGCTCGGCCTGGCCCGTGGCCACCTATGTCGCCGTCACCGCCCTCATCACGACGGCCGCGGTCCTGTGGACGTCCGAGACCCGCAAGACGGAAGTCGGCAGTCCCGCCGAGTCCGCCGGGACCGGGCCGTCGGCGGCCACCGCCGCGACCCCGCCCGCAACCGAAGCCGGCACCCCGGCACCCACCGAAGAAGCGAGGTGACCGCAGATGTCCCACGCACTGCCCGCCCTGGTCGCCGTCCTGACGGCGGCGGCCGACCGGATGATTCCGCCGGAAGGGGACTGGCCCCTGCCCTCCGGCACGGCCCTGGAGGGATTCCTCGGCGACGCGCTGCGGAGCCGCGAGTCCGACGCCCGCACCGTCCGGGGCATCCGGGCCCGGCTCGACGGCCTGTGCGACGGCGACTTCCCGTCCGCGCCCGGCGCCGCCCAGGACGCCGCGCTCATCTCCCTGGAGGCGGCGGACCCCGCGGCGTTCCGGACGCTGCGCGAACTCGTCTACTACGGCTACTACAGCCGGCCCGAGGTCGCCGAGGTCATCCGGAAGGTCCTCGACTGCGACTACCACTCCCCGCCCCAGCCCCTCGGCTACCGGATCGACGACGCGCCGTTCCTGACGCCGCCGGCCCGCGGCCACTACACCCCCACCTCCGCGATGAGGTCGGCGTACGACCGGACCGCCCTGCACGACCCGCACGACGACCGGGCCGACCGGGCAGCCATCGGCCCCGGGGCCGGACCGAGCACCCACCGGAAAGGACCAGGTGCCGAGAGATGACCGAGCACCACGACGAGACGGACGTACTGATCATCGGCGCGGGCATGGCGGGCGGCGCGCTGGCCAAACTGCTCTCCGACGGCGGCGCGCGCGTCGTCTGCCTGGAGCAGGGCCGCTCCCTCCAGCCCGAGGAGTTCCGCCACGCGTCCGAGACCTGGGAACTGGACAAGACCCGGTACTGGAACACGGCCCCCAATGTGCGCCGCTGGGACGAGGACTACCCGGTCGCGGGCCGGGACGCCGACCGGATCTGGATGATGAGCACCGTCGGCGGCAGCCTCAACCACTACTCCGGCCACTGGCCGCGCTTCAAGCCCTGCGACTTCCGCAAGGGCACCGAGCACGGACTCGCCCCCGACTGGCCCCTCACCTACGAGGACCTGGAGCCCTACTACGACCTCAACGACCGCGAGATGGGCGTCTCCGGCATGACCGGGGACCCGGCCTATCCGCCGAAGTCGCCGCGCGGCACCCGCCCCCTGCCGCTCGCCAACTGGAGCCGCACCCTCGCCCGCGGCTTCGAGACCCTGGGCTGGCACTGGTGGTACATGGACAACGCGATCATCACCGAGGAGTACGACGGCCGGCTGCCCTGCAACAACTGCGGCCAGTGCCGGCTCGGCTGCCCCCGGGGATCGCTCTCCACCACCGCGACCGGCTACTGGCCCAAGGCCCTGCGCAACGGGGCACGCCTGGTGACCGGTGCCCGCGTGGAGCGCATCCTCACCTCCGGCGGCCGGGCGCGGGGCGCGGAGTACGTCGATCTGGCGACCGGTCACCGCCACCGGCAGGACGCCCGGATCGTGATCATCGCGGGCAACGGCATCGGCACCCCCCGGCTGCTGCTGCTCTCCGCCTCGGCCGAGCACCCCGACGGCCTCGCCAACAGCAGCGGGCTGGTGGGCAGGAACCTGATGTTCCATCCGCAGGCGTTCGTCGAGGGGTACTTCGACGAGCCCATGGAGGGGTACAAGGGAGCCCGCGGCTGCCCCGTCTACAGCCACGAGTTCTACGAGACGGACCCCTCGCGCGGCTTCGTCAACGGCTTCTCGTTCCTCGTCGTCAACTCGCCCGGGGCCGGACTCGCCGCGATGGGCCACGCGGCCTCGCCCCCGGTGGCCTGGGGAGCGGGGCACCACGAGGACTTCGCCCGGCGCTTCAACCACCACGCGTACATCATCACCATGGCCGAGGACCTGCCGCTGGAGCGGAACAGGATCACACTGGACGACACCCTGACCGACAGCAGCGGGCTGCCCGCGCCCCGGGTCCGGTACCGGATGGACGACCAGGACCGCCGGCTCACCGAGTTCGCGGTCGCCCGCTCCGAGGAGGTGCTGCGGGCCGCGGGCGCCCATGAGGTCCAGCACTCGGGGGTCTTCGACCAGCCGCCGGGCTACCACCTGATGGGCACCGCGCGGATGGGGACCGACCCGGCCGCCTCGGTGACCAACCGGTGGCACCAGACCTGGGACGTGCCCAACCTCTTCGTCTGCGACGGCAGTTCCTTCGTCACCAGCGCCGGGGTCAACCCCACCCCGACGATCGGGGCCCTCGCCTGCCGCCTCGCCGACTTCCTGCTCGCCGAGGGCGACACGGTCGTACGGGAGAACGCCCTGGTCGCGTGAGCCCCGGCCCGCCCGGGCCCGGCCCAGCGCCCCGCGGGGGCGCCCGCTCCGCCGGGCGCCCCCACCCACCAGCCACCTCATGGAGACAACCATGCACACCAGCAGCAGCGCCGATCCCGCACCCACCACCCGCACGGCGGCGGACCCCGCCGGTGGGCCGCCGCCCGGCGGCCCCCTGGTCACCGCGCCCCGCCCCGGCGAGGTCCGCGACTACCGGATGCTGATCGGCGGCGAATGGCACGACTCCGCCACCGGAGCCCGCTTCGACAGCGTCAACCCCTATACGGGCGAGGTCTGGGCGTCGGCCCCGCTCGCCGGGCCGGATGACGTCGACCGCGCGGTGTCGGCCGCCCGCCAGGCGTTCGACCACGGCCCCTGGGGCCGGATGACCGGGACCGAACGCGCCCGGCTGATCCGCCGGCTCGCGGAGCTGATCGCGGCCGAGGCCGACGCCCTCGCCGCCGTCGAGACCACCGACAACGGCAAGCTGATCCGCGAGATGGGCAGCCAGCTCCAGCGGCTGCCCGAGTGGTACTACTACTTCGCCGGAGCGGCGGACAAGATCCACGGCGACGCCATCCCCTCCGACAAGCCGAACTTCCTCGTCTACACCCGCCGTGAGCCGGTCGGTGTGGTGGCGGCGGTCCTGCCGTGGAACTCCCCGCTGCTGCTGCTGTCGTGGAAGCTCGCCACGCTGCTGGCCGCGGGCTGCACCGTCGTCGTCAAACCCGCCGAGCAGACACCCGCCTCCGTGCTGGAGTTCGCCCGGCTCTTCGAGGCCGCGGGCTTCCCGCCGGGGGTCTTCAACGTGGTCACCGGGGACGGCTCCGGTACGGGCGCCGCCCTCGTCTCCCACCCGGGCGTCGACAAGGTCGCCTTCACGGGCTCCACCGAGACCGGTGTGCGGGTGATGAAGAGCGCGGCCGACCATCTGGCGAAGGTGACCCTGGAACTAGGCGGGAAGTCGCCCAACATCGTCTTCGACGACGCCGATCCCGACACCGTCGTGGACGGGGTCATCGCCGGGATCTTCGCGGCGACCGGCCAGACCTGCATCGCGGGGTCCCGGCTCCTCGTCCAGTCCGGGCTGCACGACCGGCTGGTCGAACGGCTGGTGGAGCGGGCCCGGACCATCAGGCTCGGGGACCCCATGGACCCGGGGACCGAGATGGGTCCGGTGGCCTTCGCCGACCAGCTGGACAAGATCCTCGCGTATGTGCGGATCGGCCGCGAGGAGGGCGCGAAACTGGTGTGCGGCGGGCGGCGGCCCACGGCGGACGCCCTTGCGAAGGGGCTGTTCGTCCAGCCCACGGTCTTCACGGACGTCGACCCCGGCTCCCGGCTCGCCCAGGAGGAGATCTTCGGCCCGGTGCTCGCGGTCATCCCGTTCCGCGACGAGGAGGAGGCGGTCGAGCTGGCCAACGACACCCCGTTCGGCCTCGGGGCCGGGGTGTGGACCGACGACATCCGCCGCGGCCACCGGATGGCGCACCGGATCAAGGCGGGCACCGTCTGGCTGAACTCCTACCGGACGCTGTCCTTCAACGCGCCCTTCAGCGGCTGGGGGATGAGCGGTGTCGGCAGCGAGAACGGGCTGGACTCGCTCCGTGAGTACACCCGGCTGAAGTCGGTGTGGGTCGAGCTGTCGGGGGCGGCGAGGGACCCCTTCCGGATGGGCTGAGCATCAGGCTGCCGCCGCCCGGGGGGTGTTCCCGTCCTGTTCCGGGTGGCGGCGCACCCCTCCCGGCGGGGGCCTCAGCCCGCCGTACCCGCCGCCGTACCGGTGTCCGGGACCGCCTCGGCGGCGCGCACCGGGCTTGGGGCGGTCCCGTCACCGAAGGGCCGGCCGCCGAGCTGCCCGCGGTGGTGCGGGGTCAGCCAGGCGCGGAGATCGGGGCCGATCGGGACGATGCCGAGGGGGTTGATCGCGGTGTGGACCTGGTGGTAGTGCCGGGTGATGTGGTCGAAGTCGACGGTGTCGCCGAATCCCGGGGTCTGGAACAGATCCCGGGCGTACGCCCACAGCACCGGGTCCTCGCTGAGCTTGCGGCGGTTGCATTTGAAGTGGCCGTGGTAGACGGTGTCGAAGCGGACCAGGGTGGCGAACAGCCGGATGTCGGCCTCGGTGATGGTGTCGCCGACGAGGTAGCGGCGGTGGGCCAGGCGCTCCGACAGCAGGTCGAGCCGGGCGAAGAGCCGCCGCACGGCCGTGTCGTAGCTCTGCTGGCCGTCGGCGAAACCGGCCCGGTACACGCCGTTGTTGACATCGCGGTAGACCCCTTCGGCCACCTCGTCGATCTCGTCGCGCAGCGGCTCCGGGTAGAGGTCCGGCGCCTTGTCCCGGTGGAGGGAGCGCCACTCGGTGGCGAAGTCCAGCGTGATGCGCTGGAAGTCGTTGGTCACCAGCCTGCCGCTGGGGATGTCGACGATCGCGGGCACGCTGACCCCGCCGGGGTAGTCCAGCTCCCGGGCGTCGTACGCCTCGCTGAGGTAGGCGATGCCCAGGACCGGGTCCACTCCGCCGGGGTCCAGGGTGAACCGCCAGCTCCGCTCGTCCTGGACGGGGTCGGCGACGGCGATCGAGAGCGCGTCCTCCAGGCCGAGGAGGCGGCGGGAGATCAGGGCGCGGTTGGCCCAGGGGCAGGCGCGGCTGACCACCAGGCGGTAGCGGCCCGCCTCGACGGGCCAGCCGTCCCGGCCGTCCGCGGTGATCCGGTCCGCGAAGTGGCTGACGGACCGCTTGAAGCCGGTCTCCTCCTTCTGCCCGGGCCCGCTCTCCGCCGCGCCGTCACGACTGGTGGTGGCCATGGCGCCCTCGCCTTCCTCTCCCCGGGGACGCGGCGTGCGCCGGGGATCCTGTGCCCGGTCACACGCGGTCCGGATGGGTTACATCTTCAACAGACAAGAGTCCCGGCGATCCCGGCGGCCTCCTGTCAGCGGCTTCACCCCGTCAACGGACCGGAGCGCCGGGACGTTCCCCGCCCTTCCCCCGCCGCCCGCACCATCGCGCCGGGCGCGGACGCCGATGTCGTGATCTACGACCCGCACGCCCGGCAGATCCTGTCGGCCGACACCCATCCACCAGCCGAGGTTCGCGGTGTGGGACTGGAACGGCTCGCTCTTGGCACCTGACCATGGGGAGTGCTGGTACAGAGTGATCCAGCAGCCTGGACCGGGAGTGATCGAGCTGATCTGGTCGTCCCAGCGGGAGCCGCCCAGCTCCCGGGCGAAGTCCTCGCCGTTGCCGCTCGCGCAGTTTCGGGGGCCCCAGAAATACAGGGCATCACCCTGGTGGTGGGAGTCCCAGGGGCGGTGCCGAGCCAGATGTTGATAGGGCCCCAGTCCTCGCGGCCCAAGGCGGATTGCAGCTCCGAAGGATTGTCGGCGGTGGTGATCGCTCCCTTCGAACCGGCCTTCGCCGCCTGCCGGAAGGTTTCGAAGCAGGTCACCTTCTTGGTGGTGACGTCGGCCACGCACTGGTTGCCCGTGCCGGACGTCCTGGGGGTCTCCGCAGCGGCGGCCGACGTGCCTGCGGCCGCCGCTGCCGTCCGGCAACGGACTCACCGCCGACGGGACCCGCGGTCTACGGCACGCGCGCCGTCCACTCCTGCGCCGCGAACTTCGTCGCCGCCAACTCCTGCGCCTGCGCCATCTCCGGCGCCGAGACCTTTCCGTCCGCCAGTCCGTAGCGGGCCCGGAACGAGTCGATCATCCGCTCGATGACGGCCTCACGCGGAAGTCCCGTCTGCCGCCGCAGCGGATCCACCCGCTTCTTCGCGCTCTTCGTCCCCTTGTCGGACAGCTTCTCCCGGCCGATGCGGAGCACATCGAGCATCTTGTCCGCGTCGATGTCGTAGGCCATCGTCACGTGGTGCAGCACGGCGCCCCCACCGGACCGCCCGATCACCCTCTTCTGCGCCGCGCCCGCGATCTTCCCCGCCTCCGTGGCGATGTCGTTGAGCGGCTGGTACCACGCCTTGATGCCCATCTCGCCGAGCGCGCCGAGCACCCAGTCGTCCAGATAGGCGTAGCTGTCGGCGAAGGAGAGCCCCGAGACCAGGGCTTCGGGCACGGAGAGCGAGTAGGTGATCGTGTTGCCGGGCTCGATGAACATGGCCCCGCCGCCGCTGATCCGCCGTACGACCGTGATCCCGTGCCGCTCGGCGGCGTCGGGATCCACCTCGTTGCGCAGCGACTGGAAGCTGCCGATGACGACTGCGGGGGCGCCCCACTCCCAGACCCGCAGGGTCGGCGGGCGGAGCCCGGCCGCGACCTCCGCCGTGATGACCTCGTCCAGCGCCATGTGCAGCTCGGGTGACTGCGGGCCCTCGTGGACGAGCTGCCAGTCGTAGTCGGTCCAGTCGGTGGCGTGCGCCAGAGCACGGCGTACGGCGACCCCGATGCCCTCGGAGGTCAGCCCGTACATCTGGGTACCGGGCGGCAGGGCGGCGTCGATCCGCGCGGCGAGGCCGGCCGCGCCGGTCTCCGCCGGAGCCCCCTCCAGGGCCCGGTCGATCGCGAGGATCGCTTCGTCGGGCTCCAGGAAGAAGTCACCGGCGACCCGGACGTCACGCAGAACGCCGTCCCGGCTGTCGAGATCGACGACCACGAGCTTTCCGCCCGGGACCTTGTACTCGCCGTGCATGCCTGCTGCCTCCACCTCGCCGCCGTGACCTGCTCGAACACAGGCCGCGTACAGGCCAGAGCGTAATCCGGGGGCTCGCCATTCCCGGTTCACCCTCCGTCGGCCACCCACGGCAGCGGGGGTGGGCCCGCGTGCGCGCGGGCGGGCACGGGACGGTGGTGGGGAGGGCCGGCGCGCGGGAGCGCGGGCCCGTGCCCGTCGGGCGGGCGAACACCCGTCGGCTGTTCCCCCACGGGACGGTGACCTCGTGGTGCGGGCGGCCACCCGGCGACGGACAGCTTCACGGCCGTGCTTAGCTGGTCATATGTTGGATGACTTTCTCTCCGGTGACCTGTCCGATGTCGAGGAGGCGATCCGCAAGGCCGCCGCGACCGAGATCATGCCGCGGTACCGTCAGCTCGCCGCGCACGAGATCATTGAGAAGAACGGCCCGCACGACCTGGTGACCACGGCCGACCGCCTCGCCGAGGAGCACCTCACCGCGTCCCTCACCGCGCTGCTGCCCGGCTCCGTCGTGGTCGGCGAGGAGGCCGTGCACGCCGATCCGTCGGTGTACGGCGCGCTGCGCGGCGACGCACCCGTCTGGATCGTGGACCCGGTCGACGGCACTCGTCAGTTCGTCCGGGGCGAGGCGAGGTTCTGCACCCTGGTGGCGCTCGCGCTGGGCGGTGAGGTGCTGGCGTCCTGGACCTACGCACCCGCCCTGGAGGAGATGGCCGTCGCGATACGCGGCGGGGGAGCGCACCTCGACGGTGAGCCGCTTCGGCCGGGCGCGCCCGAGCCCGGTGCGGAGCTGGAGGTGGCGACGTCCCACCCCGACTACACCACTCCCGCCCAGAAGCGCGCTCTCCTCGGCCTGAACACCGAGGGCGTGCGCCCCCGCCCCTGCGGGTCGGCGGGCATGGAGTATCTCGCCATCGCCCGAGGCAGGCTGGACGCCGTCGCCTTCTCCTGGGAGAACGCCTGGGACCACGCGGCGGGCCTCCTGCTGGTGACGGAGGCGGGCGGCGACCACATGACGGTCGCGGGCGACCCGTTCCGTATCGTCGGCGACAACGAACTCCCCTTCACCGCCGCGAGGGACCGGGCGACCGCCGAGAGGGTACGGGCGGCGCTGACGGCGAGCTGACCCGTACGGCCCGCCGGACCCGGGCTGACCCGTACGGCCCGCCGGACCCGGGCTGACCCTTACGGCCCGCCGGACCGGGCCCGAGCGGCGGCCGGTCGCGGGCCGACGCGTGTACGGGCGCGGTTCGGACTGCGCGTGCGGCCCCGGACCGGGACGCGGCCCCGCACCTGGAACCGCCCCCGAACCCGGACGCGGACCGGGCCCCCGTCCCGCCCCGAACCCGGACCCGAACCCGAACCCGGACCCGGCCCCAGAACGGGCACCGGCTACGGCTCCGGACGCGGCTACGGCGAACGGGGAAACCGGCGGCCTCCACGCCGGACGGTGACCCTCGGCGCGACCGTCGGCCGCGCGTCGCCGTTCGGAAACAGTGCCGCCGACGCGCGGCCCCGCGCCCGCTGACCCGCGTCGACGCATGTCCGGCCGATCCTCCGGCCCATCCCGTGAAGCGCGCCGCCACCACGCGGACGAAGAAGCGCGGCGTCCCGGCCCACCCGCCCCCGTGCTCGCCGCGACCGGGAATATCCTGGGTCCCTTGGCCGTCGGCTGATGAAGGAGCCCGAAGGTGCCGTCGATGCTCGATGCCGTCGTCGTGGGGGCGGGGCCCAATGGACTGACCGCCGCCGTCGAACTGGCCCGCCGCGGGTTCTCCGTCTCGGTGTTCGAGGCCCTGGACACCGTGGGCGGCGGCGCGCGGACCGAGGAGCTGACCCTTCCCGGCTTCCGCCATGACCCCTGCTCCGCCGTTCACCCCCTCGGCATCGGCTCGCCCGCCTTCGCCACGATGCCGCTGGAGCGCCACGGCCTGGAGTGGCTCAACCCCGAACCGGCGCTCGCGCACCCCTTCCCCGACGGCACGGCCGCCGTCCTTCGCCGGTCCGTCGGCGAGAGCGCCATGTCCCTGGGCTCCGAGGACGCCGGCACATACCGCAGGCTGGTCGCCCCCTACTCGGGCCACTGGGACAGCATCGCCGCCGACTTCCTCCGCACGCCCTGGGCGGGACTGCCCCGTGACCCGTACCGCTTCGCACGGTTCGGGCTGACCGCGCTCCAGCCCGCGTCCTGGCTCGCCCGCCGGTTCCGGGGCGAGAAGGCGCGGGGGCTGTTCGCCGGGCTCGCCGCGCACGCCATCGCCCCCACCTCCGGCATCGCCACCTCCGGCATCGCCCTGATGTTCGCGCTCGCCGCCCACGCCAACGGCTGGCCCCTGCCACGCGGCGGCTCGCAGGCGATCTCGGACGCCCTCGCCTCGTATCTCCGCGAGCAGGGCGGCACGATCCACACCGGCGTCGAGGTCAAACGGCTCGACGAACTGCCCCCGGCGCGCGCGTACGTCTTCGACACCTCGCCGACCGCGCTCGCCCGGATCGCCGGTCTCGGCAGGGCGTACGACCACTACCGCTACGGCCCCTCCGTCTTCAAGATCGACTACGCGCTCTCGGGGCCCGTCCCCTGGACCGCCGAGGAGGCGCGCACCGCGGGAACCGTCCATATCGGCCCCACCGCCGGCGAGATCGAGGCATCCCTCGCCGCCGCCGTCACCGGCCGCGACCCCCACAAACCGTTCCTGATCACCGCGCAGCCCAGTGTCGTCGACCCCACCAGGGCCCCTGCCGGACAGCACGTCTTCTGGGCGTACGGCCATGTGCCCGCCCGCTGGGAGGGTGACGCCACCGAGGTGATAGAGCGTCAGCTGGAGCGGTTCGCACCGGGGTTCCGCGATGTCGTCCTCGCCCGCGCTACCTCGGGTCCGCCCCAGCTCGCCGCCCGCAACGCCAACTACGTCGGCGGCGACATCGCCTGCGGGGCCTACGCCGGGCTCCAGACCGTGCTGCGCCCCAAACTCGCCCGCGTCCCCTACGCCACCGCCCACCCCGCCGTCTTCCTCTGTTCGTCCGCCACCCCGCCCGGTCCCGGCGTCCACGGCATGCCGGGCCACCACGCCGCGAAAGAGGTGTGGCGCCGCCTTCGGGCAACCGGCTGAACATCGCTGAACGCCCCCTGCCGGGTGGGATGATGACGCCATGACGCAGCAGCCGGCCATCGTTCTCGTGCGCGGAGACATCACCGAACAGCGGGTCGACGCCATCGTCAACGCCGCCAACTCCACCCTCCTGGGCGGTGGCGGCGTCGACGGGGCGATCCACCGCCGGGGCGGCCCCGACATCCTCGCCGCCTGCCGCGCCCTGCGCGCCTCGCGTTACGGCAAGGGTCTGCCGACCGGCCAGGCCGTCGCCACCACGGCGGGCCGCCTCCACGCGGACCATGTCATCCACACGGCAGGACCCGTCTGGTCGGGCGAGCACGACCGCAGCGCCCTCCTCGCCTCGTGCTACCGCGAATCGCTGCGGGTGGCGGTCGAGCTGGAGGTGAAGACGATCGCCTTCCCCGCGATCTCGACCGGTATCTACGGCTGGCCGATGGACGACGGCGCGCGGATCGCGGTCCGCACGGTCCGCGACACGGCGACCGCGCCGGTCACCGAGGTGCGGTTCGTGCTCTTCGACGCGTACGCGTACGAGGAATTCGCGGCGGCGCTGGCGTCGAGGGGCTGACGCGGTCGCCGCCGACGGCGGCCGGGCTCCGGCGGATCTCGGTCGGCGGCCGAGCCGGCGAGTGCCGGGTGCTCGCCCCGACTCGGGCATGGCCCAGATGCAGGCCCGAAGACCTCGATGTCGTTTTCTCGCCAGTCCTAGCCGTAGGCGTGCCCCATCCTTGAAGCATGCACACCGACACCGAGCGCTGCGTACGCGCCGTCCAGTCGAAGGACGCCCGATTCGACGGCTGGTTCTTCACTGCCGTGCTGACCACGCGGATCTACTGCCGCCCGAGCTGCCCGGTCGTGCCCCCCAAGCCCCAGAACATGACCTTCTACCCGAGCGCGGCCGCCTGTCAGCAGGCCGGATTCCGCGCCTGCAAGCGTTGCCGCCCCGACACCAGCCCCGGCTCCCCCGAGTGGAACGCGCGGGCCGACACCGTCGCCAGGGCGATGCGGCTGATCAGGGACGGGGTCGTCGACCGCGAAGGAGTGCCGGGGCTGGCCGCGCGCCTCGGCTACTCGACGCGGCAGATCGAGCGGCAACTGCTCGCGGAGCTGGGGGCCGGGCCGCTCGCCCTGGCGCGGGCGCAGCGGGCGCAGACCGCTCGCGTGCTGATCGAGACGACGGGTCTGCCCATGGCGGAGGTCGCGTTCGCGGCCGGATTCGCCTCGATCCGTACCTTCAACGACACCGTCCGTGAGGTCTTCGCCCTCGCTCCGGTCGAGCTGCGGGCCCGCGCCGCCCGGCGCGGCGGTGGCTCCGCGCCGGTCCTGACGCCGGGCGTGATCTCCCTGCGGCTGCCCTACCGCGAGCCCCTGAACCCCGACAACCTGTTCGGGCACCTCGCCGCGACCGCCGTGCCCGGTGTGGAGGAGTGGCGGGACGGTGCGTACCGGCGGACGATGGCGCTCCCGTACGGGCACGGCATCGTCGCCCTCGCACCGCGCCCGGGCCATGTCGCCTGTCGGCTCTCCCTCACCGACCCCCGCGATCTGACCATCGCGATCAGCCGGTGCCGCTGGCTGCTCGATCTGGACGCCGATCCCGTCGCCGTCGACGACCAGCTGCGGACGGATCCCCTGCTGAGACCGCTGGTGGACAAGGCTCCCGGCCGCCGGGTGCCGCGTACCGTGGACGCGGCGGAGTTCGCCGTACGGGCGGTGCTCGGCCAGCAGGTGTCGACCGCCGCCGCCCGCACCCACGCGGCCCGGCTGGTCACCGCCCACGGCGAGCCGGTCGAGGACCCCGAAGGCGGACTGACGCATCTCTTCCCGCCGCCCGAGGCGCTCGCGGCACTCGACCCCGAAGCCCTCGCGCTGCCGCGCAGCCGACGCACCACGCTCACCACACTCGTCACCGCGCTGGCCGGGGACGCCTTCCGACCCCCAGGCCACGGGGGAGGGGAGCTGACACTCGGCGTCGACAGCGACTGGGACGAGGCGCGCGCCCGGCTGGCCGAACTCCCCGGCTTCGGGCCCTGGACCGTCGAGGTCATCGCCATGCGCGCGCTCGGGGACCCCGACGCCTTCCTGCCGACCGACCTCGGAATGCGCCGGGCCGCCGCCGGTCTCGGGCTGCCCGCCACCCCGGCCGCGCTCACCGCGCACGCCGCGGCCTGGCGGCCCTGGCGGGCGTATGCGGTCCAGTACCTCTGGGCCACCGACGATCACCCCATCAACCACCTTCCCAGCTAAGGAAGTTCAGCCGATGACCACCAGGCAGCACACGGTCGTGGACAGCCCGTACGGCCCGCTGACACTCGTCGCGACCGACGGAGCCCTGAGCGGCCTCTATATGACCGAACAGCGCCACCGCCCCGGCGAGGAGACCTTCGGCGAAGCCGCCACCGGCCCCTTCGAACCGGCGATCCGGCAGCTCGACGCGTACTTCGCCCGGGAACTGACCGAGTTCGACCTGCCGCTCCGACTGGAGGGCACGGAGTTCCAGCGGAGCGTATGGGCGCGGCTGCGGAGCATTCCGTACGGCGAGACCTGTACGTACGGCGAACTCGCGCACGAACTCGGCAAGCCGAACGCCTCCCGTGCCGTCGGCCTCGCCAACGGCAGGAACCCGATCAGCATCATCGTGCCCTGCCACCGGGTCATCGGCTCGACGGGGAAGCTGGTGGGTTACGGAGGCGGGCTGGGCCGCAAGCAGCGGTTGCTGGCGTTCGAGTCGGGGGAGCGGGCCGGCGAGGCGGCCCTTTTCTGACCGTTCCGATCCACTGCCCGGCCGCTGATCCACTGCCCGGCCGCTGACCGGAGAACCTTCGCGGCGGCGGACGCACTGTGCACGGATCGTCGAGTGATCCCGCAGTCTCGGTCGATTCACGGGCCACGCCGGACCGTAGGTTCACACGCACATCGTTCATGGGCAACGAGATCGGGAGAGCGTATGCGGATCCGCAGGATCACCAGTGCCGTAGCTCTGGCGGGAGCAGTCATGGCCACAACCGCGCTGGCCACCACTCCGGCGAGCGGCGCCGTCGGCAGCCAGGACGCCAGTGCCGCCGCCCGGTCGCGGGCGATCGGCTCGGCCGGGGAACAGGCCGACTCCGCGTCCGATTCCGGGATGCTGGCCTTCATGCGGCTGAAGAACCGCTACAGCGGTCTGTGCGCCGGAGTGGGCAGTCAGACCCGCAACGGCGCCCCGGTGATCCAATGGGGCTGCAACGATTCACTGGACGAGATCTGGGACCTGATCCCGACCACGGACAACAACGGGCAACTCGCCTTCTTCCTGAAGAACGAGTTCTCCAGGAAGTGCATGGGAGTGGGATCCAGTCTCGCCAACGGGGCCGGGGCCATCCAGTACACGTGCAACGACGCCGTCGACGAGAAGTGGTGGTGGAACTCCACCGCCCGCACGTTCCGGAACGTCTACTCCGGAAAGTGTCTCGAAGTGCCGTCGACCACGACCCCCGGAGCCAGGGTGATTCAGTGGACCTGCAACGGCGGCAATCACCAGAAGTGGAACTGAGGGCCTTCCCGTAGTCCCTGACGGGCGCGGGTGGTGGTCCTGCCGGTCCAGGACCGATGGACGCCGGTCCAGGGCCGATGGCCGGGCATGACCACGCCGCTTACGGTCGCGGATCCGGTGGGCAGGCTCCGGGGCCGAGACGCCTTCGCCCACCCCTTCTGCCGGAAGTGAATCCGCCGGACCCCGGAAGTGAATCCGCCGGACCATCGACGCGCGCGCCGCGTCCATCCGCGGCCCTCTTCCCCCACAGGCATCGGGCCGTCGGCTGAGCCCGCCGACGGCCCGATGTCCCGGCCGGCCGGTGTACGGCCCTCCCCGTACACCGGCCGGGACTGGGAACAGGACCTTGGCGACACTGCTGATTCCCCTGATTCCCGCGAGCGCGAACGGGAGGTCGTCCCGCTGCCTGCTCCATGTCCACCGCTGTCCGGTGCGCCCTGTCCCTGACCGAAAGCCCGGTTCCGGGCGGGCGGAACGATCCCTAGAGTCATGGCGGCGTGAGGGACCGAGGGGGGCCGGCTCCGGGCGAGACTCCCCGACCTGTGGTGGCGGGGAGGAGAAGTCGATGTGGACGTGGATGTCCACCCGGGACCTGCCCGAAGAGGAAAGGCCCGACTGGTACCACGAACTCATCGGCCGTTCGGTCGCTCCCACCAGGCTCGCCATCGAGGATCCGACCACCTTCCACGCCAGTGCCGGGACACTGGCACTCGGAGCCTGTGATGTGTCGTGCTTCAGCCACGGCGCCCTCCGATCGTGGCGTACACCCACGATGATCAGGCGCGGCGATCCGGGTCGGTACAACCTGGCGCTGATAACCGAGGGCTCCATGTGGATCTCCCAGCGCCGTAACGACGCCGAGATCGCCGCCGGGGACGTGGTGGTCTTCGACACCTCGCATCCCCTCACCGCGGGAACGGGAGCCGATGTGCACGACACACGGCTGATCATGCTGCACCTGCTGCGGGAGGAGTTACCGCTCCCGGAGAACAGAATCGACCAGTTGGTCGCACGACCCCTGAAAGCCCATCAGGGCGTGGGCGTCTTCCTGAGCCGGTTCATGCGGACCCTGGCAACCCACGCCGCCGACTGCTCACCGTGGGAAAGACGCCGGCTCGGGACTCTGGCGGTGGATTTGGCGTCCGACTTTCTCGCCCATCACCTGGGGGCCCGAGACCGGCTTCCCGCCAGAACGCGCGCACAACTGCTGAGGGAGCGGATCGACGCCTTCATCGACCACAACCTCCACGATCCCGGCCTCAGCCCCCGTGTCGTCGCCGCCCGCCACCACATCTCCCTGCGCACGCTGTACGCGGTCTTCGAACAGCGGGAGGAGAGTGTGGCCGCCTCCATCAAGCGCCGCCGTCTGGAGCGCTGCCGTGCCGACTTGGCCCGTCCCGAACTGGCCGCCCAGCCCGTCCACGCGATCGCCGTCGGCTGGGGCTTCACCAATGTGACCGTCTTCGGCCGCGCGTTTCGCGACGCGTACGGCATCACTCCCGGAGCCTTCCGCCACCAGGTCCTGCACGGGGCCGCCCCCGGGGAGAGCTGAGTGTCTGCTCGGCCGAGGGGCCGATGGGCCCCGGCCCGGGCGCGCGGGCGCGGGTGCCCGGCCCCGGGTGCGGGTGCCCGGACCGGGTGCGTCCGGGCGGCCCTTCGGGGGCGGTCGACCACGGGAACCCGGCGGCCGCGTTCCCGGTGCCGGGGGGAGATCTCAGACCGCGGGCAACCCGTCCACCAGCTCGACCGGCCCCGACCCCGTGACGAGCGCGTCGAGCGCCGCGACGACCCGGTCCCCGAGCGGCCCCAGCAGAAAGCCGGGGATCTCGGCGCGGTCCACCAGCCGCCAGGACAGCAGTTCCTCCTCCTGGAGCCGGATCGCCTTGAGCTGTTCCTCCGTCAGCGGTCCGCCGTCGTACACATACGCCACGATCGGCGGTCGCTGCGGACCGCGTACCCAGTCGACCGCCAGCAGCCTGCCCGGCTCCAGATCGAGCCCGATCTCCTCCAGGGTCTCCCGCCGGGCGGCCTGCCGGGGCGTCTCCCCCTGGTCGGACTCGACCGTCCCGCCGGGCAGTGCCCAGCCCTCGCGGTAGCCGGGCTCGACGATGAGCACCCGCCCCCTCTCATCCCGGAAGAGAGCGGCGGCTCCGGAGAGGACGCGGGGCAGGGAGGCGATGTACTCGGCGTAGTCCGTGGTCATCCCGGAAGCGTAAGCGGTCACGGCGAACCCGTCCGCCGATCCTGCCGCCGACCGGAATCCCCTCCGGTCGCCGCACCGTCTAGCCGGGGACGCCCGGACGGGGGTCCCGGACGCCCGGATCCGCGGTGGCCAACCGGACCGTACGCGCAGCCAGTTCGCTGATCCGCGCCCCGTCGAACCCGAACACCGCACTGCGCACCCGGTCCTCCAGCGGTACGGTCCACCGCGCCGGAATGCCCGACGCGCCGCACAGCACACCGGCCACCGAGCCCGCCGTCGCCCCATTGGAGTCGGTGTCCAGCCCGCCGCGTACCGTCAGCGCGATCGTGCGGGTGAAGTCACCTCCGCCGTACAGCAGTCCGGCGGTGATGACGGCGGCGTTGGGCACGGTGTGGATCCAGCCCAGACCGTCCGTGCGGGCTTCCAGTTCGGTGAGCGCGTCCGGCCAGTCGACGCCCGTCTCGTGCAGCGCGGCCGTGTATCCGACCGTACGCGCGAGGCGGCTGCCCGCCGGGATCTGCGCCAGCCCCGCCTCGATCGCCTCGCGCGGCCCGCTCGCCGTGAACGCGGCGGCGATCATCCCCGCGGCCCACATAGCCCCGTACACTCCGTCGCCCCGATGGGACAGGACCGCGTCCCGGCGGGCGAGCGCGGCGGCGCGGCGCGGATCTCCGGGGGAGGTCCAGCCGAAGACGTCCGCGCGGATGAGCGCGCCGATCCAGTCCTGGTACGGGTTCTCGTACGACGCGGTCGACGGCGGCTTCAGCCCGTTCGCGAGATTGCGGTAGGCGACCCGTTCGGCGGTGAACGTCTGGAGGTACGGCAGCCGGTTCAGCCACAACTCGCCCACCTGCTCGGTGGTGAACCCGAAGCCGTGGGTCTCGAGCAGATGCAGACCGAGGATCGCGTAGTCCACATCGTCGTCCCGGCAACTGCCGTGGATACGGCCCCGCACACACCACTGCCACTCCGGGCGCAGTTCGAACTCGCCCGGAGCCGTGTCGGCGGGGGGCGCAGGGAGGTAGTCCGTGAGCGGAAGCGCGTCCGTACGCCGCAGATAGCGGTCGATGCGCTCACGTGTCCAGTACTCGCCGCGCTCCACGGGTTTGCCGAGCATGTTGCCCGCGACTCTGCCCAGCCAGCCGCCGAGCACCCGGTCGGTCAGCTCCGAGTGGTGCAGTCCCATGCATCTGGTTTACCCCGTCGAAGGGTGGCACGTCCGCAACCAGGGCCGACAGGGAAGGGGATAGGGTCGAGGCGGTGCGACTGCCTGTTCGACGGCAGAGGGATGCGAGCAAGGTGACGCGAGCAAGGTGACGAACGGAGCGGTTGTCCGGCCGGCGCGGGTACTGATCGCGGCCGACAAGTTCAAGGGATCGCTGACGGCCGTACAGGTCGCCCAGCGGGTGACGGCCGGTCTCGAACGCGTGGTCCCGGCCCTGGACGTCGTGGCCCTGCCCGTCGCGGACGGCGGCGACGGCACGGTCGCGGCGGCCGTGGCGGCCGGTTTCGACCGTCGCGAGGTACGGGTGACCGGGCCCCTCGGCGAACCCGTCACCGCCGCGTACGCCCTGCGGGACGGCACCGCGGTCGTCGAGATGGCGGAGGCGTCCGGACTCCGGTTGCTCCCGGACGGAGTCTTCGCGCCGCTCACCGCCACGACATACGGCACGGGCGAGCTGCTGCGCGCGGCGCTCGACGCCGGAGCCGGGACGATCGTCCTCGGCGTCGGCGGCAGCGCCACGACGGACGGCGGCGCCGGAATGCTCGCGGCCCTCGGCGCCCGCTTCCTCGACGCCGACGGCGAGCCCCTCGGCCCCGGCGGCGGAAGGCTGCGCGAGCTGGCGAGAGCCGATCTGTCCGGGCTCGACCCGCGTTTCGGGGCCGCCGAACTCGTCCTCGCCGGCGATGTCGACAACCCCCTGACCGGGCCGAAGGGCGCGGCCGCGGTGTACGGCCCGCAGAAGGGGGCCACACCGGCGGAGGTGACCGCGCTCGACGCGGGCCTCGCGCACTACGCGTCCGTCCTCGGCCCCGGCCTGGCCGACGCGCCCGGCGCGGGCGCGGCGGGCGGCACCGGCTACGGGGCACTGGCCGCCCTCGGCGCGAGCTTCCGTCCGGGCGTCGAGGTCGTGCTCGACGTCCTCGGCTTCGCCGCCGCGCTGGAAGACGTCACCCTGGTGATCACCGGCGAGGGCTCCCTCGACGAACAGACACTCCACGGCAAGGCCCCCGTGGGCGTCGCGGCGGCTGCCCGTGCCCGCGGCATCGAGGTGATCGCGGTCTGCGGCCGTCTGGCCCTCCCGCCGGAGGCCCTGGGCCGCGCGGGCATCCGCCGCGCGTATCCGCTCCTCGAACTGGAACCGGATCCGGCGAAGTGCATGGCGGAGGCGGGGGAGCTGCTGGAGCGCGTGGCGTCGGGCATCGCGCGGGACTTCCTGACGTGAGCGGGGTCCTCGGAGGACGGCTCATCCGGAACGCGGTCGGTGACCACGGCCGTACGGTCAGGCCGGTCCCGCCGCGTACCCTGTCCCGGCACGGCCGACCGTAGCGGCGTCACCCCCGACCGGCGTGACGCACATCCCGGAAGCCGCGCCGCGACGCCCGGCCCTCCCGCCCGGACCCGATGCGCCATCCCGCTCGGCCGGGCGGCCGTACCTCGCCGGCTACGGAATCGTTCACCGGCCCGGGACGCCCTGCAGGCTCACCCTGGGCCCTGCGGCCCGGGAGGTACCACCACGCCGCGTTGTCGGACCACGCGAGTACGGCGCGTACGAGCTGCGGACCTCCGCCTTGCGCGGCACCGCACCTGACGCCACGGGCCCACGGCAAACCTCTCCAGCCACAGCACTTGGTCAGACGCCGTACTGGCCGGGAGGCCGTACCACCCGGTCGGGGGCTGTTCCGCCCCGACGCCGGCCTCCCCACCCCGGCGGCTGCCGCGCACCACCCTTTCGGGGACGTACCGCCACGGCCGGCATGTCCCGGCGGGCCGATACCTGCTTGATACACAGCCGCGCGGTGCCTGAAGCAGGGCCCTGACCAGCCGGAAGCGCGCTTCCCCGAGGCTGTGGACGTACCCGATCCCCGGTGTACGAGACGTTGGGAGACATCGCTGTGCCGAGCGCTCCGAAGGGGTCCGTGCCCGCCACGGTCATGGAGCCCGCCACCGACGCCGAGCCCGCCACGGGCTCCGAGCCCGCCACCGACGCGGAGCACACCGCGACCCGCCGTGTCATCACCGTCGGCCGCCGTGGCCGATGGCTCACCGCCGCCGCGCTGCTCTGCGCGGCGCTGATGGCGCTGCACGGCCGGATCCCGAACGGGGTCGGCAACCTCGGCAGCCTCTTCCAGACGCTGCTGCCCTGGATGGGCCTGAGCGTGCCCGTCCTGCTCGCGGCGGCGGCCGTACGCCGCTCCCGGCTCGCGGCCGTCGCCGTGCTCGCGCCCGCCGTGGTGTGGGTGTCGCTCTTCGGCGGTGTCCTCACCGACAAGCGCTCCGGCGGCGGAGACTGGACGGTGGTCAGCCACAACGCGGACGAGGAGAACCGGGATCCGGAGCGGACCGCACGCACCCTCGCCGCCGCGGGCGCGGACATGCTGGCGCTGGAGGAACTGTCGGCGGAGGCGGCGGCCGTCTACACGCGTGAGCTGGCCGCCGCATACCCGCACCACTCGGTGCTCGGCGGCGTCGGCCTGTGGAGCAAGCATCCGCTCAAGGACGTGGAGGCGGTGCCGATCATGCCGTGGACCCGCGCGATCCGGGCCACGGCCCAGACCCCGAAGGGGCCCGTCGCCGTCTTCGCCGTCCATCTCGCGTCGGTACGGGTCCTCCCGAGCGGTTTCGCCGTGGAGCGCCGCAACGCGGCGGTCCGGAACCTGGCCGCCGCGGTACGGGCGGAGCCGCTGCCCCGCGTCGTGGTGCTGGGCGACTTCAACGGCACGGCCCAGGACACCGCGCTGGCCCCGGTGACCTCGCAGCTGCGCTCCGCGCAGCGGGAGGCCGGCGACGGCTTCGGCTTCACCTGGCCCGCCGCGTTTCCGGTGGTCCGCATCGACGACATCCTGGTGAAGGGGATGACCCCGCTCTCCTCCTGGACCCTGCCCGCCACCGGCAGCGACCACCTCCCCGTCGCGGCTTCCCTGCGGCTGTGACCAGGGCCTCTCGTTCGGACCGTCGGCTGCCTGGTGACAGCCCTGCTGCCCTGCCGACTGGCCTGCCGGCGCCGACTGACTACCATGCGAGGGATGAATGAACCTTCATGACCAGGTAGGTGATGTGCCGGAAGCCCGGGTCCCGAACCCCGTCCGCGTGCTCCTCGTCGAGGACGACGCCACCATCCGCCGCGCCGTCCAGCTCGCCCTGGAACGCTACGGTTACGAGGTCACGGTGGCCGCCGACGGACTCAGCGGTCTGGATGCCTTCCGCGCGGGCGAACACGACCTGCTGATCCTCGACGTGATGCTGCCCGAACTCGACGGAATCGGCCTCTGCCACCGGATCCGCGAGGAGAGCCTGGTCCCGGTCCTGATGATGTCCGCGCGCGGCGATTCCCTCGGCGTGATCGCCGGCCTGGAGGCGGGCGCCGACGACTATGTGGTCAAGCCGGTCGACACGCCCGTCCTGGTCGCCCGCATCCGCGCCCTGCTGCGCCGCGCCACCTTTCAGCCACCCCGGCGGCCCCCCGCGGGAGCGGCGGAGCCCACTGCCCCCACCGGTGCCGCCAGGACCGCCGACCAGTCCCCCGAGGGGTTGCTCGTCTTCGGGGACCTCAGCGTGGACACCCTCGGGATGGAGGTGCGCCGGGCCGGGCGGACCGTCCCGCTGACCCCCACCGAATTGCGCCTGCTGTTGGAGTTCGCCGCCGCTCCCGGTGTCGTTCTCGACCGCCGCCGCCTGCTGCGCGACGTCTGGGACTACGGCTGGGAGGGCGACACCCGCGTCGTGGACCTGTGCGTGCTCCGCCTGCGCAAGAAGATCGGCAGCACCCGGATCGAGACCGTCCGGGGCTTCGGCTACAAACTCGTCCGCGACTGACCGCCGTGAACTTCCTCAACCCCCGCGCCCTGCGCTGGAAGATAGCCGCGCTGGCCGCCGCCGCCTGCTGCGCGGTCGCGGCCGTGATCGGCGTCCTCGTCCACAACGAGACCCGCGACCGCGGAATGGAGGCGGGGCACGACCGGGTCGCCGGCCTCCTGGCCACGGCCGAGCAGAAGTACAAGCGCACGGGGAAAGCCGTCGACATCATGTCGCCGCAGGAAGTGCCCGAGCCGCTGGCGCGAGATCTGGCCGCCGAGACGAGCAGAGGCGGACTCTACGGCGTCTGGTACGACGCCAAGGGCCCGAACTGGCACTGGATGTGGGGCGCTATGGTCGTCGGTGACCAGGTACTGGTCGTCAAGACCGACATGTACATCGAGGAGCGCAGCCTCCAGCTCCTCGACCGCAGCATCGTCACCTCCGTACTCGCCGCACTCGCCGTCGTCGTCCCGCTCGCCGCCCTGGCCACCGAGCCGATCAACCGACGGCTGCGCCACGGCGCGCGTACCGCCCGCGTGATCGCCGACGGCGACCTCGACGCCCGTATCGGCCGCACCGGACGGGCCCGCGACGAGATCACCGAGATGTCGGCGGCCGTCGACGAGATGGCCGCGGCCCTGCAGCGCAAGCTGGAGAACGAGCAGCGCTTCACGGCTGACGTCGCGCACGAGCTGCGCACTCCGCTGATGGGCCTGGTCACCGCCGCCGGACTGCTCCCGGAGGACCACGAGGCGACCGAACTGGTACGGGACCGGGTGCGGGCGCTGAACGCGCTGGCCGAGGATTTGCTGGAGATCTCCCGTCTCGACGCGGGCATCGAGCGGGCCCGCCTCGACGCGGTGCCGCTGGGCGAACTGGTCGCCGACGTGGTACGGCGCACGGGGACGGACACCCGGGTCACCGCCGGGGACGCCCAGGTGGTGGAGACCGACCCGCGCCGGGTGGAGCGGATCGTGGTCAACCTCGTCGCCAATGCGCACCGTCACGGCGCGGCTCCCGTCGAGGTCACGGTCACCGGCGCGCGAATCACCGTACGCGACCACGGGCCGGGCTTCCCCGCCGCACTGCTCGACGAGGGCCCGCAGCGTTTCCGTACCGGCGCGAGCGAACGCGGGCGCGGCCACGGGCTCGGGCTGACCGTCGCGCAGGGGCAGGCAGGGGTCCTCGGAGCCAGGCTGACCTTCGCGAACGCCCCGGACGGGGGCGCGGTCGCCACCCTCGACCTGGGCCGCTCCTGACGGATCTTGCCGGGCTCGCGTGGCCTGGCACCTTCCCCCTGGGCCTGGCGGCCCGGGAGGTACCCCCACCCTGGGCCTGGCGGCCCGGGAGGTACCCCCACCGCATGGACTCCCTCCTCCGCCCTGCGATGCACGGCACCAGGCCCCGCTCCCTGATCCAGCCTGATCCATCAGAAGCGACCTGACCCCCGGAGCGGCCTGAAACGGAACCGCAACGCAGTCTCGCGGCACCGGAAACGGCGACGCATCGGTCCGGAAGAACGACTCCTCGAAGGTGATTCGGGTGCGGCAACCGCACGCGTCTTCCTGGAGGTGTCCTGATGTACGCCGAACTCCCCGACTCCCGTGGCGACGACCGCCCTGACTCCCGTCCCGGCTCCCGTGCCGCTGCCCTCTTCGGCTTCCGCCGTTCCGTCCTCGTCCCGCTGGCCGCCGTGGTCGCGCTCGCGACGGGCATGGGTGCCTGGTACGCGGTCGGAGGCGACGAACTGCCCGACCCGGGCAGATCCACCGTGGCTCCCGTGGCCCCTGTGGCGGAGAGGATGGACCTGCCCTGGCCCTCCGAGGGGCAGTCGAGCGCCGAGGTCGAGGGGATCGGGAGCCTCGGCACCAAGGGCAGACAGTCCCCGGTTCCGATCGCCAGCGTCACCAAGGTCATGACCGCCTACGTGATCCTGAAGAACCACCCGATGCGGGCCGACGCCCCGGGCGCGAAGCTGGTGGCCGACCAGCAGGCCGCCGACGAGTCGTTCTCGTCCGTCGAGTCGACCGTCCCGGTGCTGGCCGGGCGGGAGTACACCCAGCGTCAGCTGCTGGAATTCATGATGGTGGCCTCCGCCAACAACGCGGCCCGTCTGCTGGCCCGCTGGGACGCCGGCAGCCAGGAGGAGTTCGTCAAGAAGATGAACAAGGCCGCCGCCGAACTCGGCATGACCCTTACCACCTACACCGGGGCGAGCGGTATGGAAGCCAGTACGAAGAGCACGGCGGCCGACCAACTGAAGCTGGCGCGCGCTGTCATGAAGGACCCGGCCTTCCGTCAGATCGTGGCCACTCCCTCCATCACCGCCCCCGGCGCCGGTGCACCGTTCCACAACACGAACAAGCTCCTCGGCCAGGAGGGGGTCATCGGCCTGAAGACCGGCTCCTCCACCCCTGCGGGCGGCAACCTCATGTGGGCCGTCACCCAGGAGATCGCGGGCGCCCCCCGACTGATCCTCGGAGTCGTCCTGCGTCAGCGCCCCGACACCAACCCCATGGCGGGCAGCGCCGCCGCACGCGAGACCAGCCGCACCCTGATCACCGCGATCCGCGCCGCCCTCCCGGACGCCGTCACCCAGGCCGCCGCCCGCAACCGATGACCCGCGCTCCGCCGCGTCGCCCATGGCACCTCAACGCCGGGGCCGCCCTGCCCCGGCGGATGCCTCACCACCCTGGCCGCGCGGTCGCACCGCCCCGCACCACCTCGGCCCGGAGGGCCGTCCCCACCCCGGCGGATGCCGTACCGCACACCCGGCCCGCAGGGCCGCCCCGCTCCGCTCCGGAGGCCGCGTCGCCCCGACGCCGGACCGTCCCCGCGCCGCCCCGGCGGATGCCGTACCGCCCCGGCCGCGCGGTCGCGCCGCCCCGGCCGGCAGTCCGCCCCGCACCACCTCGGCCCGGAGGGCCGTCCCGCCCCGCTCCGCCCCGGAGGCCCGAACACGACGGAGGCCCGGACGCGGTACGCGTCCGGGCCTCCGTCGATGTCACGCACCGCTCACGGCAGCTGCGCCGCCCGTGCCTCACGGCGGTTGTCGCGGAAGGTGTTCACCCGCCGCGCCGTGGCGAAGAGCGGAATCACCGCGCCCAGCACCACCTGGAGCGCGCAGCCGGTCTGGAGCAGCAGCTGACCGCCGGGGGCGTCGAACGCCCACGCCGCCAGCAGACCCATCGCGGAGACGATCCAGCCGAGCATCGCCACCGCGAGCACGCCCCGCGGCTTCGGGTACTCGACCCGGCTCACCATCAGCCATGCCGTACCGATGATCGCCAGCAGAGTCGGGATGAACGGCAGCTCCAGCAGCACGATCGAGACGACCGTCAGCGCGCCGAAGGGGCTCGGCATGCCCTGGAACATGCCGTCCTTCATGGTCACGCACGAGAATCTCGCGAGCCGCAGCACCACCGCCAGCAGCACCACGATCGCGGCCACGGCCGAGACCTTCTGATGGGCGTCGTCCGCGACCATGCCGTAGACGAGCACGAAGTACGCCGGAGCGAGCCCGAAGCTGATCAGATCCGAGAGATTGTCCAGCTCGGCGCCCATCGGCGAGCTGCGCAGCTTGCGCGCCACCAGTCCGTCGCACAGGTCGAAGATCGCCGCGAGCAGCATCAGGATCACGGCGGTCGCGGCGCTGTGCCGCGCCATGCCGGTCTCCTGGCTGCCCGTGAGATGCGGAATGAGGATTCCGGTGGTGGTGAAGTACACCGCCATGAATCCGCAGGTCGCGTTCCCGAGGGTGAGAGTGTCCGCTATCGAGAGCCGGAGCGAGAGAGGCATCTCCTCCGCTTCGTCCTCCGTGTCCGCGTCCGCCTCGGCGACCCAGCCGGCCTGTGTCTCGGGATCAATCACGGTCAATGCGAGTCACCCCCGCGGTCGTGGTCTGACCGACTTCGACCGCGACCTCGACACCTTCGGGAAGGTAGATGTCGACACGGGAGCCGAAGCGGATCAGACCGATGCGGTCGCCCTGTTCGACCTTGGTGCCCTCGGGGATGTACGGGACGATGCGCCGGGCGACGGCGCCGGCGATCTGCACCATCTCGATGTCGCCCAGCTCGGTGTCGAAGTGCCAGACGACGCGCTCGTTGTTCTCGCTCTCCTTGTTGAAAGCCGGAACGAAGCCGCCGGGGATGTGCTCCACGGTGGTGACCGTGCCCGCCAGCGGTGCGCGATTGACATGGACGTTCAGCGGGCTCATGAAGATCGCGACGCGGGTACGGCCGTCCTTCCACGGCATGATGCTCTGCACCACGCCGTCGGCGGGCGAGATGATCCGGCCATGGGCGATCTCGCGCTCGGGGTCGCGGAAGAACCACAGCATGCCCGCCGCGAGCGCGGTGGCGGGCACGGCGATGACCGCGGCACGCCGGGAGCGGCGCGCACGCGCAAGGCTGAGTGCTGCGGTGGCGACGGTCGGCAGAAGCCACGGCGATGCTCCGCGAGCAAGGCGTCCTTTGGGGAATACGTCGCGCGATGCAGAGGTTTGGCTGTGGGGCATGGATGACCTTCGTAGCGGATGATGCCGCGCTGGCACAGGGGACGGCGGCTTTCCCGGCGATGCTAGCGGTTGCGGGCCGCAACTGGGAAAGCCGGAACCCGAGTCGGGGGCCGGAAGGCGATAACGGGGTGCGATCACCTTCACGGCCCAACCGGCCCAAAAGCGACGATCAACCCTGGAATCGGTACTCCTCGAGCAGCCGACGACCAATGATCATTTTCTGGATTTCAGCGGTGCCTTCACCGATCAACAGCATCGGCGCCTCGCGGTAGAGGCGCTCGATCTCGTACTCCTTGGAGAAGCCGTAACCGCCGTGGATACGGAAAGCGTCTTCGACGACCTCCTTGCAGTACTCGGAGGCGAGGTATTTCGCCATCCCCGCTTCCAGGTCGTTTCGCTCACCCGAGTCCTTTTTGCGAGCGGCGTTCACCATCATGGCATGGGCCGCCTCGACCTTGGTAGCCATCTCGGCCAGCTTGAACTGGATCGCCTGGTGCTGGGCGATCGGCTTGCCGAAGGTGTGACGCTGCTGGGCGTACGAGACTCCCAGTTCGAACGCCCGCTGGGCGACGCCGCAGCCGCGCGCCGCCACATTGACGCGGCCCACCTCGACGCCGTCCATCATCTGGTAGAAGCCCCGGCCCGTGGCGCCGCCGAGGACCCTGTCGGCCGGAACGCGCAGGCCGTCCATGATCATCTCGGTGGTGTCGACCCCCTTGTACCCCATCTTGTCGATCTTCCCGGGGATGGTGAGACCGGGCCGGACCTCGCCGAAGCCGGGCTCCTTCTCGACCAGGAAGGTCGTCATCGACTTGTGGGCGGCCGTCCCCTCGGCGTGTCCTTCGTCACTGCGGACCAGAACGGCGACGAGATGGGACGTTCCGCCGTTCGTCAGCCACATCTTCTGGCCGGAGAGAACGTACTCGTCGCCGTCCCGGACGGCCTTGGAGGTGATCGCCGACACGTCCGAGCCCAGGGCCGGCTCCGACATCGAGAACGCCCCGCGCACCTCGCCCAGCGCCATCCGGGGCAGGAAGGCGTCCTTCTGCTCCTGTGTGCCGTGCTGCTTGAGCATGTACGCCACGATGAAGTGCGTGTTGATGATGCCCGAGACGGACATCCAGCCGCGGGAGATCTCCTCGACGCAGAGCGCGTAGGTGAGCAGCGACTCGCCGAGCCCGCCGTACTCCTCCGGGATCATCAGCCCGAACAGGCCCAGCTCCTTGAGGCCCTCGACGATCTGCTCCGGGTACTCGTCGCGGTGCTCCAGCTCGGTCGCGACAGGAATGATCTCCTTGTCGACAAAGTCCCGCACGGTCGACAGGATCTCCTGCTGGACATCCGTCAGCCCGTGGGTCAGGGCGAGTCGGGCCATCGCTACTTCACCTGCTCCTTGAGTTCGGGGCGGCCGGGCTGCTCGCCGCCGCGCTCCTTGATGTACGTCTCGGTGGGCACCATGACCTTGCGGCGGAAGACGCAGACGAGGGTGCCGTCCTGCTTGTAGCCCTTGGTCTCCACCTGGACGATGCCCCGGTCGTTCCTGGACTTCGAGGGGGTCTTGTCCAGCACGGTCGTCTCGCCGTAGAGGGTGTCGCCGTGAAACGTCGGGGCGACGTGCCGCAGTGACTCGATCTCCAGATTGGCGATCGCCTTGCCCGACACGTCCGGTACGGACATGCCCAGCAGCAGGGAGTAGATGTAATTGCCCACCACCACGTTTTTGCCGAAATCGGTGGTGTTCTCCGCATAATTACTGTCCATGTGGAGGGGGTGGTGGTTCATCGTCAGCAGACAGAAGAGATGGTCGTCGTACTCGGTGACCGTCTTTCCGGGCCAGTGCTTGTAGACGTCGCCGACGGTGAACTCTTCATAGGTACGGCCGAACTGCATGCTCGTCACGCCTCCGGGGCTTCGAACTTCGAGGTGCGGGTCATCCCGGCGGCACGGCCCTTGCCGGAGACGACCAGGGCCATCTTGCGGGACGCCTCGTCGATCATCTCGTCGCCGAGCATCGCCGAGCCCTTCCGGCCGCCCGCCTCGGACGTGTGGTACTCGTACGCGTCCAGAATCAGCTCCGCATGGTCGAAGTCGTCCTGCGACGGGGAGAAGACCTCGTTGGCGGCCTCGACCTGTCCGGGATGCAGCACCCACTTGCCGTCGTAGCCCAGCGCGGCGGCGCGCCCGGCGACCTCGCGGAACCCGTCGACGTTCTTGATCTGGAGGTAGGGACCGTCGATGGCCTGCAGATCGTGCATACGGGCGGCCATCAGGATCCGCATCAGGATGTAGTGGTAGGCGTCGGCCGAATAGCCGGGCGGCTGCTCGCCGACCACGAGGGACTTCATGTTGATGGAGGCCATGAAGTCGGCCGGGCCGAAGATGATCGTCTCGAGACGGGGGGAGGCGGCGGCGATCGCGTCCACGTTCACCAGACCGGCGGCGTTCTCGATCTGGGCCTCGATGCCGATCCGGCCGACCTCGAAGCCCATGGTCTTCTCGATCTGGGTCAGCAGCAGGTCGAGCGCGACGATCTGCTGGGCGTCCTGGACCTTGGGCAGCATGATGCAGTCCAGGTTGGGGCCCGCGCCCTCGACGACGGTGACGACATCCCGGTAGGTCCACTCGGTGGTCCAGTCGTTGACCCGTACGACCCGCGTCTTGCCGCTCCAGTCGCCCTCGTTGAGGAACTTCACGATCGTGTGGCGGGCGTCCGGCTTCGCCAGCGGCGCGCAGGCGTCCTCCAGGTCCAGGAACACCTGGTCGGCGGCCAGGCCCTGGGCCTTCTCCAGGAACCGCGGGTTCGAGCCGGGCACCGCGAGACAGGAACGACGCGGACGCAGACGGTTCAGGGGCTCGGTCATGCGGGGACCTCCAGAGGTTCTAGCTTGTTCGCTTTGCGGATCTCGTCGACGATACGTCCGATGATCTCCGTGATGCCGAAGTCCTTCGGGGTGAACACGGCGGCCACGCCCGCCGCCCTCAGCTCGGCGGCGTCGGCGTTCGGGATGATCCCGCCGACGATCACCGGAATGGGGTTGTCTCCCGGACCGCCCGGTCCGGCTGCCGCACCGGCCTCCCGCAGCCGCGCCAGCACATCGGGCACCAGCTCGGCGTGCGAGCCGGACAGGATGGAGAGCCCCACACAGTGCACGTCCTCCGCGAGCGCGGCGGAGACGATCTGCTCGGGCGTGAGCCGGATGCCCTGGTAGACCACCTCGAAGCCCGCGTCCCGCGCCCGTACGGCGATCTGCTCGGCACCGTTGGAGTGCCCGTCGAGACCGGGCTTGCCGACCAGCAGCCGCAGCCGTCCCGCGCCCAGCTCATCGGCCGTGCGCGCCACCTTCTCCCGGACGAGGGCGAGCGGGGTGCCCGCCTCGGCGGCGACCGCGACGGGCGCGCCCGAGACGCCGGTCGGCGCGCGGAACTCGCCGAACACATCGCGCAGCGCCCACGCCCACTCGCCGGTGGTGACACCCGCGCGGGCGCACTCCAGCGTGGCGGCCATCAGATTCTCGGAACCGGCCGCCGTCTTCTTCAGCGCGGTCAGCGCGTCGGTGGCCCGTTCCTCGTCGCGGTGGTCGCGCCACTCGTGGAGGGCGGCGACGACCCGTGCCTCATTGGCCGGGTCGACGGTCATGATCGCCGCGTCGAGGTCCGCGGTGAGCGGATTGTCCTCGGTGGTCTCGAAGACGTTGACGCCGACGACCTTGTCGTCACCGGCCTCGATCCTCGCCCGCCGCTCGGCGTGCGAGGAGACCAGCTGCGACTTGAGATAGCCGGACTCGACGGCCGCCATCGCGCCGCCCATCTCCTCGATCCGCCCCATCTCGGCGAGACACTCCTCGACGAGGGAGTCCACCTTGGCCTCGATGACGTGCGAGCCCGCGAAGATGTCCTCGTACTCCAGCAGATCCGACTCATGGGCGAGCACCTGCTGGATACGGAGCGACCACTGCTGGTCCCACGGCCGGGGCAGGCCCAGCGCCTCGTTCCAGGCCGGCAGCTGTACGGCGCGGGCGCGGGCGTCCTTGGAGAGCGTGACGGCCAGCATCTCCAGCACGATCCGCTGGACGTTGTTCTCCGGCTGGGCCTCGGTGAGGCCGAGGGAGTTCACCTGGACGCCGTAGCGGAAACGGCGGTGCTTGGGGTTCTCGATGCCGTACCGCTCACGCGTGACCTGGTCCCAGATACGGCCGAAGGCGCGCATCTTGCACATCTCCTCGATGAAGCGGACGCCCGCGTTCACGAAGAAGGAGATACGGGCGACGACGTCACCCCTGCGCTCCTCGGGGACCTGGCCGGAGGCGAAGACCGCGTCCAGCACGGCGATCGCGGTCGACATGGCGTACGAGATCTCCTGGACCGGCGTGGCACCGGCCTCCTGGAGGTGGTAACTGCAGATGTTGATCGGGTTCCACTTGGGGATGTGGTTCACCGTGTAGGCGATCATGTCCGTCGTCAGCCGCAGCGACGGGCCGGGCGGGAAGACATGCGTCCCGCGCGACAGGTACTCCTTCACGATGTCGTTCTGCGTCGTGCCCTGGAGCCCGGTGATGTCCGCACCCTGCTCCTCGGCGACGACCTGGTACAGCGCCAGCAGCCACATGGCCGTCGCGTTGATGGTCATCGAGGTGTTCATCTGCTCCAGGGGGATGTCCTGGAACAGCCGGCGCATGTCGCCGAGGTGGGAGACGGGGACCCCGACCCGGCCGACCTCGCCGCGCGCGAGGATGTGGTCCGGGTCGTAGCCGGTCTGCGTCGGGAGGTCGAACGCGACCGACAGACCGGTCTGGCCCTTGGCGAGGTTGCGCCGGTAGAGCTCGTTGGACGCTTCGGCGGTCGAATGACCGGCGTACGTCCGCATGAGCCACGGGCGGTCCTTCTGGCGCTCTGTCATAGGTGCCGTCTCTCAGATGTTCCCGCCGGGGCGGGCCGCTTGCCCGGCCGACGCGTCACGGAAGAGGTTGATGGCGTCGATGTGCCGGGCGCGCATCTCCTCGTCCCGCACGCCCAGACCCTCGGCCGGGGCCAGGGCGAGCACGCCGACCTTCCCCTGGTGCAGATTGCGGTGCACGTCGAACGCGGCCTGGCCGGTCTCGTCGAGCGAGTAGACCTTGGAGAGCGTCGGGTGGATCTTGCCCTTCGCGATCAGCCGGTTCGCCTCCCACGCCTCGCGGTAGTTGGCGAAGTGTGAGCCGATGATCCGCTTCAGCGACATCCACAGATAGCGGTTGTCGTACTCGTGGGTGTAGCCGGACGTCGAAGCGCAGGTGACGATGGTCCCGCCCTTGCGTGTGACGTACACGGAGGCCCCGAAGGTCTCGCGTCCGGGGTGTTCGAAGACGATGTCGACGTCCTCGCCGTCCGTCAGCTCGCGGATGCGCTTGCCGAACCGCTTCCACTCGCGCGGGTCCTGGGTCTGCTCGTCCTTCCAGAACCGGTAGCCCTCGGCGTTGCGGTCGATGATCGCCTCGGCGCCCATCGCCCGGCAGATCTCCGCCTTCTGGTCGCTGGAGACGACACAGATCGGGTTGGCGCCGCCGGCCAGCGCGAACTGGGTGGCGTACGAGCCGAGTCCGCCGCTCGCGCCCCAGATCAGGACGTTGTCGCCCTGCTTCATGCCCGCGCCGTTGCGCGAGACGAGCTGGCGGTACGCCGTGGAGTTCACCAGCCCCGGCGCGGCCGCCTCCTCCCAGCTGAGATGGCCGGGCTTGGGCATCAGCTGGTTGGACTTGACGAGCGCGACCTCGGCGAGGCCGCCGAAGTTGGTCTCGAAGCCCCAGATGCGCTGCTCGGGGTCGAGCATCGTGTCGTTGTGGCCGTCCGAGGACTCCAGCTCGACCGAGAGGCAGTGGGCGACGACCTCGTCGCCGGGCTTCCAGGCGTTCACACCGGGGCCGGTGCGCAGCACGACACCCGCCAGGTCGGAGCCGATGACGTGGTACGGGAGGTCGTGCCGCCTGGTCAGCTCGGAGAGCTTTCCGTACCTCTCCAGGAACGTGAAGGTGGAGAGCGGCTCGAAGATCGAGGTCCAGACCGAGTTGTAGTTGACGGAGCTGGCCATGACGGCCACCAGCGCTTCGCCGGGGCCGAGTTCCGGTGTCGCCACATCCTCGATGTGGAGGGACTTCCGGGGGTCCTTCTCGCGGGATTCCAGGCCGGCGAACATCTCGGCCTCGTCCTTGTGCACGGTCACCGCGCGATAGGACTCGGGGAGCGGTAGCGCGGCGAAGTCCGCGGACGTGGAGTCCGCCGACTGGATCGCGTCCAGGATTTCCTTCACGGTGTTGCCTCCGGCGAAGCGCGAGGGCACCCCGAGGGGTACCCCGATGAGGGTGAGGGAGCGGTGCTGCTGCTGTGGAGGTGTGCCGTCGGTTCGGCGGATGGTGATCGGCGGCGCTGGTGAGCGCGGTCGGGAGCCTGTGACGCAGGCGTCCGGGCGCGCAGCCGCGTGTTGGTCGCGGGTTGCGGGGACAGCCGGCGTACGCGTGATCTCTGCACGCCGGCCGCCCGGACGCCTTTACCGTATGGCACGCCGTGTCAGGTGACAAGGCACTGCGTGCCAATATTTTCTTTCAAGTGTCATCCCGCTGGCGGCAATGGGCAACCAGAGGGTCGTTTCGGGGGCCGCGGTGCCGTGCGGCGGCGGCCGGGAGGGGATGCCGGGGCCCGGCAGGTGGTGGCCGGCCTCGCGGGCGAAGGCAGCGGCCGGCGGGTGAGGGGTGGGCCCTGCGGGTGAGGGGCGGGGCCGTTGGGCCGGTCGGGTGTCAGGTGGGGCGCGGTCGGGGCCCCGCGGCTCAGCCCCGGCGGCCCTGCAGCGCGCGCTCGATCGTGCGCATCACATCGTCCAGCGGCGCGTCCGTGCGGGCCACCGCCACTAGAACCTCGTCCTGGGGGGTCGAGGTGAGAGCGGCCGGCGGTTCCGGCGCGGCCGGGGGAGCGGGCGCGAGTTCGGCGGGCTGGGCGCGGCCCGCTCCGATGCCCGACCCGAAGGTGTCCCGGACGATGGCGAACGCGTGGTCGAGCTGGGCCTCCACATCGCCCTCGCCGCCCGCCCGCAGCCAGCGGCGCAGCACATGGTTGTGCGCGGTGACGACCGCCGACGCCGCCACCTCCGCCAGCAGCGGGTCGTCGTTGCCGTCGTGGTGGTCGCGCTCGTCGAAGTGGCCCAGCAGATAGCGGGTGAAGAGCCGCTCGTAGCGGGCCACGGAGGCGATCTCCCGTTCCCGCAGGGTGGGCACCTCACGGGTGAGGCGGTAGCGCTCCACGGAGACCGCGGGGGAGGAGGCGTACATCCGCATGACCTCTTTGATGCCCTGGCACACGGTGTCCAGCGGGTGCTCGTGGGCCGGTGCCGCGTTCAGGACCGCCTCGGCGCGTACGAGCGTGTCGTCGTGGTCCGGGAAGATCGCCTCCTCCTTGGAGCGGAAGTGGCGGAAGAACGTCCGCCGGGCGACTCCGGCCGCCGCCGCGATCTCGTCCACGGTCGTCGCTTCGTATCCCTTGGTCGCGAAGAGCTCCATGGCCGCCGCCGCCAATTCGCGGCGCATCTTGAGGCGTTGGGCGGCGGCGCGGTTGCCTGCGGCACTCTCCGGAGCGTCGGCGGCGGTCTTGGCGCGGGGGGAAGGACGACTGGGATCAGCGGGCTGGGCCATGCCCCGAACGTACTGCATCCGTGCAGGAGAGCGCGCGTGTGGGGCGGCGTCACCGACGCCGGGAGCGGGTGCTCGGACCCGCCCCGGAGCCGCCCGTGGGGGCGGCTGCGGGGGCGGCTCCTCGGAGGGTTCGAGGAGTCCGCCCCAGCCGGCCGATGGATCAGCGCCGGGCATATTCGCGGAAGCCACGGCCCGTCTTCCGGCCGAGGCAGCCCGCGGCCACGAGGTGCTCCAGCAGTGGCGCGGGCGCGAGCCCGGGGTCGCGGAACTCGCGGTGCAGCACGTTTTCGATCGCGAGCGAGACGTCGAGCCCGACGACGTCGAGGAGTTCGAAGGGCCCCATCGGGTAGCCGCCGCCCAGTTTGATGGCGGCGTCGATGTCGTCGACGGTCGCGTAGTGCTGCTCGATCATCTTGATCGCGTTGTTGAGATACGGGAACAGCAGCGCGTTCACGATGAAACCGGCCCGGTCGCCGCAGTCGACCGGATGCTTCTTGATCTCCGTGGTCACCGCGCGGACCGTGGCGTGGACGTCGTCCGCGGTCAGCACCGTACGGACGACCTCGACCAGCTTCATCGCCGGGGCCGGGTTGAAGAAGTGCATCCCGATGACGTCCTGCGGGCGCGAGGTCGCGCGGGCGCAGGCCACGACCGGCAGCGAGGAGGTGGTGGTGGCGAGCACCGCGCCCTCCTTGCAGACCTTGTCGAGCGTCGCGAACAGCTGCCGCTTGACCGCCAGATCCTCGGCGACGGCCTCCAGCGCCAGATCCACCTCCGCGAACGCGTCGAGCGAGCCCGCCGGGGTGATCCGGCCGAGTGCGTCTTCCCTGGCCTCGGCCGTCATCCGGCCCTTGTCGACGGAGCGGGTGAGCGACTTGGCGATGCGGGCCTTCGCGGTCTCCGCCTTCTCCAGCGAGCGCGCGGCGATCACCACGTCATAACCCGCCTTGGCGAAGACCTCCGCGATACCGCTCGCCATGGTGCCGGAACCGGCCACGCCGACCGACCGGATCTCCCGGAGAGCCGCCTCCCCGTCCGTGGCGGGCCGCGGGGTCAGGGCGTCCGGCACGACGTCAGGGGTGCCGGGAGCGGCGTAGGAGTAGAAGCCCCGGCCCGTCTTCCGGCCGGTCAGCCCGGCCTCGCTGAGCTGCTTCAGTATCGGGGCCGGAGCGTGCAGCCGGTCATGGGACTCGGCGTACATCGCGTCCAGAACCGTACGCGCGGTGTCGATGCCGATCAGGTCCAGCAGCGCCAGCGGGCCCATCGGCAGCCCGCAGCCCAGCCTCATCGCCGCGTCGATGTCCTCGCGGGACGCGTATTTGGCCTCGTACATCGCCGCGGCCTGGTTGAGATAGCCGAAGAGCAGCCCGTCCGCGATGAATCCGGGCCGGTCGCCGACGGCCACGGGCTCCTTGCCCAGCTCACGGGCGAGCGAGGTGACGGCCGTGACGGCGGCGGGCGCGGTCAGCACGGAGGAGACGACCTCGACCAGCTTCATGGCCGGGGCCGGGTTGAAGAAATGCATGCCGAGGACACGTTCGGGGTGCTCGGATTCGGCGGCCAGCCGGGTCACGGAGAGCGCGTTGGTGCCGGTGGCGAGGATCGTGGTGGGGCGGACGATGCCGTCCAGCTCACGGAAGACCTGCTGCTTGGTCTCGTACGACTCGGAGACGACCTCGATCACGAGATCGGCGTCCGCCGCCGCCTGGAGGTCGGAGAAGGTACGGAAGCGGGCCAGGGTGTCGGCGCGCTCCCTCTCGGTGATCCTCCCGCGCTCCACGGCGCGGGCGGTGGAGGCTTCGAGGGCGACGACGGCCTGGCGGGCCGCTGCCTCGCTGATGTCGACGCCGATCACTTCGCGGCCCGCACGGGCGAGGACCTCGGCGATGCCGGCGCCCATGGTGCCGAGGCCGACGACGGCAATGGTGTGGAGAGGGATGTCCATCAGGGGACTCCAGGTGAGTGACGACTGAAGGAGGGGCCGCGCGTGCGATCAGGAGGCACGCGAGCGGCGGCGGCGCGCGGGAGAGTGCGCCGAAGAGCGCACAACGCGTACCGGACGCGGAGCGTGGTACTGGGGCGGCGGGCTCTGTCCCGGAGCCATGCCCTACGCGGCGCGCCACCGACGCGCGCACCGCTGTCCTTGCCGTTTCACCGAACCGACTGCACTCGGTGGCTGCGTCACCAGGCCACCGGAGTCGCGGGTGTAACCCGCTCACATGAGATTAACCCGCGGGTAATGAGCGCGCCAGACCGCACCCCATGTGATCTGGATCGCACGGAGCGAGGCGGCGGTGATCCTATGCGGGTCCACGGCCCCGGCTTGCCCGGTCGCCGGGGCGGGGGCGCTCGGGACCGGGATGGTTCCGGGCGCCGATAAGGTGATCTTCATGGACGAGGAGTTACGGGCACTGGCGGAGCGTCTGCGGGACGAGTCCGGCGGCTCGGCGGCGTACGAACGGCTGCTGGCGACGCCGGACCCCGAGGAACTGGCGGGTGTGCTCACGGAACGGGAACGTCCGCTCTGGGCGCGGGAGATCGCCGCCTTCCGGCTGGGGTGCGCCGGCGATCGCAGAGCCTTCGAGGCTCTGGTCCTGTTGCTGAACCACCGTGACGGCGAACGGTGCGTCTCCGCCGCGCACGCGCTGTCCGAGCTGGCCGACCCCCGTACGCCGCGCGCCGCCGCGGCGCTCGCCACCAACGAGCTGCGGGTCGCCTACGCCCTGGTTCCGGTCCGCCTGCTGGCCCGGCTCCGGGCGCCCGAGTCCGTACCGGCGCTGATCACCGTGCTCCGCCGCCGCCTCGGCCCCGGCGATCCGCACTGGCGGGTGGCGCTCGCCTGTGTGGAGGGGCTGGGCGCGCTCGGCGACCGACGGGCGGGCGAGGTACTGGAGTCGGCGCGAGCTCATCCCAGGCTCTCGGCGGCGGCCCACGCCGCACTGGCGCGTCTGAGTCCGTGAGCGACGGCGGAACAGGGCGGACCGGTCGAGCCGGTCCGCCTCCGGAGGCCGCTGCCCGGACGCGCGCGGGCCCTCCCCGGCGTGCGCGTCACGGGCTCCGGAGCGGGGAGAACCCCCGGCTCCGGAGCCCGCGACTCCCCCCGGCATCCGTCGGACCTCCTGAAAGGGTCACCGCCGGACATTCATATCGGCCGCCACGGGAGCCGGTCCTCGTGGGCGCGGCTCAGTGGAGCTTGGCGACCGCGGTCTTCGTCGTCGCCCTGAAGCCCGCCAGCGGCGCGCCGCCCATGTCGCCCAGCTGACCCCAGCCGATGACCGTCACCGTCCGGCCGTCCCGGCCGACCGAGTACAGCGAGACGTCGTCCGAGCCGACCTCGGGGTCCCAGGTGTCGATGCTGTAGACGTGCGCGCCCTCCTCGATGTTGACGGGGCCCTCGTAGACGGCCTCGCCCTGGAGTGTCGGGTTCTGCTGCTGCAACCGGCCGAGACAGCTCTCGATCGAGGCGCGGACCTTGGTGACGAGCGCCTTCGCCTTCGCCTCGCTGGGCGCGACCGTGATCGTCTGGCGGGCGTTGGTGTCCAGTTCGGTCCAGAACAGCCGGTGCTTGCTGGCGGCCCGCGCCGCGGTCCCGGCGGTGCAGAAGTCCTCGGGCAGACCGGCCTGTGCCGGGCCCGCCGTCCACGGCGTCGGCGCCGCGGGCAGCTGCGAAGCCGAGAGGAACGCCGGCCAGGGAGCGGCGCCGGCCGAGGTGAAGGAGGCGACGGTCAGGCCCAGCGCCGCCGCGGTGACGGCGGCGGTACGGAACATCTTCTTCATGGCATGGATCCCCGTTGCTCGGTGGTCGTTGGAGCGATCACCAGCTTCGGCAGCCCGGCGGGCGGACACAAGCGTCCCGGCCGTTCCCGGAACGGTGGAACCATTCCACCCCCGCTGACGTGGCACTACTCAAGGGGGGTGGAACGCCGCCCTGGGACGGCCGGAGAGCTGGAACGGTTGTGAACACGTCACGAGGAACCGAAACCGAGGCGTTCGCGCGCCGACTGCGTGAGATGCGGGACGCCTCGGGCCGCAGCTACGGCGCGCTCGCGCGCAGGGTGGGAGTCAGCGCGTCCACCCTCCACCGCTACTGCTCGGGCCATACGGTCCCCATGGAGTTCGCCCCCGTCGAACGCCTCGCCCGGCTCTGCGGCTGCGCCGGTGAGGACCTGGTCTCCCTCCACCGCCTCTGGGTCCTGGCGGACGCCGACCGCCGTCGCCGCCAGGAGGCCGCGACGGGCCCGGCGGCCTCGGCGGGACCGCCGCACGGGCAGCCGGACCGAACACCCCGGCCCGGAGGGGACGACGTATCGGACGCGCCCGACACGTCCCGTGCATCCGATACGTCCCGCGCGTCCGGAGGGGCCGGTGCGTCCGACGGGCCCGCCCCGCCGGACGCCTCCGTCACGGAGGATCCCGTTCCGGCACCGCCGTCCCGGCCCGGCGCGCGGGGCCTGCCCGGTACCCCCGCCCCCGCACCGGTCACCCCCTCCGAAGTGACCGTCATCCGACCGGAAGGGACCGGACGGGAGGGGGCTGGAGGGAAAGCCTCGCCCGTCTCCGTACGCTCCTACGCGCCCGGGCGCTCCTCCGTGCCCGCCCGCTCCCCGCGCCGACGGCGCGCGGCCCTCGTCACGGGCGTCGTCGCGACCGTCGCCGTCTTCGGCCTCCTGATGGCGTTCGACCAGTCCCCGCTCCGCCCGCCGGGCGGGAACCACGCCGCCGCGCGGCAGCCCGGTGGCGCGGAAGCGGAAGGAGGCGAATCCCCGGCCACCGGGGACGGAACCGGCCCGGCCGCCTCCGCGTCCCGTAGCGCCTCGCCGTCCGGTGCGCCCGCCGCATCGGACGGCGCGGGAGTCCGGCAGCCCCACCCGAGCCCGTCCCTGTCCCCGTCCTCCTCGAGTACGGAGCCGGACGGGCGCGGGGAAGTCGGTACGCCGTTCACCGTCGCCGTCGACCAGCACGTCTGGGCGAACGGCTGCGATCACGGCTACCTCGTAAACCGGGCCCCCACCGCCGTCCCGCCGCCCCCGGCCGAGTCCGACGCGGAACTCTGGGCCCGGTCCACCGGCGCGGTGCACGGCGGCAGGACCAGGGTCCGGATCACCGTGCAGGGCAAGAGCGACCAGGCCGTGGTGCTCCAGTCGCTGCGGGTCAGGGTCGCCGCGAGGCGGACCCCGCCGCCGGGGAACGTCTATCAGATGAGCCTCGGCTGCGGCGGATCGATCACTCCCCGGATGTTCGAGGTCGACCTCGACAAGTCCCGGCCCATCGCGCGCTCCGTGAACGGCCGGGACGAGAACGGGCCCATCGCCGCGGTCTCCTTCCCCTACCGGGTCTCGCTCAAGGACCCCGAGATCCTGCTCGTCACCGCCGGGAGCACCTCCCGGGACAGTGACTGGTATCTGGAGCTGAAGTGGAGCAGCGGCGACCGCTCGGGGACGCTGCGCATCGACGACAGGGGACGCCCCTTCCGTACGACCGGGGTCGAGGGCAGGCCCTCCTATGTGTACGACTCGGCCGCCGCCCGCTGGTACGCGGACTGACCGTCGATCCGGTAGGCCGCCCCGGCCGGCACCGGCGTCATCGCCCGGCGCGAGTGCCTGCCGGGACCGTCGGGCAGGCACTCCCGCCGGTTCGGGACCGTCGGGCCCGACAGCAGAGCCGGCGTCAGAGCAGCGTGAGCTGCACGGGCTCCCGGTCGCGCCGCAGGGCTCCCGGATCCGGCTCCGGTCTGATCCGCCGCGGCATCCCCCGGTCGGCCGGGCCGATGCCGAACTCGGCCGCCAGTTCATGGACCTGGCGTGTGATCCGGCGCTGGTACCACCTGGGCGCGTACGCCCCGTCCGCGTACAACCGCTCATAGCGCCGCACGAGATACGGGTGGTGCTCTTGCAGCCACGCCATGAACCACTCGCGCGCTCCGGTCCGCAGATGGAGGACGAGCGGTGTCACCGAGGTCGCGCCTGACGCGGCGATCGCGCGTACGGTCGCGCGGAGCTGGTCCGGATGGTCGCCGAGGAAGGGAACCACCGGGGCCATCAGCACCCCGCAGCCGATTCCGTGGTCGGCGAGGGTGCGGACGGCGTCGAGGCGGCGCTCGGGCGAGGGCGTGCCGGGTTCGAGCGTGCGCCACAGGCGCTGATCGGTGAAACCGACCGAGACGGAGACGCCGACCTCGGTGACCTCGGCCGCCTGGAGCAGCAGTTCCAGATCGCGCAGGATCAGGGTGCCCTTGGTGAGGATGGAGAACGGGTTCGCGTAGTCGCGCAGGGCCGCGATCACGCCCGGCATGAGCCGATAGCGTCCCTCTGCCCTCTGGTAACAGTCGACGTTCGTGCCCATCGCGATATGCGCGCCCTGCCAGTGGCGGGACCCCAGTTGGCGGCGGAGCAGCTCGGGCGCGTTGACCTTGACGACGATCTGGGAGTCGAAGCCGAGCCCGGTGTCGAGGTCCAGATAGCTGTGGGACTTGCGCGCGAAGCAGTACACACAGGCGTGCGAGCAGCCTCGGTAGGGATTGACGGTCCATTCGAACGGCATCCGGGACGCGCCCGGCACCCGGTTCAGAATCGAACGCGCCCGGATCTCGTGGAAGGTGATGCCCCGGAACTCCGGTGTGTCGAAGGTGCGGGTCGTCACCTCGGACGCGCCGAAGAGCGAGGCGTCGCCGGAAGCCCCCGGCGTCGACTGATTCTCGGCCAGATGGTCCCAGCGCATGGTCGCCTCCTCGGTAGCACTGGCCTCAGAATAGAACACATGTTCCCTTGATCGCTTTGGGCCTCCGCCTTCCGGCCATCTCCCGGCCCCGGATTTGGGCGCTCGCACCCGAGATGGTTGGCTTGCGCCACCCCGAACAACCGAGTGCTGGAGGAACAGCAATGGCGCAGGTCGAGGCCACGACGGAACGAGTCATCGCGGCGGACGCGGAGACGGTGTTCGACACCCTGGCCGACTACGAGAACTCCCGCGCGAAGCTCCTGCCCGAGCAGTTCAGCGAGTACGAGGTCCGGGAGGGCGGCGACGGTGAGGGCACCCTCGTCCACTGGAAGCTCCAGGCGACCAGCAAGCGTGTCCGCGACTGTCTGCTCGACGTCACCGAGCCGACCGACGGCCAGCTGATCGAAAAGGACCGCAATTCCTCCATGGTCACCACCTGGACCGTCACCCCGGCGGGGGAGGGCAAGTCCAAGGCCGTCGTCACCACCGTCTGGGACGGTGCCGGCGGCATCGGCGGATTCTTCGAGAAGACCTTCGCGCCCAAGGGTCTCGCCCGCATCTACGACGTCCTGCTCGCGAACCTCGCGGCCGAGGTCGAGAAGCGGTAGCCGGGAAGAGGGTCACGGACCCCACCGCCCTTCCGGCCACGGAACCCACCGCTCTTTCGTGGGCCGTTGTGACGCTCTCACCGTATCGAGTGGTCTTCCCTGCGGCGTCGTGATGCGCCCCGCGCACCACGGGCCGCGGGAAAGCCCCTGATGAGCGCCCGACACGCCTCCCTTACGGGGCGGTCGGGCCCGTCCCGCCGAACCGCCCGGTCCCCCGCGCCGCTCGCTCCTCGTCCGCGCGCCATGCGAAGAATGGCGCCGCGCAAGGCGTGACGAGGGGAGCGGAAACGTGGGCGGCATCACTCCTGTGGAGGACGAGCGGGTCGCCCCGGCGGCTCCCGGCGATCCCCCCGGCCCCGTCCGGGACGCGGTGCCCGAACAGCCGCTCAGCCCCCGCCGCGTACGGCTCGTCTTCGCCGCGCTGATGCTCGCGCTCCTGCTCGCCGCGGTGGAGCAGATGATCGTCGCCACCGCGCTCCCGAAGATCGTCGGCGAGCTGCAGGGTCTGGACCGGATGTCCTGGGCGATCACCGCGTATCTCCTCACCTCCACCATCGCCATGCCGGTCTACGGCAAACTCGGCGATCTCCTCGGGCGCAAGGGCGTCTTCCAGTTCGCGATCGTCGTCTTCGTCATCGGATCGGCGCTGGCCGGCTGGTCCCGCAGCATGGACCAGCTGATCGCGTTCCGCGCCATCCAGGGCATCGGGGCGGGCGGACTGCTGATCGGCGTCCAGGCGATCATCGCGGACATCGTCCCGGCCCGTGACCGCGGCCGGTACATGGGGCTCATCGGCGCCGCCTTCGGCCTCGCCTCCGTCGCGGGCCCGCTCCTCGGGGGCTTCTTCACCGACCATGTCTCATGGCGCTGGTGCTTCTACTTCAACGTGCCCTTCGGCCTGGTCACCCTGGTCATGGTCGCCGCGGTGCTCCGCCTTCCCGGACCCGCCGTCCGCGCCCGGCTCGACGTCCTCGGCGCGCTGCTCCTCGCCGCCGCGTCCACCGGCGTGGTCCTGCTGACCAGTTGGGGCGGCACGGAGTACGCCTGGGACTCGACCCCCGTACTGGGGCTCGCCGCGGGCACCGCCGTAACCACCCTGCTCTTCCTGCTCGTCGAGACGCGCGCCGCCGAACCGATGATTCCGCTGCGGCTGTTCCGCGACTCCGTCTTCAACGTCACCAGCCTCCTGGGAGCCCTCGTCAGCGTGGCGCTCTTCGGCGCGGCCGCCTACCTGCCCACCTTTCTGCAGATGGTGGACGGAGTCAGCGCCACCGAGTCCGGGCTGCTGGTGCTCCCCCTGATGGGCGGGATCGTCGTCGGCTCCATCGTCTCCGGCCAACTGGTCAGCCGCACCGGGCGCTACCGGATCCACCCCGTCGCAGGCGGAGTGCTCTCCGTCGCCGGGATGTGGCTGCTCTCCGGACTGGAGGCCGACACCCCCCGCCTTCAGTCCAGCCTCTGGCAGGCCGTCCTCGGCACCGGCATCGGGCTGGTGATTCCCGTACTGGTCCTCGCCGTGCAGAACGCCGTGCCCCCGGCCGACCTCGGCACCGCCACCAGCGCCCACAACTTCTTCCGCCAGATCGGCGGCAGCGTCGGCGCCGCCGTCTTCGGCACCCTCTTCGCCGACCGGCTCGCCGACGCGCTCGCCGTCCGCCTCCCCGGCGGAGCCGGACTGCCGGACGGCATGGACCCCGAGTCCATCACCCCGGAACTGATCCACACCCTGCCGGCCGCCGTACGCGACGGCTACGTCCAGGCGTACGCCGACGCGATGCCCCGGATCTTCCTCTATCTCGTGCCCGTGCTCCTGCTCGGCCTGTTCATCGCCTTCTTCCTCAAGGAGAAACCGCTGGTGTCCCAGAACGCCCCTGCCGCCGACGCCGTCACCGCCTCGGTGCCCCCGCCCCGCAGCGCCGCGCCCGCGCACACCTTCGGCGTCCCGGTCTGCGGCACCGTCCAACACCACGACGGCAGCACCGTGCCGCGAGCCGCCCTGACCCTCATCGATGTGCGCGGGCGGCAGATCGGACGCGGCGCGAGCGGCGAGGACGGGCGGTACGCGCTGAGCGCTCCGGGTTCCGGTTCCTATGTCATGATCGCGGCGGCGGGCGGCCATCAGCCCCAGGCCGTCACCGTCACGGTCGGGGAGCGGCCCGTCGAGCTGGACGTGGTCCTCGGCGGAGCGGGCCGGCTGGCGGGGGCCGTACTGACCGCCGACGGCGCACCCGTACGCGATGCCGCGGTCACCCTCACCGATGTGCGCGGGGACGTCGTCGCCACCGCCCGCAGCGGACGCGAGGGCGGCTACGTCCTGACCGAACTGGTCGCGGGGGAGTACACCCTCGCGGCGAGCGCGCCCGCCTTCCGGCCGGCCGCGCTGCCGGTCACCGTGCAGCCGGCCCGCGAGACCCGGCAGGACATCGAACTGGCGGGCGGGGCGGTTCTGCGCGGCACCGTGCGCGCGGGCGGCGGCCGACCCGTCGAGGAGGCCCGCGTCACCCTGCTGGACGCGGCGGGCAATGTGGTCGACACCCTCACCACCGGACCCGACGGAACCTTCCGTTTCGTCGATCTCTCGTCGGGGGAGTACACGGTGATCGCCGCCGGCTACCCGCCGGTCGCCACGGTGCTGCAGGTCGCGGGCGGCGGACGCACCGAACGCGATCTCCAACTCGGGCACGAGGACCGGCCGGATCACTCACCGGGCTGATGAACCGTCGGTTCGCGCGGGCGCACGACCTATTCGGCCGATTGCCCCGCGCACCGCGTCCGAAGCGTCGTACCGTGGTGGCAAATCCGCGCATCGCACGCGGGGAAGGAGCCCCTCACCCATGGACAGTGGCGTTCCGCCGAGGGTGCCACGGCAGTACGTCGTGCCCGGCAGGATTCCGCTCGCCGTGGTCGTCGTGGACGGCGACGGCCTCGTATCGCACTGGTCGACCGGTGCGCGACGGCTGTTCGGGCCCGCCCGTGAGGAAGCGGTGGGGCGCTCCGCCGCCGATCTGCTCCCCGTCGCCGGCGCTCTCCCCGTTCCGGGGGCGCTCGCCGGCGACGGAGCGCACGGAGCGCACAGAGCCCACAGCGGCAGTGCGGAGAGCGCGGGGTTCGAGGAGACCGGGACATCCGGCGAGTACGGTGCGTCCGGTGAGTACGGTGCGTCCGGCGACCCGTGGGCGGACGACGGTCCAGGCCCCGGACTCCGGGCGTCGATCGAGGGGCGCGGCTCCTATCCGACGGCCGGCCGGGCCAGGGTCCGCGAGCCCGGACGAGCGCGGCTCGATGTGCTGTGGTGGGCCTACCCCATGGTCGGACCGGGCGAGGAACGGCTGATCGTACTCGCCGCCGACGCAGGGCAGTTCGGCGGAATCGGGGAGGCGGAGGGGCGTGAACGCATCGCCCCCGGATTCGCTCTGCACACCGAGTTCGCCGGCTCCGACGAACTCGCCCGCAGACTCCCCGAGATCCTGCCGAGCATGAGTGTGCGGGACTCGACGCGGATCGTCTCCCAGATCCTCGATCTCGGCTATCCCGTACTGGAGTTCAGCCACCACGACCGCGTACCGGTCACACCCGACTGGGGAGTGCCCCGGCGGGCCGTGCGCGGGGAACGCAGAAGAGCCGCCGAGGCGGCGGCCGCCGCGGGCAGGCCCGTCGACACGGCCGACCTCGCGGAGGACCTCGAGTACGCGGCGGTGCGCGAGCGGCTCGAATTCCTCAACGAGGTCAGCGGACGCATCGGATCCTCGCTCGACCTCGCCCTGACGATCCAGGAGGTCAGCGCGGCCGTCGTGCCGCGCTTCACCGATGTCGCGGGCACCTATCTGCGCGAACAGGTCATCGCGGGCGAGGGCTTCCCCGACGGGCCGCCCGACGCGACCACCATGTGGCACCGGGTCGCCGTCGAGCACGTCGACGAACCGGGCCGCTGGGACGATGTGGTGCCGGTGGGCGAGGCCATGCCGTTCCCCGAACACACCCCGTTCTTCCAGTGCATGACCACCGGCGACCCGGTACTCGTGCCGAGGATCAGCGAGCAGATGGGCACCGCCATCGCCTCGCAGTTCGAGAAGCGGGACATCCGGCCGCTGATCAACGGCCGTTCGATGCTGGTGGTGCCGCTGAAGGCGCGCAACGTCGTCCTGGGGTTCATGATTCTGCTCCGCCACCGGGAGCGCCCCGTCTTCAACGACATGGACCGTGTCACAGGGGCCGAACTCGCCGCCCGCGCCGGGCTCGTACTCGACAACGCCCGGATGTACACCTATCAGGAGAACGTCGCCGAAACCCTCCAGGACTCGATGCTCCCGCAGGTCACACCGAGGATGGCGGGGTGCGACACCGCCACCCGCTATCTCCCCGGCACCCTGCTCGGCCGGGTCGGCGGCGACTGGTTCGACTCCGTCAAACTGCCCGGCTCGCGGGTCGCGCTGGTGGTGGGCGATGTGATGGGCCACGGGCTCAACTCGGCCGCGATGATGGGTCAGTTACGCACCGCCGTACAGACCATGGCGGCCCTCGATCTGCCGCCCGAGCAACTGCTGCGCAACCTCGACGACCTCGCCCAGCGCCTCGGCGAGAACTATCTCGCGACCTGTCTGTACGCGGTCTACGACCCCATCGGGAACGAGCTGGTGATCGCGAACGCGGGCCATGTTCCGCCCGTGCTGGTCCGGGCCGCCGACGGACGCGGCGAACTGCTCGACCTGCCGACGGGAGCGCCCATCGGCGTCGGCGGAGTGCCGTTCGAGAGCCGCCGGACCGCCGTCGCGCCCGGCGATCGCCTGGTGATGTGCACCGACGGGCTGGTGGAGGTCCGGGGCGAGGACATCGGCGTCGGACTCGCGGCCCTGTGCGAATCCGCCGCCCACCCGGCCGCCTCCATGGACGAAGCCTGCGACGCCGTCATCCGCGCGCTCAACGCCCGAGGCGGACGCAAGGACGACGTCGCCCTGCTGATGGCCCGGCTCAACGGCATCCCCGCCGAATCGGTCGCCGCCTGGGAGCTGTCCCTGGAGCCGCGCGAAGCGGCCAGAGCCCGTCGGCTGGTCAGGGGGCAGCTGCGCTCCTGGGGGCTGGAAGCTTTGACGGAGACCGTGGAACTGCTGGTCGGCGAAGTGGTCGGCAATGCCGTGCGGCACGCGGGCGGCCGTCGCGCGGAACTCCGTCTCGTACGGTCCACGACACTGCTGTGCGAGGTCGCGGACGAGGACCACACCCTGCCGGCCCTGCTCGACGCCGGACCGTCGGACGAGGCGGGGCGCGGGCTGCGGCTCGTCAGCACGCTGGCCCGGGAGTGGGGAGCCAGCCGGACCGCCGGGGGAAAGACGGTCTGGTTCGAGGTCGGACTGCGCTGACGATCCGGCCGAACGGATTCATCCGACCGGTCCGGCCCCGGTCTGTCCGGCCGACCGATCTGTCCGACCGAGCGATCCGGCCGATTCGACCGAGCGATCCGGCCCCGCTCTGCCCGGCCCGTCCGCCCCACGGGACCCACTGAACCCACTCCACCCACTGTGCCTGCCCGGCCCGGTGGACCCACCGGACTCGCCCGGACCACGGGACCGACCGGCCCCACTCGTTCTCCGTGCTCAGGGGGCTCATCCGCCCCACTGTGCCGAAACCGGCTTCTGGCGTCCCACGGTGGCCGGGCGCTGCGGCGAACGTCACATGAAGGTGTCTTACGGACACTTGCAGTGTCAACTCATGGGCGATAAACCGATCTTGGCGTTGTGTCATACACCTGGGGAGATGGTCATGAGCGTCACCAGCCGATACCGGGATGCATGGGAGGGCTTCTGGGGGGAGGCTTCCGGCAGACCCGGCGAGGTCTTCTGGGACGCCGAACCCGCGCTCACCGCCGGTCTGCATCTGGCGCTCTACGAGCCGCTCGTGGACGCTCCCTCGCTCACCCTGCTGGACCTCGGCTGCGGCAACGGCACCCAGACCCGGTTCCTCGCCGACCGCTTCCCCAAGGTGATGGGCGTCGATCTCTCGGCCGCCGCCATAGAGCTGGCCGCCGACCAGGAGAAGGCGTCCGCCCGAAGGGGGAACGCGCCGTCCGGCGAGATACGTTTCCGGCAGCTCGACGCCGTTGACCCGGACGCCGTCGCCCGGCTCCACGAGGAGCTGGGCGACTGCAATGTCTATATGCGCGGAGTGCTCCACCAGAGCGATACCAAGGACCGCCAGCCGCTGGCCGACACGATCGCCGCCCTGGTGGGGGAGCGCGGGTGCGCCTTCGTCGTGGAACTGGCGGAGACGGCGGGAGCCCGGCTGGCCGAACTCGCCGAGTCCCCCGCCGGCCCGCCCGCCAAGCTCCGGCCCGTCTTCCGGCACGGGATAGTGCCGGGGGCCGTGGCCGATTCCGATACGGCGGACTTCTTCCGTACGGCCGGGCTCACCGTGCTGGCGAGCGGTGATCTGCCGCTGATGACCACCGAGTACGAAGCCGACGGCTCGAGGATCGAGCTGCCGTCGAACTGGATGGTCCTGAGCCGGGAGCGAGCTGTGCGCTGAGCGGGCTCGGTGAGCGCCCTTCCGTTCCTTGAGCCACCTCCGTGAGCCGTCTCCGGGGGCGGGCCGGACCTTGAAGGGCGTTCCCAGGACCTGTCCTCGGCGGTGAACGGATCCGCCGGCGGTCCGGAAGGCCACGGCGGGGGGTGCGAGGCGCACCGCCCCGCACCCCCCGCCGTGGCCTATCGGCGGGCTCAGCCGCGTTCCACGTCCACCTCGGTGAGGCGTGCGAAGCGCTCGGGGTCCTTGCGCTTGATGCGCGCGGCGACCACCATCCCGGCCGCCAGGACCACCGGCAGCGGTACGAGCAGGGCCACGTTGACCGCTCCCGTACGGCCGGTGAGCAGATCGAAGTGGATGACGGCGAGCACCGCCAGTACGGCCAGACCCGCGAACGCGATCAGCGGGGCGACCACGACCCGCCAGACCGACATGCCCTGCCGGTCGCGGCGGAAGAAGAACACCACGGCGAGGGCGGCGAGCGCCTGCATGATCATGATGCCGAGCACGCCCGTGCTGTTGGACCAGAGGAAGATCTGGGCGTACGGGTCGGCTCCGACGAGCGCCCCTCCGACCACCAGGACCAGGCCGAACACCGTCTGCGCGGCGACCGCGGCGACCGGCGAACCCTGCCGCGCCGACACCTTGGCCAGGCGGCGCGGCAGGAGCCCCTCGCGGCCCAGGGCGTAGAGGTACCGGGCGGCGGCGTTGTGGAAGGCGAGGGTGGCCGCGAAGGCGCTGATCGCGATCAGTACGTGCATCGAGTCCGCCAGCCACTTCCCGACGAAGACCTGTGCCGTGGTGAACGTGAGCTGCGGGCCGTCACCCGCCCTGGCGATCGCCACCGACTCGTCGGTGCCGAAACCGCCCATGAGCACCCACACCCCGAAGGCGTAGAAGAGCGCCAGGAACCCGATCGCGATGAAGGTGGCGCGGGGGACCGTACGCGCCGGGTCCCGTGCCTCCTCGGCGTAGATCGCGGTCGCCTCGAATCCGGTGAACGCCCCGATGACCAGGACGAACATGCCCGCCATGCCCGCGGAGGAGGCCAGGACGGACGGGTCGAAGGAGGTGACGTCGAGCGCGTCCGTGCCCCGATCCGCCAGTACGCCGACCTGCATCACCAGCAGCACGAGGACCTCGAGGACCAGGGCGACCCCCAGGACCTTGGCGCTGAGGGTGACCCGCAGCCATCCCAGCACCCCGACGCCGAGCACACAGAGCGTCGCCAGCGGCCACCACGGCACCTCGGCGCCGGTGAGGTCCTCCAGCGTGGTCGAGGCGAAGTAGCCGAATCCGGCGGCGACGCCGGGTGCGATGAGGTTGTACGAGAGGGCCGCGAGGTACGCGGTACCCACGCCGAGCGTCCGCCCGAGCCCGCGCGCGACATAGGCGTAGAAGGCCCCCGCGTTGCGGACGTACCGGCTCATCGCGGTGAATCCGGCCGCGAACAGCACCAGGAGCACACCGGCGACCAGATATCCGAGCGGGGTGCCGGGGCCGCCGATGCCGATGGCGAACGGGGCGACACCGGCCAGCACCGTGAGGGGCGCCGCCGCCGCGACGACGAAGAAGACGAGATCGGAGGTGCCGATCCGGCCCTTGGCGAGGCGCTCCCCGGAATCACCGGTTTCGCCGGATTTCCCGGATTCACCGGACGCGGCCGGGCCTCCGCTCGGCGAGCCCTCGGACGCGGGTGTGGGGGGTCGCTCGACGGCGGTGGGCGATTGGTTCATCGGTGGTTCCTCAAGGTGCTGACAGGTAGGGGGAAAGCAGGCAGGTGCTCCGGCTCCCGGCTCCATGCATCGGTGAAAGCGCAGTTCAGAACGGTTCGACTAGGCGCGGCGCTCAAGTTACTGGTATACCGAATACCAAGCAAGACTCTGTGGGACTTTTCCGGAATCTGCGATGATCAACCGGCACGACCGAACGAGACCGTCCCCCACGTGTAGGGAGCGAGCACAATGAGCAGCAGCCGGACAGACGGCCCTGTCGGCCGGGGCACCATCGGCGGTGCGCACCGGTCGCTGCGGGACCAGGTCTATCTGGAGGTACGGGAGCGGATCATCGACGGGCGGTACCCGTCCGGGCGGCGGGTCGTGGAACGCGACCTGGCGGACGAGCTCGGCGTCTCCCGTATTCCTGTCCGGGAGGCGCTCCAGCGTCTGGAGGCCGAGGGCTTCATCACGGTCCAGGCCCGCAGGGGAGCGTTCGTGGCACCGCTCGGTCCCGCCGAGGCCGCCGACTTCTTCGACATCCGGGAGAGCCTGGAGGCGCTGGCGGCCTCGCTCGCCGCGGCCCGCGCCGACCACGACGGGCTGCGGACGCTGGAGAAACTGCTCGAACGCGCCCGCCGCGCGGCCGGATCCGCCCGCCGGATCCGCGAACTCGTGTCGATCCACGCGGACTTCCACCAGCAGATCGTGGTCATGTCCGGGAATCCGCTGCTCCAGGATCTGATGGCGCCGCTCGACGGCCGCCTGCGCAGGCTGTTCAGCCTGACCTCCGCCCCCACGGACGGCGCCGAGATGTGCGGCGAGCACGAGGAGTTGTACGCCGCGATCCGGGACGGCGACGTCCGGGCCGCGGAGCGGATCGCCCGCGCTCATGTGGCCGGGACCCGCGAGACCACGATGCGCATGCTCGCCCTGACCGGGAACTCCTCAGACTCCTCAGACGCCTCGCAAGCCGTCGGAGCCGACCCCGTCGACGCCGTCGGCCCCACAGACCCCACCGAAACCTCAGCCCCCGCCGGCACCGGGGACCCGGAAAGCACACCGACCGCCCGGCGTGCCCGGCGGTCCGCCCGAACCTGACGGGCCCGCCGCCGACGACCGGAACCGACCGGCACGGCCCCCGCCACAGCACGTCACCGGCCCGCCGTCGGCCGGCGCAGCGCACCGAACCAGCACCGAACCAGCACCGAGAACGACCCGAGAGGTACGTCGGCCCATGGCCCAGCACGCCCACGTCCTGTTCACCGCCGTCCGCACCGAGGACGGACGCACCCGTGATCTCCTCGTCACCGACGGCCGGATCGCCGCGTACGACCCGCCCGTTCCGCCCGACGGCCACACCATCGTGGACGCGGCCAGCGCCCTCGCTCTTCCGTCCCCTGTCGACGCCCACATCCACCCCGACAAGACGACATGGGGAGGCCCCTGGCTGAGCCGGGAGCCCGCGCACTCGCTGCGCGACCTCATCGAGGGCGACGTCCGCGACCGGTCACGGCTCTCCGCGTCGGCCGCGGAGCGGGCCGGGGCCCTCATGGACAACGCCGTCGCCCACGGCACCCGCGCCATGCGGGCCCATGTCGATGTCGCGCCCGTGTACGGGCTGTCCAACGTCAAGGGAGTACGCGCCGCCGCCGACGCCCGCGCGGACCTCCTCGACGTCCAAGTCGTCGCCTTCCCGCAGCTGGGCCTGCTCAGCGAGCCCGGTACCGCCGAACTCCTCGAACAGGCCCTGTCCGAGGGCGCCGACATCGTCGGCGGGATCGACCCGCTCGGAGTCGACGGGGACATGGACGGCCAACTGGACTTCCTCTTCGACGTCGCGGTCCGCCGGGACGCCCCCCTCGACATCCACCTCCACGACGGCGGGGCCGACGGGCTGCGCCAGGTCACCGAGATCGCCCGCCGTACGGCCGCGGCGGGACTGGGGGGCCGGGTGACCGTCAGCCACGCGTTCTGCCTCGCGGAACTCGACGGCGACGAACTGGCCCGTACCGCGGAGCTGCTGGCCGGGGCCGGTGTCGCCCTCACGACCTGCGCCCTGGGAGCCGACCCGGTCCTGCCGACCGCGTCCCTCACCCGGCACGGCGTCCTGGTCGCCGCGGGCTCCGACGGCGTACGCGACTCCTGGTCCCCGTTCGGCAACGGCGACATGATCAACCGCGCGCATCTGCTGGCCTATCGGACCGATGCACGGACCGACGGCGAACTCGCCGCCTGCTACCACCTCGTGGCCCATGGAGGCGCCGCGCTGCTCGGACTTCCCGCGACCCGGCTGGAGATCGGCGACCCGGCCGACTTCGTGCTGCTCGCCGCCGGGTCACTCCCCGAAGCCGTCGTGGACCGGCCCGTACCGGCCATGGTGGTACGGGCGGGCCGGATCGTCGCCCGTGACGGCCGCCTGGTCTGACACCGGCGCCGTGGCCGGGAGCGTGCTCGCGCCGACCGTACGGCGTTCGCGGCCCGTGCCCGGCCGAACCCGGAAGACCGGCCCGGCCGACGCGACGGATCGGATGAGAGGGGAGCCCGGGCCGCGGGTACGGTCGCCGGGCGACGGCCGGTCAATGGCCGGTCAACGGCCGGTCGCCCCACGGCCGAACCCGTGGTCACGCGCGCGCGGCCCTCTTCGCGGCGCGCCGCCGGGTCAGAACGGTACGCACCAACTGGGCCACCAGGGCCAGCCCCCAGAAGACGAAGAAGATCGACCAGGCCGCTTCCGGGTCGGTGGAGTCCGCGAACATGGCGCCGGCGCCCAGCAGCACCGTGAACCCGCCGGCCGCCGCCACCCCGTGCGGGCTCTTCGGAGCGCGCACCGCCACGATCAGACAGGCCAGGGCCATGAGGAGGAACACCGCGCACGGCAGCAGGCTGTCCCCGTACTCATAGGTGTAGTAATAGTCGGAATAGCCTTCCGAGTCGTAGGTGTCGTTGTAGCTCTCGCCCTCGTAGACCCCGACCGCCCGGCCCGCCATCAGCATGCCCACTCCGGCCCAGACCGGGTACGGGGCCCACTCGGGAAGGCGGAACAGCGCGAAGAGGCCCACCAGCCACAGCAGCGCGCCGATCGCGGGGAAGGCCCCGGGAATCCCCTCGTCGACCGACTCGCCGGAGAGAGTGAACATACCGACGACGCAGATCAAGGAGACCAGGAGCCCGAAGACCGTGGGCAGTTGATCGCGTCCGAGACGCAGACTGATGCCTTCGGAAGGCGCGTCGGTCGTCGCGGTGCCGGTCGTCGCGGTGCCGGTCTTCGCAGTATCGGGCGTCGCGGTGCCGGTTGCCGCAGTGCCGGGCGTCGTGGGGCCTGTCGGCGCGTACGGCGGACCGAAGCCGGCCACGGGTGTGGCCGCCGCGGGCGCCGACTGCTGGGCGGGGATCGTGCCCGCGCCGGGTGTCCCGCCGCCGTGGACGGCGACGGGAGCGGGGGGCTGTGCCGGAGACGGCAGCGACGCGGCCGATGCGGCGGCGATCGGGGAGGACGCGGGAACCGGGGGCGGCGCAGCGGCGGCGACCGGTGCGGCAGGAACCGGGGTCGGTGCGGCAGGAACCGGGGCCGCCACCGGAGTGGCCGCGTCGGCCAGCCGGGTGCCGCCCGCGCTCGGCGCCACCGTTCCCCCGTCGGCGAGGGTGTTCAGCGCGTCCCGCAGCGCACCCGCGCCGGCGAAGCGGCCGTCGGGATCCTTGGTCAGCGTCCGCATGACGACCTGGTCGAACTGTGCCGAGAGCTGCGGCCTCAGCGCGGACGGCGGGGTCGGTTCCTTGGCGAGATGCTGATGCATCACCACGAAGGGGGAGTCCCCGATGAACGGCGGTCGCCCGGTGAGGAGTTCGTACAGCAGGCAGCCCACCGAGTACTGGTCGGTGCGCACGTCCACCTGGCCGCCCTCGATCTGCTCCGGCGAGAGATAGGCCGGGGTGCCCACGGTCATCCCGGTCGCCGTCAGCCGTGTGGTCGTCTCCGCCACCACCTTGGCGATGCCGAAGTCCAGCACCTTCACCGCCCCGGCCGAGGTGACCATGATGTTGGAAGGCTTGATGTCCCGGTGGATCAGGCCCTGGGAGTGGCTGTGGGCGAGGGCGTCCGCCACGTCCCGGACCATCGCCGCCGCCCGCTGCGGGTTCAGCGGGCCGTCCCTCAGCACCTCGGCCAGGGTGCGGCCCTCGATGAACTCCATCACCAGGTACGGCGTAGCCGACGCGCCCTCGCCGTCCTCCCCGACATCGTGCAGCACCGCGACGCCCCGGTGCGAGAGCGAGGCCACCGTCCGCGCCTCACGGCGGAACCGCGACCGGAACTCCTCGTGCTGGGTCAGCTCCGGGGGCAGTACCTTCACCGCGACCGTACGGCCCAACTCCCGGTCCAGCGCACGCCATACCTCCCCCATGCCGCCGCGGCCGACGGCCTCCACCAGCTCATAGCGCCCGGACAACACCCGCATCGGAACATCCCCCCACAACGACAGCAATGCCGTGATCCCCCACGGCTGGGCGCAGTCTAGGGAATGGAACCATCTGGCCGGGTAGGTCTCGTGAATTCCGATGCGTACCGACTGATCCGCATGTAAGCAGCACTCAGTTCGGGGGAGCGGGAGCGCCGTACGGGCACGCGGCGGGCGGACGCGAGGGGCAAGCGGACGGGAGGGGCAAGCGGCTGGGCCGAACGGGTCGGCACGGTGCGGCGCGCGATCGCTTCGGTGCCGACGCGGCGGCGGGTGCGGAGGCCGCTCTCAGGATGACGGCGGCAGGGGTTTGCCGGAGGCGACCACCAGCGGAAGAACCCGGTAGCCGACACGCTCGCCCAGGATCACCTCGGTCTTGGTGCGGACGACGCCCGGCAGCCGCAGCAGCTGCTGGATGACGTCCTCCAGATGCGGGTTCTCGCGGGCGGCCACGCGGCACACCAGATCGCCCTCGCCCGCGATGGTGTGCGCTTCGAGGACTTCGGGCATGGCGTGCAGCGCCGTGGTGACATCGTCCAGCCGGCCCTGCGCCAAGTGGACGTGGACGAGCGCGAGAACGGGATAGCCCAGCATCGCGGGGCTGAGCTTCGGGGCGTAGTCGGCGATCACGCCGTCGCGCTCCAGACGGGTGAGCCGCGCCTGGACCGTGCCCCTGGCCACCCCGAGGACGCGTGCGTACTCGCGCATACCGGCCCGCGGCTCCTCGATCAGGAGCCGCAGCAGAGAGGTGTCGAGATCGTCCATGGGTGTGCCGATGGCCTTCCGTGAGTCGGAGACCCTAGAAAAGCATCAGGCCATTGGCCCAGTCAACAGCAGAACCCATTGACCGGTCCGCAGTCCTTTCTCCTAAAATCTGGGCCAATTGAACAGTCTGCCGGGCCTGGGCGTGAGTTAGGTGACATCGCATGAGTGCTGTGGATGCTTCGACGGGGACGCCGAGCGGCTTCACCCTTGACGACCGATATCTCCGCGACGACGGCACGGTCTATCTCACCGGAGTCCAGGCCCTGGTACGCCTGCTGTTCGACCGGATGCGGCACGACCGGCGTCTGGGGCTGAACAGCGCCGCGTTCGTCTCCGGTTACGAGGGCTCGCCGCTGGCGGGATTCGATCTGGAACTGATGCGCCGGACCGCGCTGCTCACGGAGCACGACGTGGTGTTCCGTCCGGGCCTCAACGAGGAACTGGCCGCCACCTCCGTCATGGGCAGCCAGCTGGCCGGCGAGGCGGGCCGACTGCGCACCGACGGAGTGACCGGGCTCTGGTACGGAAAGGCTCCCGGCCTCGACCGGGCGACGGATGCCCTGCGCCACGCCAACCTGGTCGGCGCCTCTCCCCGTGGCGGGGCGCTCGTCCTGGTCGGGGACGACCCCGCGGCGAAGTCCTCCTCCGTGCCCTGCGCCTCCGAAGCCGCCCTGGCGGACCTGGCGATCCCGGTCCTCTACCCCGCCGACTCGCAGGACATCCTCGACTACGGGCTGCACGCCGTCGAACTCTCCCGCGCCAGTGGCGTCTGGGCCGCCATGAAGATCGTCGCCAATGTCGCGGACGCGGCGGGCACCGCCGTCGTACGTCCCGACTGGACGCCTCCCGTGCTGTCCGGCCGCGCCTACTCCCACCGCCCCAGCGGGCATCTGCTCGGCGCCGGCCTCGCGGCGCTGGAGCGCAGCCTCTTCACCGTGCGGCTTCCGCTCGTCGAGGAGTATCTGCGCGTCAGCGGCGTCAACCGGATCCTCGGCAGCACCCCGGCCGACCGGATCGGCATCATCGCCGCGGGCAAGACCTATCTCGACGTCCGGCAGGCCCTGCGCACCCTCGGCCTGGACGAGGAGGAGGCCCGCGCCCGCTTCGGCGTCCGGCTGCTCAAGCTGGGGGCAGTCCATCCCGTCGAGCCCACCGTCGTCAAGGAGTTCGCCGCCGGTCTGCGGGAAGTCGTCGTCGTGGAGGAGAAGCGTTCCTTCATCGAGGCGGCCGTCAAGGACATCCTCTACGGCGTCACCGGCGCGCCGACCGTACACGGCAAGCACGGCCCCGACGGCAGGGCGCTGTTCAGCACGGTCGGCGAACTGGGCCCCGAGACCGTCGCTACCGGCCTCGCCCGCCGTCTCGCCGCGTACGGGGAGATCACACCCGATCGGCCGTCCCGCCCCCGAGGGCGCATCGATCTGCCGCTGCTGACGAGAACGCCCTACTTCTGCTCCGGCTGTCCCCACAACTCCTCGACCAAGGTTCCGGACGGCTCCCTGGTCGGCGCCGGAATCGGCTGCCACACGATGGCCGTGTTCATGGAACCCGAACAGGTCGGCACCGTCGTCGGGATGACCCAGATGGGCGGCGAGGGCGCGCAGTGGATCGGCATGGCCCCCTTCATCGAGGACGACCACTTCATCCAGAACATCGGTGACGGCACCTTCACCCACTCGGGGAGCCTCGCCGTCCGGGCCGCCGTCGCCGCCGGGGTCAACATCACGTACAAGCTGCTGTACAACTCCGCGGTGGCGATGACCGGCGGACAGCAGGCCGTCGGCGCTCTGCCGGTCGAGAAGGTCGCCGCGCTGCTGCTCCTCGAAGGCGCCGCCAAGGTCGTCATCACCAGCGACGCCCCCGAGCGGCTGCGCGGCACACGGCTCCCCAAGGGCGTCGAGGTGCGGCACCGCGACCGGCTCATCGAAAGCCAGCGGGAACTGGCCGCCACCCCCGGCGTCACCGTGCTCGTCCACGACCAGGAGTGCGCGGCCGAGAAACGGCGCAAACGCCGCCGCGGCACGGCCCCGACCCCCGCGACCAGAGTCGTGATCGACGAGAGGATCTGCGAGGGCTGCGGAGACTGCGGGACCAAGTCCAACTGCCTCTCCGTACAGCCGGTCACCACCGAGTTCGGACGCAAGACGACCATCGACCAGTCCTCCTGCAATCTCGACCTCGCCTGCCTCGACGGCGACTGCCCCTCGTTCGTGACCGTGACGCCCGGCGGCGGACGCGCGGAACGCCGGACGCCTCCCTCCCTGGCCGCCGCCGACCTGCCCGAGCCCGCGCCCGGCGCGGGTACCGGCGGTGAGGGCGGCCCGGATTCGTTCACCCTGCGTATCGCGGGCGTCGGCGGCACCGGGGTCGTCACCGTCGCCCAGATCGTCGCCACCGCCGCCGTCCTCGACGGCAGGCACGCCCGTACGCTCGACCAGACCGGCCTGGCCCAGAAGGGCGGGGCCGTCGTCTCCGACATCAAGATCACGACGTCCGTGGTGGAGCAGGCGGCCAAGCTGGCCAAGGCGGAGTGCGACCTCTATCTGGCCTGCGACAGCCTCGTCGGCGCCGACCCCGGACACCTCGCCGCCGCGGATCCCGGCCGGACCACCGCGGTGGTCTCCACGACCGAGGTACCCACCGGGCGCATGGTCGTCGACACCTCCGTCGCCTTCCCCGAACCGCACCGGATCAAGGAGGCCATTCACGCGGCCACCGCCCGCGCCTACTACCTCGACGCACGAGCCCGGTCCGAGGCCCTCTTCGGCGACGACCGGTTCGCGAACGTCCTCCTGCTCGGCGTGGCCTACCAGAGCGGCGCGCTCCCGCTGCCGGCCGAGGCGATCGAACGGGCGATCACACTGAACGGCACGGCGGTGGACGCCAACATCCAGGCGTTCCGGCGCGGACGGCAGCTGCTGGCCGACCCCGAGGCGCTCGCCGAGGCTTCCGCCCCCGCAGCCCGCCCCCGCCGCGTCCGGACCGACCCGCCCGCCACGGCACGGGTCAGGTCCCTCGTCGCGGCTCCCGAGGGAACGGAACTGGCCCGCCTCCTCGACATCCGGATCCCGGACCTCATCCGCTACCAGAACGAGCGGTACGCGAGGACCTACGCCCTCTACGTCGAACGGATCCGCGGCCTCGACGACGACTCCCGCGCCGTCACCGAGGCGGTCGCCCGCAACCTCTACAAACTCATGGCGTACAAGGACGAGTACGAAGTCGCCCGGCTCGCCCTGGACGACACGCTGAGTGAAGAGATCGAGGCCCGGTTCGGCGCGGGATCACGCTTCTCCCACCAGTTGCACCCGCCGGTCCTGCGGGCCATGGGCGTCAAACGCAAGATCGGCCTGGGCCCCATGGCCCGCCCGGTGTTCCGGACGCTGCACTCCCTGCGCGCCCTGCGCGGAACCCCGCTCGACCTCTTCGGATACGCCCACGTCCGCAAGGTGGAACGCTCCCTCGTCGACGACTACCGCTCCACGGTTCTGCGGGCGCTCTCCACCGACGCACCCGACCTGAAGGTCGTGAGGGAACTCGCCGAACTGCCCGACGAGGTGCGCGGCTACGAGGAGGTCAAACTCCGCACCGTGGCCGTCTACCGGCGACGGCGGGACGAACTCCTCACCAGGATCAGCCCGGCGGTCTCCGGCACCGCGACGCGGCCCTGACCTGCGGGGATCCGCCGGGCCCGCCGAGGCGATCCACCGGACCCGCCGAGGCTAGAGTGCGCACCATGAAAATCCTCATCAGCGCCGACATGGAAGGCGCCACCGGAGTCACGTGGCCGGCGGACGTACTGCCGGGCACCCCCCAGTGGGAGCGCTGCCGCAGCATGTTCACCTCCGACGTGAACGCGGCGGCGCTCGGCTTCTTCGACGGCGGCGCGGATGAGGTGCTCATCAACGAGGCCCACTGGACCCAGCGCAATCTGCTCCTGGAACGGCTCGACGAGCGGGTCCAGATGCTCACCGGCAGGCACAAGCCCCTCGCCATGGTCGAAGGCGTCCAGCACGGGGACGTGGACGGCATCGCCTTCCTCGGCTACCACACGGGCGCGGGCACCGAAGGCGTGCTCGCCCACACCTACCTCGCCAACTCGATCACCGGCGTCTGGCTGAACGGCGACCGCGCCAGTGAGGGCCTGCTGAACGCGCGCGTCGTCGCCGAGTACGGCGTCCCGGTGGTCCTCGTCACCGGCGACGACCTGACCTGCGTGGACGCCGGGAGTTACGCCCCGAAGGCCCGCAAGGTCGCCGTGAAGGACCATGTCTCGCGGTACGCGGCCGTATGCCGCACCCCCGCCCGTACCGCCGCCGACATCCGCGCGGCGGCCAAGGACGCCACCGCGCTCGCCGTCCGCCACGAACCGGTCGACGGCGGGCCGTTCACCGTGGAGCTGGAGTTCGACGCGGAGCATCTCGCCGCCGCCTCCACCGTCGTCCCCGGGGTCGAGGGCAGCGGCGAACGGAGGATCGCTTACACCAGCGGGACCATGTACGAAGCCATTCGCACCTTCAAAGCGGTCACGACGATCGTCTCCGCCGCCATGGAGGAGCAGTATGGCTGATGTGACAACGCACGCCGCAGACACGACACCGGTCGACCGCCGGGCGCTGGACGAGGTCGTCGCCTTCACCTCCGAGCTGATCCGGATCGACACCACCAACCGGGGCGGCGGGGACTGCAAGGAGCGGCCCGCCGCCGAGTACGCCGCCGAGCGGCTGGCCGCCGCCGGACTCGAACCCGCCATGCTCGAACGCACACCCGGCCGCACCAACGTCGTCGCCCGGATCGCGGGCACCGACCCCTCGGCCGACGCCCTCCTCGTCCACGGCCATCTCGACGTCGTACCCGCCGAACCCGCCGACTGGTCGGTGCACCCGTTCTCCGGAGAGGTGCGCGACGACGTCGTCTGGGGCCGGGGCGCGGTCGACATGAAGAACATGGACGCGATGATCCTCGCCGTCGTCCGGGCCTGGGCGCGCGCCGGAGTCAGACCGCGCCGGGACATCGTCATCGCCTTCACCGCCGACGAGGAGGCCAGCGCCGAGGACGGCTCCGGTTTCCTCGCCGACCGGCACGCCGCCCTCTTCGAGGGCTGCACGGAAGGCATCAGCGAGTCCGGGGCCTTCACCTTCCACGCCGGCCCCGGAATGACGCTCTACCCGATCGCCGCAGGCGAGCGCGGCACCGCCTGGCTGAAGCTCACCGCCCACGGCAGGGCCGGACACGGCTCCAAGGTCAACCGGGCCAACGCGGTGAGCCGACTCGCCGCCGCCGTCGCCCGGATCGGCGACCACCGGTGGCCCGTACGCCTCACCCCGACCGTCCGCGCGGCCCTCGCCGAACTGGCCCGGCTCCACGGCGTCGACGCCGACCCGTACGCCGACGACTTCGACGCGGACGAACTGATCGGCCGGCTCGGCCCGGCCGCCGCCCTGGTCGAACCCACCGTCCGCAACAGCACCAACCCGACCATGCTGACCGCCGGGTACAAGATCAATGTGATTCCGGGTCACGCCACCGCCTACATCGACGGCCGTATGCTGCCCGGCGCCGAGGACGAGTTCCGCGAGACCATGGACCGGCTCACCGGACCCGATGTGGAATGGGAGTTCCAGCACCGTGAGGTGCCGCTCCAGGCACCCGTCGACTCCCCGACCTTCGCCCGGCTGCGCGCCGCCGTCGAGCGCTTCGACCCGGACGGCCATGTCGTGCCGTACTGCATGGCGGGCGGCACCGACGCGAAGCAGTTCTCCCGGCTCGGCATCACCGGCTACGGCTTCTCACCGCTGAAGCTGCCCCCCGGCTACGACTACGCTGCGATGTTCCACGGAGTCGACGAGCGCGTCCCCGTCGAGGCCCTGCACTTCGGCGTCCGGGTGCTCGACCACTATCTGCGCACGGCGTAGGGGAGTCGGACATGGTACCCACGGCAGCCTATGGAACCTGGCCGTCGCCGATCGACGCGGCGCTCGCCGCCTCGTACGACGGACGGCCCGAATACCTCGGCCTGGTCGGCCAGGAGGTCTGGTGGACCGCGCCGCGTCCCGCCGAGGCGGGCCGGCGGGCACTGATCCGCCGCCGCGCGGACGGAGTCGAGGAATCGGTCCTGCCCGCCCCCTGGAACGTACGCAGCCGGGTCATCGAATACGGCGGACACCCCTGGGCGGGCGCGCCCGGCCCGGACGGCGGTCCCGTCGTCGTCTTCGTCCACCACCCCGACCAGCGGCTGTACGTCCACGAGCCCGACACGCCCGGCGCCGAGCCGCGCCCCCTCACTCCGCTCTCCGCCGTCGGCGGCGGGCTGCGCTGGGCCGATCTGCGGCTCCGGCCGGACCGGGGCGAAGTCTGGTGTGTGCTGGAGGAGTTCACCGGCGACGCCCCCACCGATCTGCGCCGGGTGCTCGCCGCCGTGCCGCTGGACGGCTCGGCTGCCGAGGACCGCACCGCCGTACGGGAACTCACCGACGACCGCCACCGGTTCCTCACCGGTCCGCGGCTCTCCCCGGACGGGCGTCACGCCGCCTGGATCGCCTGGGACCACCCTCAGATGCCCTGGGACGGCACGCGGGTGATGCTCGGCGAGGTCACCGCGGACGGCCCGTTCACCGGCGTACGCCCCCTCGTCGGCGGCACCGGGGAATCGGTGTGCCAGGCGGACTGGGCCGCGGACGGCTCGCTGCTGTACGTCTCCGACGCCGACAACTGGTGGGAGCCCCGGCGCATCAGGCCCGAGGCCCTCGGCCGGGAAGGCGTCGTGGGCACCGCGCTCGCTCCCGGACGCGCCGAGGAGTTCGGCGGCCCGCTGTGGAAGATCGGGCAGCGCTGGTTCCATCCGCTGGAGAACGGGCTGGTCGCCGCCGTCCACGGCAAGGGCGCCATGACACTCGGCGTCCTCGACCCCGAGTCCGGCGAACTCGTCGACGCGGCCGGGCCCTGGACCGAGTGGACGCCCGACCTCGCCGTCGACGGCGACCGGGTGATCGGCATCGCCGCCAGCCCGCGCAGCGGATACGAGGTCGTCGAGCTGGACACCCGTACCGGCCACACGCGGGTCATCGGCTCCGCACACGACGACCCGGTGGACCCGGCGTACTATCCCGAGCCGCAGATCCGGACCTTCACCGGCCCCGAGAACCGTGAGATCCACGCCCACCTGTACCCGCCCCACAGCCCCGACCGGGTCGCACCCGGCCATGAGCTGCCGCCCTACGTCATCTGGGCCCACGGCGGACCGACCGGCCGTACCCCCCTCGTACTCGACCTGGAGATCGCCTACTTCACCTCACGCGGCATCGGCGTCGCCGAGGTCGACTACGGCGGCTCCACCGGATACGGCCGGGAGTACCGCGACAGGCTCCGCGAGAACTGGGGCGTCGTGGACGTCGAGGACTGCGCCGCCGTCGCCCGCGCGCTCGCCGACGAGGGCACCGCGGATCCGGCACGCCTCGCGATCCGCGGCGGCAGCGCCGGCGGCTGGACCGCCGCCGCGTCGCTCACCGGCACCGACGTCTACGCCTGCGGGGCCATCAGCTACCCCGTACTCGACCTGCTGGCCTGGGCCACCGACGAGACGCACGACTTCGAGTCCCGGTACCTGGAGTCGCTGATCGGGCCGCTCGCCGAGGTGCCCGGCCGCTACCGCGAACGCTCGCAGATCGAACGCGCCGACCGCATCACCGCACCCTTCCTGGTGCTCCAGGGGCTCGACGACGCGATCTGCCCGCCCGCGCAGAGCGAACGGTTCATCGCCCGGATGGCGGGCCGGGGAATCCCGCACGCCTACATCCCCTTCGAGGGAGAGGGCCACGGATTCCGCATGGCCGCGACGATGGTCAGGGCCCTGGAGGCGGAACTCTCCCTCTACGCCCAGACCTTCGGCATCGACCGCCCCGACGTTCCCCGGCTGGAGCTGAAACGTTGAGCCTCACCCCCCTCGCCCGCGGCCGGCGGCTGCGGTCCGGCGACCGGGTCGCCGTCGTGGCCCCCAGCGGGCCCGTCCCCGACGACCGCCTCGACGAAGGGCTCCGCATCCTCCGGGACTGGGGCCTCGAACCCGTGGTGATGCCCCATGTCCGGGGCCGGCACCCCGAGTTCCGCTACCTCCCCGCACCCGACGAGGACCGAGCCCGCGATCTGACGGAAGCCTGGTGCGAGCCGTCGTACGCCGCCGTCGTCTGCGCCCGCGGCGGCTACGGAGCACAGCGCATGGCCGACCTGCTCGACTGGACGGCGATCCGGGCGGCGGGCCCCAAGGCGTTCGTCGGATACAGCGACGTCACCGCCCTCCACGAGGCGTTCGCGAACCGGGCGGGGTACGCCACCCTGCACGGCCCGATGGTCGGCGCGCTGACCTTCCTCAAGGACGAGCCCACCCGCGAGTCCCTGCGGGCCACCCTCTTCGAACCCGAGTCCATGCTCACCCTCGGCCGGGAGACCGCCCGCGCACTGGTCCCCGGCCGCGCACGGGGCGTCACCCTCGGCGGCTGCGCCAGCATCCTCGCCTCCGACCTCGGCACCCCGCACGCCCGCCCGTCGACCCGCGGCGGACTGCTCCTCCTCGAAGACGTGGACGAAGAGGACTACCGCCTCGACCGCATCCTCACCCAGATGCTCCGCACCGGCTGGCTGAACGGCGTCGCGGGCATCGCCCTCGGATCCTGGTCGCAGTGCGGCCCCTACGAGCGGATCCGCGAAGTGCTCCTCGACCGCCTCGCCGGACTGGGCGTTCCGGTGATCGAGGAACTGGGCTTCGGCCACGGGGACACCAATCCGACGATGCCTCTGGGCGTCCCGGCCACTCTGGACGCGGACGCCGGTGCCCTGACCTTGGACGCCCCCGCGCTGCTGTGACGCCCGGCGGTCCGCCACGGCTCGCGTCCGACGGGGCCGTTGGAGCGGACGCGCACCCGGACCGTCGGAGCGGTGTGGTGCCCCCGCCCCCGGAGCGGGCCGAGTGGTGGGCACCTGGTGCTTCTCACCCGTTCGGCCCACTCCACTCCGCCCCCGGAGCGGGCCCGAGCCCATTCTGGACCCATGATCCCAAAGGAAGCACCGACAGTAAGGAAGGGCGGCAAGGGCCGCCTGGGGGGCTGGTTCACCCCCGCCAGGACCGCGGTCGTCGTGCTGGTGGTCCTCGCGATCGTCTTCATGGCGGAGAACACCCAGAAGATCGAGATCCGGCTGATCATCCCACTGGTCACCATGCCGCTCTATCTGGCGCTGCTGCTGATGTTCATCATCGGCACGCTGTGCGGGGGCCTCTTCTTCCACCGGAAGTCCCGATAGACCGGCCGGGGCGGCCGACAGCCTGAAGCGACGCCCGGACGCACACGCCGACGGCGGTGGGTGCGTGCGCCGGGCACCACGCCGTGGCGTCGGCCGGACGGGCGAGGGGCGCCGGGCCCTCACCGCCGGGCCCTCACCGCCGGGACGGAGCCCACCCACCGTGGCCCGCCGGTCGCCGGTGCCGGTCCGCCCTACGCCGTGGCCCGGCGGCCGACCGCCGCGGCCCGGCACGGGCGGATTGAGCGTTTCGGGCCCCTGGACGAGGATGGGACCCATGCGGAACATCGTGGTCATCGACGCCCCTTCCAATCTGGGACTGCGGCCGCCCGCGCCCGGAACCGTGCCGGGCTGCTACAAGCTCGCCGGAGCGCTGCGGGAGCAGCGGATCGTGCAGCGCCTGAACGCCTTCGACGGCGGGGTCGTCGTACCGCCGCGCTACGACCGCGGCGACTGGCGGGAAGGCGACGGCGTCTTCAACGCCGCCGCCATCGCCGCGTACACACCCCGCCTCGCCGACCGCGTCGAACACCATGTCCGCGCCGGCGACTTCCCCCTCGTCCTCGGCGGCGACTGCTCGATTCAGCTCGGCGCGTCGCTGGCCCTGCGCCGCCTCGGACGGTACGGACTCGCCGCCCTCGACGCCTCCGCCGACTTCCGGCACCCAGGCAACTCCGACCGCGTCGGAGCCGCCGGAGGCGAGGAGGTCGCCCTGGCGACCGGCCGGGGCCAGGACGATCTGACCGATCTGGAGGGACTCGAGCCCTATCTGCGCGAGGAGGACGTCCGGTTCATCGGCATCCGCGACCAGGACGAGGACCTGGCCGAACTGGCCCGGCTGAAGATCCCGGTGCTCACGGTGGGCGAACTGCGCGAATGGGGCGCGGCCGATACGGTGACCGCCGTCGCGACGAGCCTGGAGGCCGAGGCGCTCGACGGTTTCTGGGTCCATCTGGACGCCGATGTGCTCGACCCCCTGGTCATGCCCGCCGTCGACAGCCCCGACCCCGACGGACTGCTCCCGGACGAAGTGACCGTGATCCTGCGGATGCTGGTCCGCTCCCCGCGCTGTGTGGGCATGAACGTGACCATCTACGACCCCGACCTCGACCCCGAGGGGAACGCGGGCGCACTGCTCACGGACCTGATCGTCGCCGCGCTCACGAAGTGAGGACCGTCGCCGCCGTCGCCGGAGGGTCCTCGATGCGGGCAATTCCGGAGACTGGCGTACGGGGAGTCCGTTCAGCGGGACGATGACTCTGTTCCAGGGTTCTCGGGTTGCCCGCGGGGGCCCGGCGACCCTGCCCGGATCCCTGGACCGACGTGTGCTGGACCGACGTGTGAACGCCGCTGCGAACGAAGCGAGGTTGCCTTGGCCACGACCGTGCGCCGAACCGTACTGACCCTTCCCGCGGCTCCGGTGGGACCGGAGAACCCGCTGCCGGCCCTGCGACCGCTGGACGAGACGCACTCCATCGACGAGCGCGCCAAGAAGGACCTGCCACGGGAGATGGCCCGGCAGATCGGCTACGAGCCACTGCGTACCCTCCTGCCGGTGCGCGTGCTCGACGGATACGGCCGCGAGCGCGCCCCCGCCGACTTCGACGCCGTCGTCATCGAGAACGACCGGCTGCGCGCCACCGTGCTGCCGGGCCTCGGCGGCCGGATCCTCTCGCTCCACCACAAGACCACCGACCGGGAACTCCTCTACCGCAACCCGGTGTTCCAGCCCGCCGACTTCGCGCTCAACGGCGCCTGGTACTCCGGCGGGATCGAATGGAACATCGGCGCGACCGGCCACACCGCCCTGTCCTGCGCGCCGCTGCACGCCGCGACCGTGACCGCGCCCGACGGCGGGGAGATGCTGCGGCTGTGGGAGTGGGAGCGGCTGCGCGACCTTCCGTTCCAGGTCGACCTGTGGCTGCCGGAGGACTCCGACTTCCTCCATGTCGGCGTACGGATCCGCAATCCGCACGAGCGGCCCGCGCCCGTCTACTGGTGGTCCAACATCGCGGTCGGGGAACACGCCACCACCCGTGTTCTCGCGCCCGCCGACGAGGCATGGCACTTCGGCTACGAACGGACCCTGCGCCGGGTGCCCGTCCCCGAGTACCGGGGCGAGGACCGTACCTATCCGCTGGGCAGCGAGTACCCCGCCGACTACTTCTACGAGGTGCCGGCCGCGTCCCGGAAGTGGATAGCCTCCCTCGACGAGAGCGGCCGGGGCCTCGTCCAGACGTCGACCGACGTGCTGAGCGGACGGAAGCTCTTCGTGTGGGGCTCCGGGCGGGGCGGGCGGCGCTGGCAGCGGTGGCTGACCGAGCCGGACACCGTCGGATACGCGGAGATCCAGGCGGGCCTGGCCCGCACCCAGCTGGAGCATGTACGGCTCGACGGCGGCGAGGAGTTCAGCTGGCTGGAGTCGTACGGTCCCCTGGCCGCCGACGCGGGCACGGTTCACGGCGACAACTGGGCCGCCGCCTGCGCCGAGGTGGAGACCCGGCTCGGCCGGGCGCTCTCCCGCGAGGCGGTGGACGCCGCCTATGAGGCATGGAGGCCCTGCGCGGACGCCGAACCGGTCCGCAGGCTGGCCACCGGGTCCGGATGGGGCGCGCTCGAAGTCCTGCGGGCCGGGGTCAAGCTGCCCGGCACCCCCTTCGACGAGTCGACGCTCGGGGACGAACAGGCCCCCTGGCGGGAGCTGCTGACGAACGGTGTGCTGCCCGAGCCGCGCAGAGTCGCTCCGCCGGGGCCCTCGCTCGTCTCTCCCCACTGGCGCGACATGCTGGAGACCGCCCCCGCCGAACCGCTCACCGAGTACCACCTCGGCGTCGCCCAGTGGCACGCGGGCGATCTCGCCCAGGCGGTGCGCAGCTGGGAGCGGGGCCTCGAACTCGCGCCGTCCCGCTGGCCGTTGCTGCGCTGTCTGGCCGTGGCCGATCAGGAGGGCGGTCATCCCGAGCGGGCGGCCGAACGCTATCTGGAGGCGTTCGAGGACCTGTGCCAGGAGCGCCGCGACGACGGGGAGACCTGGACGGCCGCGACCGCCGCACTCGGTCGGGAGGCGATCGAGGCCCTGCTGACGACGGCCCGCACGGCGGACGCCCGGTCGGTCTGGGCCCGCCTCCGCCCGGCCGTTCAGCAGCGTGGCCGCTTCCGGCTGATCCACGCCCGGCTCCTTCTGGCCGAGGGGCACCGCGAGGAGGCACGGGCCATCTTCGACGCGGGCTTCGAGGTCGCGGATCTGCGGGAGGGCGAGGAGATCCTCGACGAGGTGTGGGCCGAGCTGACGAACGAGCCGATTCCGGATGAGTACGACTACCGGATGCGGCCGCAGGACTGAATCGGGCGCGGGGTCCCGGACCATGGCGGGTCGCGGACTCCCGCCTCCCGGCGGGTCACGGGACCCCGTTCCGGCCGGTCGTGTCCGGCATGCGTCGGACACGACCGTCTCCGCCACAGGGCGGCGGGCGCGCGCTCTCGGCGGGCGCCGTCAGCCGGACGTCCCGCGGTCCACGTACTCGAAGACCGAGCCGTCCGGGTGGACGGCGATCAGATTGCGGCCCGCCGGGGTGGAGATCGGGCCCGCGACCACCTTCGCGCCGGCGGCGGAGAGGGTGGCGTACGCGTGCTCCACATCCTCGACCGCGATCGTCGCCGTCACCTTCCGCAGCACCTCCAGCTCCGTCTCCGGGCCGCTCATCAGCAGAAAGCAGCCGACGGCGGCGGCCGACACCCCGCCGCGCTCGAAGCGCTGCGGGGTGCTGCCGGTGAGCCGTGCGTAGAAGGCGACCGCGGCCTCCAGGTCATCGACGCAGATACGCAGCGTGGTTCCCAGGATCTCCATACGGGGAAGCGTAGTTCGGGCCGCGGGACGGAGGAAACCGTTCGCGCTCCGGCTCCCGTCCCGAGCGCGTGACGAGGCGGGACGGGCTCAGGCGCGGCAGAGCAACTCGCCGTGCGGAACCATGAACCAGCCGTCCTCGTGGTCGCCCCACTCCCGCCAGCCCTCGGCGATCGCCGCCAGCTCCGGCACCGTCGCATGGCCCCCGTCGACCGCGAGCTTCGCGTACTCCGATCCGGTCGTACGGTCGGCCCACAGGCCGCTCCACCACGCCCGGTCCTCCGGGGTGGCGAAACACCAGGCCGTGGCGGTGGGAGTGATGTCGGTGAAGCCCGCGCTCCTGGCCCAGGACAGCAGCTTCCGGCCTGCGTCGGGCTCGCCGCCGTTGGCGCGGCTCACCTCATGGTACACCCGGAGCCACTCGTCCAGGGCCGGGACCTCGGGGAACCAGGTGAACGCGCCGTAGTCGCCGTCCCGTACCGCGACGATGCCGCCGGGCCGGCAGACCCTCCTCATCTCGCGCAGAGCGCCCACGGGATCGCCGACGTGCTGGAGCACCTGATGGGCGTGGACGACGTCGAAGGAATCGTCCTCATAGGCCAGGGCGTTGACGTCCGCCACGGCGAACTCCGTGTTCTCCAGGCCCTGTTCGGCGGCGTACTCCCGTGCCCGCCCGACGACGTCCGGCGCCAGGTCCACGCCCGTGACCCGCCCCTGCGGGACCAGTGCGGCCAGATCGGCGGTGATCGTGCCGGGGCCGCAGCCGATGTCGAGGACCAGCGCCTTCGGATCCAGCTCTCCGATCAGATATGCGGCGGAATTGGCCGCGGTGCGCCAGGTGTGGGAGCGGAGCACCGACTCATGGTGTCCGTGGGTGTAGACGGCGGTCTCGCGCATGGCCGGTCCTCACTCTCGTACGACTGCTCGGAAGGTGGGGACAGCGTAAGCCTCGACAGTCACATGATGAGATACCCGTCTTGATATGTGGACAATGAAGTTCTCAGAGCAGGGTCTGCGGGCGGTAGACCGTGAGCGCTCCGACCGCCTTGTCAACCGTCAACTCCGCGGGCGCCTCGGTGACCTCGCCGTCGTAGGCGAGTGGCGTCCCAGGTCGGAGACCGCTGATCCGGATCCTGTGCAGCCGCTGGGCCGCGTGTACGGGGGAGCGGCTCAGCGGGCCCGCCAGCGCTGCCGCCAGCAGCCGCAGGCCCGGCCCGCGGCCACCGTGCACCATCCGCACATCCAGCAGGCCGTCGGCGAGATTCTGACGGTTGCCGGGCGTCGGCCCCATGGGCTGATAGACGCCGTTCCCCGCGAACAGCAGCCACATCGCGCGGCGGCGGCCCTGGACCTCGGCCTCCAGCGGGCGGCCCTCGCGGAGCACCTTCGCCGCGGCGAGGACGCCGGCCGGCCAGCCGCCGACGCGCGGGGACCAGTGATCACGGATGTCGACCAGCTCGGGATAGACGCCCAGGCTGAAGGTGTTGAGGAAGTGGCCCTGCGTCGCGCGGCCCTCGGGGGTGGCCGGGCCCGGTGTGAAGCGGCCGAGGTCGACGGCGACCGCGTCGCCGCTCGCGAGTGCCCGGCCGGTGTCCTGGACCGACGCGATTCCGAGGTCGTAGGCGAAGTGATTGAACGTACCGCCGGGGAACACCGCGAGCGGCAGTCCGTGCGCCACGGCCACGGTCGCCGCCAGATTGATCGTCCCGTCACCCCCGTAGACGCCCAGTGCCCGGCATCGTTTTGCCGCCCTCTCCAACTCGGCCCTCAGCTCGACGGGTTCGCACTCCACGATCTCGGCCTTCGGCAGCATCTTGCCCATCAGGGTCGCCGACTCCGCCGAGCCCGCCTGCCGGTTGACCACGACCACCAGGCCCTCGCCCTCCCGCAGCGCGGGCGCGTCCGCAAGCGGGCGGCCAGGCGGCGGCAGCTGCGACCTCGTCGGCGCCATCCCTCGCACCGCGAACGCTGCCCCCACCCCCAGCGCCGCCCCCACCAGGACATCGCTCGGATAGTGGACACCCGTGTAGACGCGGGAGAACGCGACACCTGCGGCCACCGGGGCGACCGCCGCGCCCCAGCCACGGGATTCCAAGGCGACACCCGTCGCGAACGCCGCGGCCGAAGCGGCGTGCCCCGAAGGGAAGGACGTGGTGAACGGCTGCCGCTTCAGTCGGCGCATCACCGGCACCGCGTCCAGCAGCGGACGCGCCCGGCGGACCGAGTGCTTGCCGACGGTGTTGATGACGGCGGACGCGAGTGCGAGCGACGCCACCCCGCGCACGGCCGCGCGGCGAGAGCGTGCGCCGGGGCCCAGGGCGGCGATCCCGGCCGCGGCGGCGAACCAGAGCACTCCGTGGTCGGCGGCCCTGCTGAGCCGGGGCAGCGCTGGACCGGCTCCGTGCCACCGCCGGATGGCGACGGCGTCGAACACCTGCCGGTCCCAGCGGCTGAGCAACTGCGAGACCTTCGCCCCGGACTGCGGATTTCGTCGTGCTCGTGCGGAAGACATGGCCCGCGAGTACCCCGCTCCACCGCCTTCCACGCCGCTCCCGCCCATTCGGCCGCCCGGTCCACAGCCGAGGGAGAGCCGACGCGCAACCGCCAGTGGCTCCGCCCGCGCCGCATCCCGTATCTCCGCCGGTGGCTCCGCCCGCGCCGCATCCTGTATCTCCGCCGGTGGCTCCGCCCGCGCCGCATCCTGTATCTCCGCCGGTGGCTCCGCCCGCGCCGCATCCGGTACCTCCGCCAGTGGCTCCGCCTCCGCGCCCCTGCCCGTACCGCCGTCCACGCGACCGCCCGCTCCAGCGGCCCACCCGCACGCGCGAAGCGGCCCGAACCTTCGTATAAAGGGCAGGAGAGCCGGGGACGGCAGCGGCGGAGGTGAACGTAATGCGGCGGACCGGCCCCCAAGGACACGGGCCCGTTCGGTACGGGCCTCCCGCGCCCGAGGGCGGGCTGCCCGTGCTCGCCGAACTCGCCGAAGCGCTCGCCGCCGCGTCGCACCGGGCCGAGGGCGAACCACCCGGCGGGGGACCGGTCCTGCGGGAGGCGGCCTGCGGGTACTGGTCGCGGCGCGGCCTCCGCAGCCGGGCCGACCAGGTGGTCGCCGCCCCCGGACCGCAGCCCCTGCTGTTCGCGCTGCTCGGGGCGTACGGCGGAGACGTGCTGATGCCCCGCCCCTGTCCCGCCTGGTGGACACCGCAGGCCCGGCTGCTCGGCCGCCCCGCCTACCATGTGCCGACCCCCGCCGAGTGCGGCGGCGTGCCCGATCCGTACGCCCTGCTGGAGACCGTGCGCAGAGTACGGGGCGAGGGCGGCGAACCACGGCTGCTGCTGCTCTCCGTCGCCGACGACCCCACCGCCACGGTCGCACCGCCCGAGAGCGTGCGCGAGGCGTGCGAAGCCGCCGTCGGGGAGGGGCTGCACATCATCAGCGACGAGACCTGGCGGGACACACTCCACCGGCCGCACGAGACCGTGCTGCTCAGCCCCTCCGAGATGTGGCCCCTGGACGTCACCGTCATCAGCGGGCTCGCCGGGGCGCTCCTGCCCTCCTCGTGGCCCGTCGCCGTCGCCCGCTTCCCGCCGACGGCGCGGGGGGCCGCCCGGCGCGCCTCGACGCTGGACATCCTCACGGCCCTGGGCGCGATCGTCGCCGAGCCGCTCGCCGTCGCCGCCGCCCACGCGCTGGACGAACCCGGCCCGGTGGTCGCCCGCACCGAGGAGGCGGCGGCCCTGCACGGCAGCGTGGCGTCCGCCCTCCACCGTGTGGTCCTCGGCGCGGGCGCGCTCGCGATGCCGCCACGGGCGGGACACCATCTGTACGCGGACCTCGGACCGCTGCGCGTCTCTCTCGCCGAACGCGGAGTGAACGACTCCATGGAACTGGAGGAGTATCTGACCGCCCGTCTCGGGACGCCCGTCCCCGGCGGGCACCGCTTCGGCGACGAACTGGGCTCACTGCGGGTGCGACTGGCGGCCGGACCCCTGCTCGGAGCGACTTCCCAGCAGCGACTGGAGTCGCTCACCGCACCGGAACCACTGGAATTACCCTACGTAGCCGGTGCGTTGAACCTGATCGGCACGGCCTTCGGCGAACTGCGTTGAACGGAGTCCCGTATGACGGACCGTACGACGGAACGGGCGGCGGATGAGGCGGCTCACTCCGGCGGGAGCACGGCTGAGGGAACGGCCGGGAGAACCAGCGGCGTCACCCGGCCGCTCGGCGAACTCCGCCACTGGCCACGCTCCTTCGCCGACCGGCTCACCACTCCGCTCCCCGGACTGCGGGCCATGGCGCGCCTCGCCCGCGAAGGCGCGATGCGACCGGGGTTCGAGGGGCTCCGGGACATTCCCCGGCTGCCGTTCGCCCCCGGCCCACTGCCCGCCGTGGACGCCGCGACCATCGCCGTGACCTGGGCCGGACACGCCAGCTGGGTGCTGAGCGTGGGCGGTCTCACGGTCCTGACCGATCCGGTGTGGTCACGCCGGATCTTCGGCACACCGGCCCGGATCACCCCCGTCGGCGTGCGCTGGGAGGACCTTCCCGCCGTGGACGCCGTCGTCATCAGCCACAACCACTTCGACCATCTGGACGCCCCCACCCTCAAACGGCTGCCCCGCCACACCCCGGTCTTCGCCCCGGCGGGCCTCGGCCGCTGGTTCAGACGTCGCCGGTTCACCACGGTGACCGAACTCGACTGGTGGGAGGGGGCCGAGCTGAACGGCGTCCGCTTCGACTTCGTACCGGCCCACCACTGGTCCAAGCGCACGCTGACCGACACCTGTCGCTCCCTGTGGGGCGGCTGGGTGGTGACCGACGGGATCGGCCAGTCGGTGTACTTCGCGGGCGACACGGGTTACGGCAACTGGTTCAAGGAGATCGGCCTCCGGCATCCCGGTCTCGATCTGGCGCTGCTGCCGATCGGGGCGTACGACCCGAGATGGTGGCTCAGCGATGTGCACACCGACCCGGAGGAGGCGGTGCGGGCCTGCGACGACCTCGGCGCGCGGAACATGGCTCCCATGCACTGGGCGACGTTCGTCCTCTCCGCCGAACCGGTCCTGGAGCCCCTCGGCCGGGTGCGGGCCGCCTGGCAGCGCACCGGCCGGCCGCGCGAACAGCTCTGGGATCTGGCCGTGGGGGCCTCCCGCGTGCTGGCCGTGTGAGCCCGGCTACGCGCGGTCGGGCTCACACGGCTGCCTACGCATGGCCGAGCCCCGCCACGCATGGCCGAGCCCCGCTACGCATGGCCGCCCGCCGAACCCGGACGCCCCTGGCGCAGCCTGCGCCACACCGCCGGAGCGCCGCTGATCACCACGGTCAGCGTCACCGCGACCACCACCCCCTGCCACGGCTCGGCGAAGAGGGAACCGCCCAGTATCCCGATGAGCTGATACGTGGCCGCCCACGCCAGACACGCCGGGATGTCACCGCGTACGAAGTCGCGCAGCGGCATCCGGGCGAGCAGACAGGCCAGCATCACCGGAATGCGCCCCGCCGGGACCAGCCGTGAGAGGACCAGGACCGTCACGCCGTGGTCCTCCAGCTTGGACTGCGCCTGCGCGAGACGGTCCGGCGCGGCCCGTGCGCGCAGCTCCTCCAGCCAGCGGGAGCCGTTCTTGGAACGGACACCGCGCTGACCGAGCCAGTACAGCGCCACATCCCCGAGGAAGGCGGCGAACGACGCCACCAGGAACACGAAGAGCAGCGACAGCGGAGCCGCCTGATGGAGCGCCACCACGGCGGCCGTGCTCACCACCGCGCCCGTGGGCACCACCGGGACCAGCGCGCCCAGCGTCACCAGCAGAAACAGCGAGGGATAGCCGACGGCCTGCTGGGTGGACTCCGGTGGCAGCCGCCCCACGGTTTCCGACAGCGCCCCGAACATTTCGGACAGCCGTGGGCTCACCGGGTGCCCTCCGGACTGAATCGCTCGCCGTGGCCCAGCCGGTGCACCGTCACACCGGGGGCGAGCCGTGCGGCCTTCCGTACGAACTCGTCGCCCGGCGCGTAGAACTCGTGCGGTCGCACGCCGTCCATCCCGATCGGCCAGAACGTGCCGTAGTGCACCGGCACCGCCGAGCGCGGCGCGAGCGCCGTCAACGCCTGGGCCGCCCGGCTCGCGTCCAGATGCCCGTGCCCGAGGTACGGCCCCCAGCCGCCGACCGGCAGCAGGGCGACATCGACCGGCCCGACCTCGTCGGCCATCGAGTCGAAGAGGCCGGTGTCACCGGCGAAGTACGTGGTGGCCTCGCCGTCGATCACATAGCCGAGCGCGGGGGAGCGGCGCGGGCCGAGCGGCAGCCGCCGCCCGTCGTGCAGCGCGCTCACGGCCCGTACCGCCACCTGGCCGACCCGCACCACGTCACCGGGCGCGACCTCGGTGACCCGCAGCCCCAGCCGGGCCAGTCCCGGCACCGCGCGGGTCGCGCCGCTCGGCACGATGAGCCGGGTGCCGGGGGAGAGCCGGGCCAGTGACGGCAGATGCAGATGGTCGGAGTGTAGATGGGAGACGAGGACGGCATCGGCGACGGCGGCCTCGGGCGGCGGCACCTCGCCCAGCCGCCGCCGCAGATGCGCCAGCCGCCGCGCGAAGAGCGGATCGGTCAGCACCCGGACACCTGAGTCCTCGACGGTGCAGGTGGCATGACCCCACCAGGTGACCTCCACCGGCACGCGGCCCCTCCTCGGTCGTGGACACTTCCGCGTACGAGCTTAGGGTCTCTTGTTCGGATCTCGCCGGGCTCGCGTGCCCTGGCACCTCCCCCTGGGCCTGGCGGCCCGGGAGGTACCCCCACCCTGGGCCTGGCGGCCCGGGAAGGACCCCCACCGCATGGATTCTCTCCTCCGCCTTGCGACGCACGTCACCGGACACCGCTCCCTGCTCCCGCCTGATCCGAACGTAAGACCCTAGGCCGTGTGATGTCCGCTGTGCGGAATTGGTCCGGACGCGGACGCCGATCGGGGATAGGGTCGGGCAGCGTCCCGCGAGGACGCGGACCGGAGCGGACGGAACAGAGAGGGCGGGCCATGGGCGGCTTACGAGTGGCGGCGATCGCCGGCCTGATCCCCCTCGAAGAGCTCGACCGGGACCCCTTCCTCGTCGACACGCGCGGCCAGTACGCCCTGTGCGAGAGCTGGGCGCTCGCGCGAGGGCATGTGATCACCCGGCAGCTGATCTTCCACGGACTGCGCCCCGACGACCGCGGGCTGTGGACCGATGTGACCTCGGGTGAGATCGATCTCTTCGTCGCCGCGAACGAGCGGGTTCTCGTCGCGGCCGTGACCTCCGTGCCGGACTTCGCCGCCGAGTGCGCCCGCCGGGGTGTGGGCCTTGCCACGACGGGCCTCGACGAGCCCGTCTACGACGCGGCGAAGAAGGCGGACGTCCACCGCAGACTCTCCATGCCGACGGCCGGATACGACGGCTGCTGACGGGGTTGTCCACAGGGTCCCCGGCGGATCCCGTGCGCTGTGCCAGGCTGGAGGACCTGATGCGGCGAATGGGGAGAGGACGGCGTGACCGAAAGACGATGGCGACCGCGATGGAGCAGGGCGGGCAGTGCCCTGCTCCGTGTGATCGTGGTGTGGGCCGTCTCCACACTGACGATGCTGGCGCTCGCAGGCGCGCTGCCGGACTTCCAGCTCCAGTCCGACGACGGCGACAGCATCACCCGCACCGCGGTGACCGCCGCCTGGGGCGCGGGGGCGTTCGGCCTGCTGACAGCGCTGGTGTGGCCGCTGGTGGTACGGGCCCTGCTGCTCGTGCCGGCGCTGGTGCTCGGCCTGCTGGTCTTCTTCCTGAACGGATCGCTGCTGCTGGTCGCGCTCCGGCTGATCCCCGACGGCCGGGGTGACGCCGGCCCCGAGACGGCGGTCGTCGTGGCCGCCGTGATGTCCGCCGTCGCCTCCGCGACCTCCACCGCGCTCGCCGTCCGCGACGACGACGCCTACCGGCGCAGACTCTCCCGGCTCGCCACGCGCCGCCGCAGAAGGCAGGGGGACAGAGGCGGCGGCGGGTACGGCCCCGGAATGGTCTTCCTCCAGCTCGACGGCGTCGGACACGAGGTGCTGCTGCGCGCCGCGAAGGATGGGGTGATGCCGACCGTCGCCGGATGGATCGGCACCACGCACCGGCTCACCCCCTGGCGCACCGACTGGTCCAGCCAGACCGGCGCCAGCCAGCTCGGCATCCTGCACGGCTCCAACCACGACGTCCCCGCCTTCCGCTGGTACGAGAAGGACACCGGCCGGATCGTGGTCAGCAACCGGCCCGCCAGCGCGGTCGAACTGCAGCGCCGCGCGATCGAACGCACGGGCGACGGCGGTCTGCTCAGCTTCGACGGCGCGAGCCGCGGCAACCTCTTCAGCGGCGGCGCGGACCAGGTGGCACTGGTGCTCTCCGTCGCCGCCCGGCGCGGCAGGGCGAACCGCTCCCGCGCGGGCTACTTCGCGTACTTCTCCGATCCCGCCAACGCCGTGCGCACCGCGGTGTCCTTCTTCGCCGAAGTCGCCCGCGAGATCGAGCAGTCCACGCGGGCCCGGCTGCGCGGTGACACGCCGAGGGTCCGGCGCGGCGGGCTCTATCCCTTCATCCGGGCGTTCGCGACGGTCGTCGAGCGGGATGTCGTGGTCGCCGCCGTGATCGGCGACATGCTCGCCGGACGCACCGCGGTCTACGCCGACCTCGTCGCCTATGACGAGGTGGCCCACCACTCGGGCCCGCACAGCCGGGACGCGGCGCAGGTGCTGGAGCGGCTCGACCGCTCGCTGGCGCTGATCGCGAAGGTCGCCGAGCACGCGCCCCGCTCCTACCGGATCGCGCTCCTGTCCGACCACGGACAGAGTCTGGGGGAGACCTTCGAGTGCGCGTACGGGCTTACTCTCAGGGATCTCGTACGGGCCGGGTGCGGTCTGCCCGTGCCACGCCGGGCGGGGCGTTCCAAAAGCGGCGCGGAGGCGCGTGACGCGGCGGGCGTCGCCCTGCGGAACGCGTTGCACCGCAAGGTGGCCGAGGGCGCGGACGAGTGTCCACCGCCCGGTCCGGGCGGTGCGGGCTCCGGTTCCGATCCGATCGTGCTCGCCTCGGGCAATCTCGCGCTGATCTCCTTCCCCGACGCGCCCGGCCGTCTGAGCCGGGAGGAGATCGACGCCCGCCACCCCGCCCTGCTGAGCACCCTCGCCAACCACCCCGGCATCGGATTCCTGCTCGTGCGGAGCGCAGAGCACGGCTCGGTAGTGCTCGGCCCGGACGGTTCGGAGGTGCCGGTCGCCGAACTGTCCGACGACGGCCCGCTCGCCGGATTCGGCAAGGGCGCGGCCGACGCCGTGCGCCGTACCGACTCCTTCCCGCATGTCGCCGACATCATGGTCAACTCGATGTACGACCCCGAGACAGGCCGGGTCCACGCCTTCGAGGAGCAGATCGGCTCCCACGGCGGCCTCGGCGGCGAGCAGTCCCAGCCCTTTCTGCTCGCGCCCGCCTCCCTCTCCCGGCCCGTGGACGACGGCGCGGAACTCGTCGGCGCGGAGCGGGTGCACCGGGTGCTCCGGCGCTGGCTGCGGGAGTGCGCGGGGCCGCAGGTTCCGCTCGTACAGGAGGAGCCGATACGGGCGTCGGACCGCCTGGACTCCGTCTGAGGTCCACCGGCGGCGCACGCTCCAGCGCCCCGTGGGGGTCCCCCGGACGGAGTCCGGGGGAGAACCGAGCCCCAGAAAGCCGAGAGTGACGCCTGTCCGGAATTCGGCGTAACCCTTGTCCGCCGGTGGGACGGATTTCCGTTCCTCCCTGTCGTGTCGGCGTGAAATCCGGGGAACTGGACGCATGTCCAGGAGGTCCCGCCCCATGAATCAGCCACCGGCCGTCACCGTCGCTCCCGCCGGAGCCGTCCGCGTCGCGGATCGCGCCGCCGCGTGGCGGTGGCCGCTCGTCCGCGTGGTGGTGGTGGCGGCGCTGCTGGCAGTGCTGGGAATCTCCGTGGGCGCAGGGGCCGGGGCGGCGGGCGGCGCCGAGAACGGGACGCCCGTGTCCGCGCCGGTCGACCCCGGTGTGTCGGGGCAGTCCGAGGAGACCGAAGGCAACGCGTCTCCCTCCGGGCGGGGGCGCGACGTGGTACGGACGCCCGCCGCACCCGCCTCCGGGAGCGGGCCGAGGGCCGTCGCGGCGGCCCCGTACCGTGAAGGACGGCCGTCCCCACCGCCTCTCGGCGTCCGCTGTGTGGTGCTGCGCTGCTGAGGCCCATCGGTCTGCCCCGGCAGTCGGCAAGCGAATCCCCCCCCACGAACACCCCCACACACACAGCGAGGTACGACAGCCATGCCCATCGACCCCTTCGCGGCGCTCAACGCCATGCTCCGAGCGGAGGCCGCCCGTTGCGGCGAGCCCGCCGAGCCGCCACACCCCGTCGAGACGGACGGCGAACGGAAACCCGGACTCGCCCCTGAGCGCGAACCCGAACCCGAACCCGGCCCCGAGGCGCTCATCGCCGCGACCGAGGACAGAACCGTCTGATCCCCGACGGCGGTGGCCGCGCGCCCGCCCCACCCGCTCGGCGGTGGCCGCGCGCCGGACCGTGGCCGCCGCCCGGTGGCCGCGCGCGCCCCTCACGCCCCGAACTGCCGCCCGAGCCCCGCCCCCGCGATGACCTGCGCCATTACCTCCGACGTAATCGACCGGCCCCCGCCTCCCCCGGCAGTCTTACGTCACCGGATCCCGGGCGGCGCACTCCGTCCGGGCTCTGGGTCCCGACCAGGCCGCAAGACTTCGCTGGAGGCTGATCCGCATGTCCGCCACGTTCCTCACCGGCATCGCCCGCACCACCGAGCCCCGGACGATGCTGCGCCGCTTCCTCGGCGTCGACGCGGTCGTCACCGCCGGCAACGGAGTCGCCTACACCGTCGCCTCCGGACCGCTCGGCCGGCTGCTCGGGGTCGACGACGGCCTGCTCATCGGATTGGGCGTCTTCCTCATCCTCTACGGCGGCGCCGTCGGCGCGCTCGCCGCCCGCGCCCAGCCGCCGGCGCTCGCCGTGAAGACCGTGGTCGACTGCAATGTCGTGTGGACGGTCGTCAGCGTCGCCTCTCTCGCACTCTGGTTCGACCCGACCACCGCCGGAGCCGTCTGGATCCCGCTCCAGGCGATGGTCGTCGCCGCTTTCGCGGCGGTGCAGTGGGGCGCGCTGCGGGCAGGGGCTAGGTCGTGAGGGAGCGGAGGTAGTCGACCGTCGCCGGGTCGGCCGGGAGGAACGTCTCGATGGCCAGCTCGGCGACCGTCACATCCATCGGGGTGTTGAAGGTCGAGATGGACGACACGAACGAGAGCACCGTGCCCTCGTGCTCGATCCGCAGCGGAAGCGCGAAGAAGGGGTAGGGCCCCTCCGCGCCCGCGGCCGTGGTGTCCAGGTCGTCGCCGGTCTCCGGAAGGGGATAGGCGGCGACCTCTTCGTACAGCTCGCGCAGGGCGTCCGAGCGCATCAGGGCGAGCTGGCGATCCATCTGGTGGAGCAGATGGCCCCGCCACTCCCGGAAGTTGCGGATCCGGGACGACAGCCCCTCGGGGTGGAGCGTGATCCGCATGGCGTTGAGGGGCGGTGTCAGCAGGTGCGGGGCGATGCCGTCCAGGATCCGGGTCATGCCGAGATTCGCGGCGACGACGTTGTAGGCGCCGTCGACGACGACCGCCGGATAGGGCTCGTAGCCGTGGAGCAACTGCTGCATCCCCTCCCGCAGGGCCCCCATCGCGGGGTCACCGAACGGGGTCTCGGTGTAACGGGGGGCGTATCCACCCGCCAGCAGCAGGGCGTTCTGTTCCCTTACGGGGATGTCGAGGTGCTCCGCGAGGCGCAGGATCATCTCCTCGCTCGGGCGGGAACGCCCGGTCTCGATGAAGCTGATGTGGCGGGCCGACGAGTCGGCGCGCAGGGCCAGTTCCAGTTGGCTCACCCGGCGGCGCTCTCGCCAGCCGCGCAGCAGAGGACCCACACCGGTGCCGGACGCGAGAGTTGTCATGAGGAAACCGTAATACGCCAGGTGGTGGGCGTGCCGGGCCGTTTCTCCCGGTCGGTGGGCGGACCGCGGGCGGTCTGCCGGGGTCAGCCGTGGGCCTCGCGCAGCAGGGCCGCCAGCCCGCCGTCGATGTCGATGACGCGCGACTCCAGTTCCGCCGGGACCAGTGCGTACGAGTGGAGCAGGAAGTGGCGGAGCCTGGCCGTGGTGAACCGCAGCAGCGCTACTCCCTCGGGAGACCGCAGCTCCACCATCGTCTGCGCGCCCCCGCACGGCCAGAGGTGCACATCTCCGCTGCCGGAGGGCGCGCGCAGTCCCGAGTCCAGCAGTGCACGGGCGAATGTCCAGGTCGCGCCGGTTCCGCTGAGGGAAGCCGAGGCGGGGAAGACCATATGGACCGCGAGCGGATCCACGGCGTTGTAGGTGAAACAGACCGGAATCGGGGTGGTCTGCGGGGCGGCGCTGATGAGATGGGCCGGGACTGACTGCTCGACGGTGGGGAACATGAAGTGCTCCTCTGCGGCTGCTGGTTCGGCTCCTCGTGTGCACTACGACGCAGCTTGCCCCCGACTGATTTCGCGCCAACCAGGATCGGCTCATGTGATCTAAGTCACATAATGGGGCGGGGTGTCCTCCGTTCGCCCGAGCGGACTATGCGGGAGCGACCCCGGCCCCGGCCGTGATGGCCCGTCCGTCATGGTTCATCCGTTCATGGTTCATCCGTTCATGGTCCGTCCGTTCATGGTCCGTCAGTCTCCGTCACCGGCCGTCCGCCTCCGGCCGCGGTGGACCGTCGAGCGGTTCCCGGCCCGGCCGCCGCCGGGCTCCCGGAGCGATGGCCGGGCGCGGCCGGGCCGGGACTCCCCTCCGTGAGGACCGCGTCCGTGAGGACCGCGTCCGTGAGGTGGGGCGAGCGGAACACGCCGGACAGCCGTGCCAGCCTCTCCCGTCCCGGAGTGAGGGCGGCCGTGAGCGCTTCCGCCCCGGCCTGGGCACGGGCCAGTTCGTCATCGCCTTCCCGGATCCGCCCGTCGCGGCGCGCCGCGACCGCGGCGACCACCATGGCGGCGACGCCCACGGCCCGCGCGTGCTCCCTCGGCGCGTATCCGGTGACCGCCGAGTCGTAAGCGCGCTGTCGTACCCGGTCGTCGAGATACGGCTGAAGCCTGAGCAACTCGTCGTGGATGACGGTCTCGCGGACCGTCAGCCGCAGCTCGGGCGAGGCCCACCAGGGAATCCGCGGCAGCGGGGCATGGTCACCGCGTACCGGGCGCAGCGTGCGCCACAGCACGCCGAGCCGGACATAGGTGATCCAGGCGCGCCACAGCCCCGCGATCTGCGGCCCCAGCAGCGGCAGCAGAAACCCGACGGTCGTGATCATGCCGCCCGCGGCGGCCAGGGGCGGCGCCACCGTCGTACTGAGACCGTCCCAGTCGCGGCCGGTCCAGCGGGCGCCGACCGCGGCCAGTTTGGCGACGCCGAAGCCCAGATTGAGGACGAAGCCGATGACGAGCACGATCAGCCCCACCCGCAGCCACTGCCCGACGATCCGCGCCCACCGCAGACACATGGAGGTGGTCACCACGGCCGCGACGGTGTGGGCGAGGAGATAGAGCACGATCATCTCGCGGATGTACGGGGTGTTCGCGTAGTACGTGTCGAGGTCCCGCAGGCGCTCGACCGGGGCGTCCCCCAGCGCGAACAGGACGGGCAGGGCGGCGATGGCCGCGCCGTACACCGTCATCCACCGCAGGGAGCTGCGCCGGATCCGTTCTTCCGGGCCGCCCCGCCAGTTGACGATGAGGACGACGCAGGCGCAGCTGAAGGCCGACATGATGCAGTAGACCAGCGGGCCCGAGAAGTTGGGGGTGCCGGTGATCCGGTTGACCGCCGTGATGGTGGGCGGGGCGGCGAAGAAGAAGCAGATCGCCGCGGTGAACAGCAGGAAGTGGACGGAGCGCACCAGCGGATCGCGCCAGCCGCGCCGGAGCGCGGGCAGTTTGGCGACGAAGGCGATGCCGAGGGTGATCGCGGGGAGGTAGTAGTCGCTGTTGCGCATGCGTCAGCCCCGGCGGCGGTTTCCGAGTGAGGTGTGGATGCGCCGGGCGATGCCCTCGCCGGGTTCGGCCAGGGCCGTGCCGTCCAGCCATGTGCGCAGATGGGAGCCGAGTTCCAGACCGAAAGTCTCCGCCTCGGTCTCCTGGGTCTGCCGGAAGTCGGTGCGCGCTGCCAGGTTCTGGACGGTGGTGGTCAGATCCCGGACCGTGGCGCTTTGGGTCCGGGCGTCAGGGACGGGACGGGCCGTCGGCGTCCGGCCGGTGGCGGGCGGGACGCCCGGATGGGGCTGGCTGTGCCCTGCGACCATATGCCAGACCTCATGGCCGAAAATCACCAGCTGGTGGAACGGGTGGGTGTTCGCCTGGACGCAGATGAGATCGCGGTCGGCCATGTCGAGGTAGAGCCCGCTGGCCGTCTCGGCCGGGAACTCCACCAGATGCAGCACCACCGGCCTGCCCCGGCGCTCGCAGAGCCGCCCGCAGAGAGCGGCGAACACCTCCCGCGGCCCGGTCGGCCGGGCCTCTTCGACTGCCCGCACCAGATCGTCGCGAAGCTCGCGCATGGCGCTCCTGGTGCTCACACACCGCTCCCCCCGGTTCGACGGCCGAACGCGGACCGTGGTGGCGTGAGCCGTGGCCCCGGTCCGGGACCACACCGTACCGAGGGTTCTGTCCACTGGGGCGGCCTCGGGCAAGGTGACGGGATTTTCGGACAGACCTTCCGGATGTTTGGCCAGGTCATGAGCCACGGCACGCGGACGCGGAGCCCGGATCGTTACCGTCCGGATCGTTGTCGACACTCTCCGGATCTTCGCCGACCGGATCGGTTTCACCCGAACTGTCACGGCCCGGACGCTCATCCCCCGGACCGTCACCGCCTGGGTCGGTACCGCCCGGACCGTCACCGCGGGGGGCGGCCCCGCCCGCGTCCCCTCCTGCTGGTCCTGCTGGTCCTGCGGGACCGACGGCGGAGGCAGGGCCGGGCCCGAGGAAGCCGCGTTCACGCGCCGTCAGCGGCGGCCCCTGCAACGGGGGGCGCAGCGGCCCGCGTACGGCGGAGATGAGCACATCGGGGCGGACCAGGCGCTCGAACCCGGATTCGAGTGTCATCACGTCCGTCAGCGCCTTGGCCATGGAGTACGAGCCGGTCGACGTCGCCATCAGCCGGTTGACATAGCGGTTCACCAGCCGGTCGACGGCGTTGGGGCTCCGTCCCCGGGAGCCGGGATAGAACACGTCCTGTCCGGTGGCGAGCCCCCAGGCCACCTTGACGGGTCCCGCGATCGCCCGTCTGGCCCGTCGCGCGAGTCCCGGTGCCGTCATCCCCGCCTGTCTGAGTTCCCTCCGCAGCGCCAGAGCGCCGAGCGCGGCGACCGAGAGTCCGTGCGCGTACACGGGATTGAGGGCGGCGACGGAGTCACCGATGGGGACGAACCCCTCGGGCAGGGGCCCGGATCTCTCGTAGAACCGCCTGCGGTTGACGGTGCTGCGGGTGACGGCGATCGCGCTCAACGGCTCCGCGTGGGCGAGGAGCCGGCCCACCAGCGGGTGCCGTACGCCTGCGGCGAAGTCCAGATAGGCGCGCTCGTCGTCCGTGGGCTGACCGCCGCGGGTGCCCGACAGACTCACCAGCCACCGCCGGTCCTCAATCGGGATGATCGTGGCGACCTGGCCCGGCCGGTTCTCCCGTGGATCCGCCTGAACGGTGAAGATCGGGCAGTGCTCCGAGCCCTCGGGGGCACGGTAGAAACGACTCGCGTAGGTCACCCCCGCGTCCAGCGTGCGTTCGCGCACCGGCCCCGCGCCCAGCCTGGCGAGCCATCGGGGCCCGTTCGAGGAGCGGCCGGAGGCGTCCACCACCAGGTCGGCCCCGACGCGCTGTTCCGTCCCGCCCGGCAGCCGTATCCACACGCCGTCGACCCGTCGCGGGCCGCCGGTCAGCCCCAGCGCCTCCGTGCCCGTGACCGCCCGGATCCCTTCGTCGCGCAGCACCCGTTCGCGGATCGTCCAGTCCAGCAGATCCCGGCTGCAGGCCATGGTGTAGTGCGACTCGGGCCAGCGCCGGTACCAGCCCTCCGCGGACAGCGACACCATCCCGGTGGGCAGCGGGACGCGCCGGGCCCCCGCGTCCAGCAGGCTGCCCGTCACTCCGGGGACGAGCGCCTCCACCGCGTCCGCGCCGCCCGACCAGAGCATGTGCGCGTGACGTGCCTGCGGGAGCCCCCTGCGCGGAACCGGCCCGTCCGGCAGGACGTCGCGCTCCAGGACGATCACCTCATGGGCGAACGCCCGGCACGCGGCGGCGGCGAGCATCCCGGCGAACCCTCCTCCGACGATCACGGCCCTTCGCCGGGAACCGGGGCGGGGAGCTATGAAGGGTTCGTTCATGGATGGCTGCTCTCGGACGGGGCGGCACGGCGGCGCACCGGGCGGGCGAGGGGCGGGTCGCGCAGGGCGAGCGAGATCAGTACGAGATCGTCCGGCCGGGTCGACGGCGCGTCCTGACGGTTGCGGCGCGGCGCGGGCGGCTTCAGCGGAAGGACCCCGAACAGCGGCACGCCCGGAAGGGTCATGCCCAGGTCACTCACGGCCCACCGGCCTCGGGCTTCCCGGATCGCCGCCGGGGATCCGGTCGGTCGTCATCGGTACGGGGCGCGGGAAGCCCAGGCGGCCGCCCCCGTGTCCACCTGGGCGGCCCCGGTCGGCCCGGGTCCCGGCCGCCCCGGTCCGGTTGTCCCCCGGTCCGGTCGGCCCGTGCTCCGGTCGGCCCGCGCCCTGGTCCGCCCGCGTCCGTGGATCTGTGCACCGTCGGCCTGGAACCCCCACACAGCACCCCACCCCGTCCGCTCCCTCCGCAGCCCCGAAGAGACACCGGGTCGGCAACTTCCCCTCGTACGAGAGCACTTGAGGCCGAAGGCCCGGTGCGACCGCGCAACCGAGCAACCTTACTTCGTGCACGTGTGCTCCGGGAATCCCCACCGACCGGCCAGCCGCGGCGGGCGCGGCCACGCCTGCGCGGTGTGCGACGGACGCACCCCGCCCGCCCGGAGGCCGAGGTTCTGCCAGGGGCCCGACGCGAGGCGCGGATCCGTCCTCAAGCGCCGGCCGGGCCGGGGCCAGCTCCATCGGTGTCCGAGGCGCGGGGGTGGGGCCCGGCAGGGAGCGCACTCGCGGGAGCGGACGCGGCCCCTCCGGTGCGGTTCCTCGCGAGTACCCAGAGGAGGGCTTTCCGGCGAGGCGAGCATCCCCCGCCGGGGCGCCGTTCCGCCGCGACCCCATCCGCACCCTGCTGCCCCCGCGCACCGTCCGCGGGGCCTACGCGGGCCAGGTCTCCCGTGCGAAGTCCCGGAAATCCCTCGGCTCCCGGCCGAGAAGGTCGCGCACACCGTCCGTCGTCGACGCGTTGTGGCCGTCGAGCAGCATTGTGAACAGCCCGGCCACCCACTCCGCGTCCGCCTCCGGGAAGCCCGCCTTCCGCAGCCCCGCCGCGTACTCCGCTCCGGACACGGGCACGTAACGCACCTCGCGGCCCGCGGCCCGGCTGATCTCGGAGGCGATGTCGGCGAGGGTGAGCAGCCGGGGGCCGGTGAGTTCGTACACCTTGCCCGCGTGGCCGTCCCCGGTCAGCGCCGCGACCACCGCGTCCGCCACATCGTCCACGTCGATGAAGGGCTCGGCGGAGTCACCCGCGGGAAAGACGATCTCGCCGCTCGCCACGCCCTCGGCGATCAGGCCCTCCGAGAAGTTCTGCGCGAAGAAGGAGGCCCTGACGACGGTCGTGTCCAGATCGGACTCCCGCAGCGCCGACTCGGCGGACTCCGCGTCCGGCTCACCCCGCCCGGAGAGGAGGACCAGACGGCGCACGCCGCCCTCGGCCGCCGCGCGGCCGAACGCGCGCATCGCCTCGACCGCGCCCGGCGCGGCCAGATCCGGGTAGTACGCCACATACGCGCTGGACGCGCCTCGCAGGGCCGGCGCCCAGGTGGCCGGCGCCTCCCAGTCGAAGAGGACCCCGCCCGGCCGCGTGTCGCCGCCGCGCGACCCGGCCCGTACCGCGATGCCCAGCTTCGTAAGGTGCTGGACCACCCGCAGGCCCGTCTTTCCGGTCGCCGCCGTCACCAGCACTGTTTTCCGCTTCGGATTCTCCGTCATGTTCTTCGTCATGCCTCAAGAGTTGCCGACCCCATCTGGACTCTCCATGCGTCAGAGGCGCAATCCCATACGCGTGCGTCTACACTGGCGGGCATGGACGCGCTCGCGGGACTTCTGGACGGACCTCGTGCCCGAGGCGCCTTTCTGCTGCGGATGGTGATGGAGTCGCCGTGGTCGATACGCGTGGAAGACCGTGCTCCGCTCACGCTGATGTGCATGACCCGAGGCGAGGCATGGATCGTCCCCGACCGCGGTGAGCCGGTCCTGCTGCGCCCGGGCGATGTGGCGATCGCGCGCGGCCCGGCTCCCTACACCGCCGCCGACAGTCCGCGGACGGAGCCGCAGGCGCTGATCGGCCCCGGCGGTACCTGCCACACCCTGCGCGGCGAGCCGCTCGACGAGGCCATGCGCGTGGGCGTACGGAGCTGGGGGAACGACCCGGAGGGTTCGGCGGTCATGCAGATCGGGACGTACCAGATGGAGGGCGAGGTCAGCGGGCGGCTGCTGGGCGCGCTGCCCGATCTGCTGCATCTGCCGGCCGACAGCTGGACCTGTCCGCTGCTGCCGGTCCTCGAAGAGGAGATCGGGCGCGACGATCCGGGCCAGAGCGTCATGCTCGACCGGATTCTGGATCTGGTGCTGGTGACGGCGCTGCGGGCATGGTTCTCCCGGCCGGAGGCGAGTGCTCCGGGCTGGTACCGGGCGATGGGCGATCCGGTGGTGGGGCAGGCGCTGCGGCTCATGCAGGACGATCCGGCCCATCCATGGACGGTGGCGTCGCTGGCGGTCAAGTGCGGCGTCTCGCGGGCGCAGCTGGCGCGCCGGTTCCATGAGCTGGCGGGTGACCCCCCGATGGCGTACCTGACGCGGCTGCGCCTCGACCTCGCCGCCGATCTGCTGCGGGAGTCGGACGTGACCGTCGATTCGGTGGCGCGGAAGGTCGGCTACAGCGGCTCGTTCGCGCTGAGCGCGGCCTTCAAACGGGTGCGGGGCATCAGTCCGCAGGCGTACCGCGCCTACCGGCCGACCGGTGCGGTGTCGGACTCTGCCCTGTCGGATTCCGCTTTGCCGGAATCGCAACTTTCCTCGCCAAAATCGCATGGGCGGGTCACCCTGTCCCCATGAGTCATCACCACGACACCCACATCGACTGGGACCAGATGGGCCGGCTGCTGGAGAGCGGCGCGGAACTGCAGAGCCCCCTCTACCGGCAGGCCGCGGCCTGGCTGGGCGAGCTGATCCCCGCGGCGGGTGTCCGCCGCGTCCTGGACATCGGCAGCGGACCCGGCGTGCTGACCGCCCTGTTCGCCGAGGTGTTCCCGCACGCCGAAGTGGTCGCCGTGGACGCCACGCCGCAGTTGCTGGAGCTGGCCCGCGCCCGTGCCGACCGCGCCGGGCTCGGCGACCGGGTCCGAACGAAGCACGCCGAACTCCCCGGCGACATCGGGGAACTGGGTGAGGCGGATCTGATCTGGGCGGGGGACTCGGTGCACCACCTCGGCGACCAGGGCGCCGCGCTCGCCGGTCTCGCCGGGCTGTTGCGGCCCGGAGGGCTGCTCGCGGTACGGGAGGGCGGGCTGCCGCTCCGTCATCTGCCGCGCGACATCGGGCTGGGCCGGCCGGGGCTTGAGATCCGGATGGACGCGGCCGCCGCGGAGTGGTTCACCGCGATGCGGGCCGATCTGCCCGGTGCCAAGGAAGAGGTGGAGGACTGGCGGGCACTGCTGAGCGCGGCGGGCCTCACCCCGAGCGGCACGCGCTCCTTCCTGCTCGACTACCCCGCGCCCGTGCCCGACGCGGTTCGCGAACACGCCCTCGCCGCCTTCTCCCACCAGCGCAAGTCCATGGACGGGCTGCTCGAGGCCGACGACCTCGCCGTACTGGACCGGCTCCTCGACCCCGAGGACCCGGAGGGACTGCTGAACCGCGCGGACGTGTATCTGCTCAGCGCCCGTACGGTGCACACCGCCCGGCGCTGACGCCGGGCGCGGTCCGGCTCCCGCTTCTTCCGGGCCCCTGGAAGCGGGAGCTGCCTCCGCCGTGGGACTTGTGCCCCGGCCCACGGCGGCACCTGGAGCGCCGTGTCACGCCGGCGGAGTCCCCGAGGCGCAGGGTTCGAGCCGCCACTGCTGGCCGGGCGAGTCGGTGTCCTCCCATTGCTGCACGCGCGCACCGTCCTCCGTGCTGCCGTCGGCGACTTCGAGCAACAGGCCGCTGATGAAGCTGACGATGGCGACCGTGCCCGGCGCGTCCAGATGGCGCTCGATGATCCACTCCTGAGCGCCGAAGTTGTTGGGCCGCCACTGCTGGACGCGGGCGCCGTTCTCGGTGGACGCGTCGGCGACGTCGAGCCGTTTGCCACTGGCGACGCTCACGAAGTGGTAGAGCCCGCTGCCGTTCGGGACGTGGTCGATCTGCCACTGCTGGGCGGCGGTGCCGTTCTCCCCGTTCTGCTGGACGACGGCCCCGCTGCCCTTGACACCGCCGTACACCTCGAGGAGCAGCCCGCTGTTGATATTGCGCACCAGATAACGGCCCGGTGGGAAAGTCCCGCTCACGCCCCGTACTCCTTCGTCCGTCGTCACGGCATCCGTCACCACACTGTCGACTGATCGTAGGAGAGGGGTCTGACAGTGAGGACGCGGGCGGGTTCGACGAGCTGTGAGGCGGGTTTTGGGCGTACGGGAGCCCCCGCCGGCCGCTCACGCGGCGACGAGGGCTCTCTTCCCGAGCGGGGAACCGGGTCAGCGCACGGTGACGGTGAACGGGGCCGACGCCTGGCCGCCGCCGACGATCCGGAGGTTGTTCGGGCCCTTGAGGCCGAGGGTGACGCGCAACTTGTACGTCGATTTGCCGCTGGTCTTCATCGACACGGGAAGCGTCACCCAGCGTTTGCCCTGCTTCTGCTGGAGGGAGACCTTCGTGCCGGGGCGCAGCTCCTTGGCCGTTCCGTACACGCGGAACTGCTGCCACGCATGGACGTACTGGCTCGTCGCCCTCGCCGTGATGGGCCCCCGCCGGTCGTCCTGGCCGCGCTTGTCGCGCTTGCCGTCCGTGCCGTTCTCGCTGTTCTGCCGGGCGGTCGTGGTCTTCGTGTGCGGTGACGGGGCCGGGTCGGCGACGGCCATGGCCACGCTCACGGACCCGGCCAGCAGGGCGGCAGTGGTGATTGCGGTGACCGTCGTTCGTTTGATGCGCTCCATCGCGCTGCCTCCACGGTGCGGACAGAAGGGAGAATCCGGAGCGCCAAAAATATGCATACCGACACTAAATAGGATGAAAAGGCGCGCAAGGAGAGAGGGGATTACCCCAACCGGCCCCACGGGGCGTCCGGTGTCCGGGAACGTCCGGTGTTCGAGGACGTCCGGTGTTCGGCGCTCGGGCAGGATCGGTGGTCAGTCTTCAGTAGCCAGTGGTCGGCGACCGCGCGTCCGGCGCGGTGACGGGGCGAGGTCGTCGGCGTCACCCCCGGATTCCCGGAACGGCGAACGGGGGCGGCGAACCGGGGGTGGCGCGGCGGCCGTCGTCCCGCCGCGCCGCCCCCGGTCTGCCTCGGTCTGCTCAACGGCTCAACGGCTCAACGGCTCAAACGGTTCAGGCGCTCTCGAAGGTCGCCGGGTCGGGGCCCAGCCGCTTGCCCTCGTCCAGGGCCGCGAACGCGGCCAGATCGTCCGCGTCCAGCTCGAAGTCGAACACCGCGATGTTCTCCCGGATCCGGGACGGCGTCACGGACTTGGGAATCGCCACATTGCCCATCTGGAGGTGCCAGCGCAGCACCACCTGGGCGGGAGTGCGCTCGTGCTTCCGGGCGACGGCGATGACCGTCGGGGCGTCGAGCAGGCTCTTGCCCTGACCCAGCGGCGACCATGCCTCGGTCGCGATGCCGTGCTCGGCGTGGAACGCGCGCAGCTCGGACTGCTGGAGCAGAGGGTGCAGCTCGATCTGGTTGACCGCCGGGACCACCGAGGTCTCCGCGATCAGCCGCTCCAGATGCTCCGGGAGGAAGTTGGACACCCCGATCGCCTTGGCGCGGCCGTCGGCCAGGATCGTCTCGAAGGCGCGGTAGGTGTCGACGAAACTGCCCTTGGAGGGCATCGGCCAGTGGATCAGATACAGATCCACGTAGTCGAGACCGAGCCGCTCCAGCGAGGCGTCGAAGGCGCGCAGCGTCTTGTCGTATCCCTGGGCGTCGTTCCAGAGCTTCGTGGTGATGAAGAGGTCTTCCCGGGGGACGCCGGAGGCGGCCACGGCCCGGCCCGTGCCCCGTTCGTTCTCGTACACGGCCGCGGTGTCGATACTCCGGTACCCGGCCTCCACGGCCGAGGCGACCGCCTTCGCCGCCTCGCTGTCCGGCACCTGCCACACGCCGAAGCCGAGCTGCGGCATCCTGACGCCGTTGTTGAGGGTGATGGAGGGGACCTTGCTCACGAGGGGTGGATCCTTACGTCGTCGGGTGATGCTCGTGTTCGTACTCCTTGGTACCCCATCGGGAACGATCAGCCCGGCGGCCGCATTCCCCGGGCGCGCCTTCGGGTGCGCAGGTCCGTGCCCGGACACGCGGGATCAGCGGTAGAGCGCCTCCACCTCGGCCGCGTACGCCTTCTCGATCGCCTTCCTCTTGAGCTTCCGCGACGGCGTCAGGAGCCCGTGTTCCTCGCTGAAGGGGTGCGCCAGGATCCGGAACGTACGGATCGACTCGGCCTGGGAGACCAAGGTGTTGGCCGCGACCACCGCGCGCCGGATCTCCATCTCCAGATCCGGGTCGCGGACCAGTTCGGCGGGGGGCAGCGGCGGCTGGTTCCGCATCTCCAGCCAGTGGTCCACGGCCTCCTGGTCGACGGTGATCAGGGCCGCGACGAACGGGCGGTCGTTGCCGACGGCGATGCACTGCGCCACCAGCGGATGCGACCGTACCCGGTCCTCCAAGGCCACCGGCGAGACGCTCTTGCCGCCCGAGGTCACCAGGATCTCCTTCTTCCGCCCGGTGATCGTCAGATATCCGTCCTCGTCGAGCGCCCCGAGATCACCGGTCGCCAGCCAGCCTCCGCGCAGGACGTCGTCCGTGGACACGGGGGCCGAGTGATAACCGGAGAAGACCTGTGGGCCGTGCAGCCACACCTCGCCGTCCTCCGCGATACGGACCGAGGTCCCGGGGACCGGATGGCCGACCGTGCCGTACTTCGTCCGCTCCGGGGGATTGGCCGTGGCCGCCCCGCTGCTCTCGGTCAGCCCGTACCCCTCGAAGACGGTGACGCCCACGCCCTCGAAGAAGAGACCGAGCCGCCGGTCCATGCCCGAGCCGCCGGACATCGCGTGCCGGACCCGGCCGCCCATCGCCGCGCGGATCCTCCCGTACACGGCCCGGTCGAAGAACTGGTGCTGCACCCGCAGCGCGGCCGACGGCCCCGGACCGAGACCGAAGGCCCGGTTCTCCAGCGCCTCCGCGTACCGCACGGCCACCTCGACGGCCTTGTCGAACGGACCGGCCTTCCCGTCCCGCTCCGCCTGCCGCCGCGCGGCACTGTAGATCTTCTCGAAGACGTACGGCACGGCCAGGAAGAAGCTCGGCCTGAAACTCGCCAGATCCGGCAGCAGGGCACTCGTCTGCAGCGCGGGCTGATGCGCGAACCGGACCCGGCTGCGGACCGCCGCGACCTCCACCATCCGGCCGAAGACATGCGCCAATGGAAGGAAGAGCAGCGTCGAGGGCTCACCGCCCGACGCGGCGTGGAAGACCGGCTCCCAGCGCTCGGTGAGCGTGTCCGACTGGAACATGAGGTTGGCATGGGTGAGCACACAGCCCTTGGGCCGGCCGGTGGTTCCCGAGGTGTAGACGACGGTCGCCGTCGAGTCCGGAGTCACGGCGAGCCGGTGCCGGTGCACCACCTCGTCGTCGATGCCCGCGCCCGCCCGCACCAGGTGTTCGACCGCGTCCGCGTCCAGTTGCCAGAGCCGTTTCAGCATCGGCAGCCGGTCGACGACCGAACCGATCGTCATCGCATGGTCCTCGTGCTCCACCATGCAGGCGGAGACCTCCGCGTCGTGCAGCATCCAGAAGACCTGCTCGGCCGATGAGGTGGGGTACACCGGCACCGACTGGGCGCCGACCGTCCAGATCGCGAAGTCGAAGACCGTCCACTCGTACCGCGTACGGCACATGAGCGCCACCCGGTCCCCGAACCGCACCCCCTGGGAGATGAGTCCCTTGGCCAGCGCGAGCACTTCGTCACGGAACTGCGCCGAGGTCACGTCCCGCCAGGAGCCGGCGTCGTCCTTCCGGCTCAGAACGGGCCGGCCGGGGTCCTGCCGGGCATGGTCGAACACCGCATCGGCCAGTCCACCGACGAGAGGAGGCGCGTCCAGCGGGGGGACGGTGAACTCGCGCAATGGCCTGCTCCTTGGGGCGCTCCGCACAGCGCCGCGACGCTACCCCACGGCGCCGCGCGGACGGGAGCGTGTGAGTGAACTGTGGACGAATGGCATCACCACAGGTCAGACGGAGATGTCCGGGCGTACACGGAAGGGGGGCGGGTGGACTTCTGACCGGCGGGTAAGTGGGCCGGGGAGGAATCTCCACTGAATCTGTACGGTGCGGACACGGCAGCTTTATTGGTGTTCATTGATTTCTGGGGATTTCTGGGCTGTTTTGGAGTCAATGGCGGGGGTGGGCGCGGTGCCCCATGCGCTACGCCGGGCGCGGTCCCGGATCGCGGTGCAGCCGGTCGCCGCCCGCGAGGATGGCCGACGCCAGCGCCTCCGCCGCCTCCTGGGCGCCCCGATCCGCGCCCGTGCGGCGGCCGTGCAGCAGGACGAAGTCCACCCCGCCCAGTTCGGGCAGTCCCGCGCGGGCCGGGACCGGGACCAGGCCGGGCGGGATCAGCCCGCGCGCGTGGATCATCACGCCCAGGCCCGCCCGCGCGGCCGCGATGAGACCGTTCAGGCTCGTACTCGTACAGGCGATGCGCCAGGCGCGGCCCTCCGCCTCCAGCACTTCCAGCGCGCGGGCGCGGGTGATGCCGGGCGACGGAAAGAGGATGAGCGGGACCGGACGCTCAGGATCCACTCGCAGCCGCGGTGCGCCGATCCAGATCAGCGTGTCCTGCCAGATCAGCTCGCCATGGGTGTCCCCGGTCCTCCGCTTGGCGAGCACGAGGTCGAGCCGGCCCGCCTCCAGCTGCTTGTGGAGTGTGCCGGAGAGATCGACATTGAGTTCCAGATCGACATCGGGGTGGTCGGTGCGGAAGGACTCCAGGATCTCCGGCAGCCGGGTCAGCACGAAGTCCTCCGACGCCCCGAACCGGAGCCGCCCGCGCAGCCGCTTGCCCGTGAAGAACGCCGACGCGCGTTCATGGGCCTGGAGGATCGTCCGGGCGAAGCCGAGCATCGCCTCGCCGTCCTCGGTGAGGTCCACGCTGTGGGTGTCCCGCGTGAACAGCTGACGCCCGGTGGCCTCCTCGAGCCGCCGTACATGCTGGCTCACCGTCGACTGGCGCACCCCGAGCCGGCGGGCGGCCTGGGTGAAACTGAGCGTCTGCGCGACCGCGAGGAAGGTCCGCAGCTGTGCGGGATCGTACATTTCTCCATGTTATCGAAAGGCGTGATGACAGTGAGAGCGGTGTACGGGATTCCCGATCGGCCTTCCGGGCCTCACCATGGAGTGATCCGGGACCGAACCGGGCCGTCCGGGGCTGCTGTCCCGCCAGCCGGCCACGTGACCTTCGGCCGGGAGCCGAGAGGGAGTACATGAGCCGCCGTCTGCCCCGTCTGCCGTCCTGGCTGCCGGTCGATCCGTACATCGTCGCCCTGCTGGGCACGGTCGCCCTGGCAGCCCTCTTCCCGGCCTCCGGCCGCGCCGCCGATGTGGCGGGCGGCGCGGCCACGGGTGCGGTGGCGCTGCTCTTCTTCCTCTACGGCGCACGGCTCTCGACGCGCGAGGCGCTCGACGGGCTGCGGCACTGGCGGCTCCATACGACGGTGCTCGCGGCCACCTTCGTGGTCTTTCCCCTGCTGGGCCTCGCCGCGAGAATCCTGGAGCCCGCTGTACTGACCCCTGAGCTGTACAGCGGGCTGCTCTTCCTGTGCCTGGTGCCGTCGACGATCCAGTCGTCGATCGCCTTCACGTCCATGGCTCGAGGAAACGTTCCTGCGGCGATCTGTGCGGGCTCCTTCTCCAGCATCGCCGGCATTGTCGTCACACCCCTCCTCGCGGCGCTGCTGATAGGCGGCCAGGCGGGTGGCTTCTCGGCGGACTCGCTGCTGCGGATCGTGCTGCAACTGCTCGTCCCGTTCGTGGCGGGCCAGCTGCTGCAACGCTGGGTCGGCGGCTTCCTGACCCGCCACAAGAAGGTGCTCGGATTCGTGGACCGGGGCTCGATCCTCCTCGTCGTCTACACCGCCTTCAGCTCGGGAATGAACGCGGGCGTCTGGAACCGGATCACCCCGCTCCGCCTGGGCGCGCTGCTCGTGGTCGAGGCGGTCCTCCTGGCGGTCATGCTCACCCTGACCTGGTACGGCGCGAAACGCCTCGGCTTCGGCCGGGCCGACCGGATCGCGATCCAGTTCGCGGGCTCCAAGAAGAGCCTGGCGGCGGGCCTCCCCATGGCGACCGTCCTCTTCGGCGCGCAGGCGAGCCTGGCGGTCCTGCCGCTGATGCTCTTCCACCAGCTCCAGCTGATGGTCGGCGCGGTTATCGCGAAGCGCCGGTCGCGCGATGCCACCGACGATCCGGAGTCCGACCCCGACGCCGTCCCCGGACGGGAATCCGGCCCTGAGCCCGGAGCCCACCGAGGTGCGGGGTCCGGCCCGGCGGGGGACTCGGCCCCTGAGCGGCTTCCCGCCGCGACACCCGGTCCCCTGTCCGACGAGCCCGGCGCGGTCTCCGCGCGAGGCTGACACCGGGCGACCCCGCCAGGAGTAGGGGGCGGGGTGGGGCGGGCCCGAGCGCCGGGCGGCCTCGGCGGAGCCTTCCCGGCGTACGCCTTCCGGGCAGCGCCTTCCCGTCCTACGCCTTCCGGGCGTACCCGCGCGCCCGTCCCGAGCCGCCGCCGGGGCGGGGTGTCAGCCGGGCGTCACGGGCCGTTCGAGCAGTTCCCCGGACGGGCCGAAGCCGCAGCGCCGATACAGGGGTGCGCTGCGGTCCGAAGGCCAGACGATCAGGGTGTCCAGACCTCGGACGCGCGCGTAGCGGGTGGCCTCGTCCAGGAGGGCTCTGCCGACGCCCTGGTTCCGCCGCTCCGGGGGGACGTAGAAGTTCGTCACATAGCCGAGAGCGTCGGGGCCCGGAAAGGGGCTGGGTACCTTCTCCACCAGGCAGAGGAACACATGTCCGCAGGGCCGGCCGTCCGCTTCCGCGAGCCAGACCCGCCACGGCCCGGCCAGCCGGGTCCTGAGCCACTGCTCGCACTCCGTGACGAAGCCGTCCTCATCGTCGTCCTGATTCAGTGAAGGCTCTGCTGCTTCTGCTGCTGCTGTCTCTCCCTCTTCCTCCTCCTGTTTGAAGCGCCGGCGCAGAACCGCCAGTACGCGCGCGTCGGTGATCTCGGCCCGACGGATCACGGTGTCCTCCATGACGGCACCCTCTCGCAGTCGGCTCCACCACGGCCAAGTCGCCCCCTCGCGCATCGGCGTTCGAGGGGGTCCGTCGGGTTCGGCCACGCGGCGTCCGGTGGGCGCGGCGTACGGGGCGAGGTCCAGGGCGGAGCGGCGACTCCCTTCCGACAGAGCCCGTTCGGCGATCGAGGGGCGACGGTCCGGAGGCAACGCACCTGCGGGAACGCGCACTCGGCAGGCTCAGCCGCACCTACTCGCAGTGCGGCGAACCGGGCGGGTCCAGTCGTACAAGCGCACCATCGCGGGGGGCTGTGGACAACTCCCGGCCGTGGTCCGGCGCGACCTGGTGACATGGAACGCATGTTCACACAGCCTTCGCCGGGCGGTCACCACCACGGCCCCGATCCGAGCGAGATCACCGATTTCCTGACAGCCGATCACCCCGACAGAGTCCGCGGAGAAGTCCATGTGCAGTCCCCTTCACCAGCCCGACGGCCCTCTCCCCGGTGCCGCCGCCCGTCGTACGTTCCTGCGCGCCGCCGGGCTCACCGGCGCCGCCGCGGGGCTCAGCGCCACCGGGATCACGACCGCGGCAGCCGCCACCCAGCAGCGCGGCGAATCCGGTGACGGCGGCGGCCGTTGGCGCCCCGACGCCGACAACCCCCGGTTCACCGTCGTCGTCATGCCGGACACCCAGTATCTGTTCGACGGCGAGAGCATTCAGGACGAGCCCGTCAAGGCGTCCCTGCGCTACATCCTGGACCGCGGCCGGGACGAGAACATCGTCTTCCTCTCCCACCTCGGCGATCTCACCGAGCACGGGCAGAAGGAGGAATTCGCTCCGCTGAGCGAGGCGTTCGAGATCCTCGACCGCCGCCGCGTCGGCTACAGCGTCGTCGCCGGAAACCACGACGTCGATTCGAGGACCGACGACCAGCGCGGTCGCACCCCGTACCTCGACGCGTTCGGGCCGAAGCGGCTGCGCGGACTGCCCACCTTCGGCGGAGCCACCCCCGACGGGTACAACACCTACCACCGCTTCCGCGCCGCCGGCCGCGAGTGGCTGGTCCTCGCCCTCGACTGGCGTCCCTCGCCCGCCGCCTTCGCATGGGCGAAGAAGGTCCTCGCCCAGCACCCCACCGCAGCGGTCATCCTCACCACCCACGACCTGGTGTACGCCAACTCGTCCGGGGACGAGGCCCAGTTCTCCTCACACGGCAAGCGCCTGTGGGAGGAACTGATCGCCGACCACGACCAGATCTTCCTCACTCTCAACGGCCACTACTGGCCCGCAGCCCGCACCACACGCGAGAACAAGGCCGGCCGCGACGTCCATCTCCACATCGCCAACTACCAGAACCGCTACTACGGCGGCAGCGCGATGATCCGCCTCTACCGCTTCGACCTCGCCCGCGACACCATCGACGTGGAGACGGTCTCCCCATGGCTCCTCGGGCGCGACTGGGACGATCTCAATGAGCTGGAGCGCCGTGAGATCGAGATGACCGGGCCGCAGGACAGCTTCTCCGTCCCCATCGACTTCGAGAAGCGCTTCGCCGGATTCGCGCCCGTCCCCGCCCGCCCCGCCCGGCCCGCCGCCGGACTGCTGGTGCCCGGCACCGTCGCCTACTGGCGCTTCGACGGCGGCCGGCCCGATGGCACCGCTGCCGACCCCGGTCTGCGCGTCAAGGACCTCTCCGGTCAGGGCAACGATCTGATCCGTGAAGCCGTCCCCGGCAGCCCCGCCGACGCGCTGCGCTGGTCCGACAGCCACCACCCCGACCAGCCGGGCCACGGCAGTCTGTACTTCGACGGCGGCAAGCCCCCACTGCGCGGCGCATATCTCCGTACGGAGGACAAGGCCCCGCTCAACGGCAAGACCTTCCGCTCGGGGTACACCATCGAGACCTTCGTCAAGCTCCCCGACGACTGGCAGTCGAGCCGCCACGCCTGGTCGGCGATGGTCTGCCGCCGGGGCACCCTGAAGGCCGCCGGCAAGACCGAGGGCGACCTGGACGAGATGGTGGCCACCCTCTCCCTGTCCGACGGCGCGGCGATCCAGTGGGCGTACACCCCGCTGAACCAGCCCGGCACCATCACCAGCTGGAGCCATGAACTGGAGCGCTCCACCTGGTGGCACATAGCGGTCGTGAACGACACCCGTCACACCACGCTGTACGTCGAAGGCTGCCCCGTGGCCCGCAACCCCGCCACCCGGACCACCGGGCTCACCACCATCGGAGCGCCCTGGCTGGTGGGTGGATACGAGTACGCCGGGGTCCTCGATCAACTGCTCCACGGCTGGCTCGGCGATATACGCATCGTCGAGCGCGCCCTGTCGCCCAGGCACTTCATGAACGCCTGATCCGGCCGCGCCCCCGGCCGTCGGCCGGGGGAATCCCGAGCACTGGGCGGGCGGCGATCGGATGAGTGACGATCGGGCGGGCACCGGCGGGGCGAGGCGCGGCGGGGCGAGGCCCGGCCGGTCCGCCGCGGCGACCCCGGCAGGTTCCGGCCGACCCCCGCCAGGTCCCGGCCCGGTCCGTCCGGTGCCGTCCGGTCCCGCCCGTTCCGTGCTCGGATTCCGCGCTCGCGGCGGAGCGCCGACCGTCGGACCTCTGCCCGCCGGCACTCCGCCGGTCAGCCCGCTGCCCGTCGGACCTCCGCCTGTCAGGCATCCGCCCGTCACGTCTCTGTCCGTCGGGCCTCCGCCCGTCAGATCACCGTGCTCAGGGCGATGCGCTGCTCACCCGCGTACACATTCATATGGGGGCCGCGGAGAAAGCCGATCAACGTCAGGCCGGTCTCGGCGGCCAGATCGACCGCGAGCGACGACGGCGCGGAGACCGCGGCGAGCACCGGCAGCCCGGCCATCACCGCCTTCTGCGCCAGTTCGAACGACGCGCGCCCCGAGACCAGCAGGATCGCTCTCGACAGCGGCAGCCCGCCGTTGCGCAGGGCCCGGCCGATGAGCTTGTCCACCGCGTTGTGCCGGCCCACGTCCTCGCGGATGTCCAGCAGCTCACCCGTCTCGGAGAAGAGGGCGGCGGCGTGCAGACCCCCGGTCCGGTCGAAGACGCGCTGCCCCTCGCGCAGCCGGTCGGGCAGTGTCGAGAGCAGCGCGGGTTCGACGCGTACCGGGGGAGTGTCCGCGATAGGGAAGCGCGTGGTCGTCCGTACGGCGTCCAGGCTGGCCTTGCCGCACAGACCGCAGGAGGAGGTGGTGTAGACGTTCCGCTCCAGGGAGACGTCGGGGATCGGGACGCCCGGCGCGAGCCGCACATCCACCACGTTGTAGGTGTTGACGCCCTCAGCGGTCGCCCCGGCGCAGTACGCGATGGTCTGAACCTCGTCCGCCGCGCCGATCACTCCCTCGCTGACGAGGAAACCCGTCGCGAGTGCGAAGTCGTCACCGGGGGTGCGCATGGTGATGGCGAGCGGTTTGCCGTTGAGCCGGATCTCCAGGGGCTCCTCCGCCACCAGGGTGTCCGGGCGCGTCGAGACCGCGCCGTCCCGGATGCGGATGACTCGGCGGCGTTCGGTGACCCGTCCCATGGCGTTCGGTTCCGATTCTGTGTATGACCCCGTCGGTGTCGGTGTCGGTGTCGGTGTCGGTGTCGGTGGCCGTGTTCCGTGTCATTGTCCTGCACCGTGGTTTTCGGTCCGACGGCGGCCGTCTTCCCCTGGGATTCGGGCGAGGAGCACCGAAAATCAGTTGCAATCCTTCGGGAAGCTACAGAAAACAGGGTCCGAACCTGTCGGATCACCTGCCGTCGTACCAGTTGGTAGCGGCCAAGACTGGGATTTTCGACCGCCTGCAGGAGGGGACCCCACACATGACCGGTTCGTGTATTGCCGCACTGGGGCACTATCAGCCCGCATCGGTGCTCACCAATGAGGACCTCGCGGCCCTCGTCGACACCAGCGACGAGTGGATTCGTACCCGTGTCGGCATCCGCACCCGTCATCAGGCGTCCGACGACGAGCCGGTCGACGAGCTGGCCGCGCACGCCGCCGCCAAGGCCCTCGCCGCGGCGGGCCTTACGCCTCGGGACATCGATCTCGTCCTGGTGGCCACCTCCACCGCGATCGACCGTTCCCCGAACACCGCGGCCCGGGTCGCGGCCCGGCTCAATATGGGCTCACCGGCGGTGATGGACGTCAATGTGGTCTGCGCCGGGTTCACCCACGCCCTCGCCATCGCCGACCACTCCGTACGGGCCGGTTCCTCGAGCCGGGCTCTGGTGATCGGCGCGGACAAGATGACCGCCATCGCCGACTGGAGCGACCGCTCGACCTGCGTGCTCCTCGGCGACGGCGCGGGCGCGGCCGTCGTCGAGGCGGTGCCCGACGGCGAGGAGCCGGGCATCGGTCCGGTCCTGTGGGGGTCGTTGCCCGAGATGGGGCACGCGGTACGGATCGAGGGCACCCCGCCGCGTTTCGCCCAGGAGGGCCAGTCCGTCTACCGCTGGGCCACCACCCAGCTCCCGCCCATCGCCCGACAGGTCTGCGAGCGCGCGGGAGTGCGTCCGGAGGACCTGGCCGCGGTCGTGCTGCACCAGGCGAATCTGCGGATCATCGAGCCCATCGCCCAGAAGATCGGCGCGGTCAACGCCGTGATCGCCCGCGATGTGGTCGACTCCGGCAACACCTCGGCGGCGTCGATCCCGATGGCGTTCGCCAAACTGGTCGAGCGCGGGGAGATCAAGTCGGGCGACCCGGTGCTGCTCTTCGGCTTCGGCGGGAACCTCTCGTACGGGGGACAGATCGTCCGCTGCCCCTGAGCCGTCCACTGTCCTGAGCCGTCCCTTGCGCCTGGGCGGTCCGCACACGGGCTGCCCATGCGGTCGGGGCGGCCGTCCGCACGGATCGTTCGCCGGGTCCGAGCGGTTCTCGCCCCTGTCCCTGCCCGGTCCGGGCAGACTGAGCGCCATGGTGGCGAAGCGCAGCGCGGGACTGCTCCTGTTCCGTGGTCGGGGTGCCGGGACCGAAATCCTCATCGGTCATATGGGAGGGCCGCTGTGGGCGGCCAAGGACGAGCGGGCCTGGTCGGTGCCGAAGGGGGAGTACACCCCGCAGGAGGAACCGATGGCGGCGGCGCGGCGGGAGTTCCAGGAGGAACTCGGCCTAGCGCCGCCCGACGGCGAGTGGCTGCCGCTCGGCGAGAACCGTCAGTCCAGCGGCAAGATCGTCACTCTCTGGGCGCTGGAGGGCGATCTCGACATCGGCCTCATGGCGCCCGGCGTCTTCCGCATGGAGTGGCCGCCGCGTTCCGGCCGGATCCAGGAGTTCCCGGAGATCGACCGTGCCGAGTGGACCGGTGTGCCCGCGGCGCGGGTGAGGCTGGTGGCCGCGCAGCTGATCTTCCTCGACCGGCTGGAGGCACTGCTGCGGTCCGCCGGCTCATGAAGGGCTTCCCTCCGCGTGACCTGGCTTCCCTCTTGATCGTCCTCGCAACGACCCGGCTTTGTCCCGAGTGTGGAAAAAGTTGGGCGCAATCTCTGCTCAAGTCCTTCCCAGTTACTGCAAGCGCTGCTACGTTCCCCTCGAAAGCCTGATCAGTCAGGGCCGTATGGGTCCCCATGCCGATGGCCAGGGGAGGGGAGGGGCATTGAGACGCATGACCGCTCGACCCGCTAACGCGCACCAGGCGCGGCTGCTGAGGCTGCTGCGCGACGGGGGCCCCAATTCCCGCGCCCAGCTCGGCGATCTGGTGGATCTCTCGCGGTCCAAGCTGGCCGTCGAGGTCGACCGGCTGCTGGAGACCGGTCTGGTCGTCGCGGACGGGCTCGCCGCCTCACGCGGCGGGCGGCGCTCGCACAACATCCGGCTCGCGCCCGAACTGCGCTTCCTCGGCGTGGACATCGGCGCGACGTCGATAGACGTCGCCGTCACCAACGCGGAGCTGGAGGTGCTCGGGCACCTCAACCACCCGATGGACGTCCGAGAGGGTCCGGTCGCCATCTTCGAGCAGGTGCTGTCGATGGCCGCCAAGCTCAAGGCCACCGGCCTCGCCGAGGGCTTCGACGGCGCGGGCATCGGAGTGCCCGGCCCGGTCCGCTTCCCCGAGGGCGTCCCGGTCGCGCCGCCGATCATGCCCGGCTGGGACGGCTTCCCCGTACGGGAGGCGCTCAGCCAGGACCTCGGCTGCCCCGTCATGGTCGACAACGACGTGAACCTGATGGCGATGGGGGAGCAGCACGCGGGCGTCGCACGCTCGGTGGCCGACTTCCTCTGTGTCAAGATCGGTACGGGCATCGGCTGCGGCATCGTCGTCGGCGGAGAGGTCTACCGCGGTACGACCGGCAGCGCCGGCGACATCGGCCATATCCAGGTCGATCCGTACGGCCGCGCCTGCGCCTGCGGCAACAAGGGCTGCCTGGAGGCCCACTTCAGCGGTGCCGCGCTCGCCCGCGACGCCGAGGAGGCGGCCCGCAGCGGGCGTTCACCCGAACTGGCCGAACGGCTGCGGACGGCCGGGAACTTGACGGCCGCGGATGTCGCCGCCGCGGCTGCCGCGGGTGACACCGCCTCCCTCGAACTCATCCGTGAGGGCGGCAACCGTGTCGGCCAGGTCATCGCGGGACTCGTCAGCTTCTTCAATCCGGGTCTCGTGGTGATCGGCGGCGGTGTGACCGGCCTCGGTCACACCCTGCTGGCGGCCGTACGGACCCAGGTCTACCGCCAGTCACTGCCACTGGCCACCGGGAACCTGCCCATTGTGCTGGGCGAGTTGGGCGCGGTGGCCGGAGTGATCGGCGCGGCGAGGCTCATCAGCGACCATCTGTTCTCCCCGGCCTGAGAAGGCCGGCCCGCCCGGTCGGCGCGACAGCGCGAACACCGCTTGACAGTAACGACGCTTCACCCGAACGAGATTCACGGCACTACAGCACTACAGCACTACAGCACTACCGCACTACAGCACTGCAGCACTACGGCAACAAGGCATCACACGCCCACCACCGCCCCACACGGACGGACACCGCAGGACAGCCGAACCACTGGCAGTACCGAACCGCCAGCAGAAGCGAAACCACCAGTACCGCCGCACCACCGGCTCCACCCGCAGTACCGGGATCCACCGAACCGCCCGCACACCGAGCAGCGCCCCGCACCACCTCGACACCACCCCCGACCCGACCCGCACGACCATCACCGCACCCATCGATCGTCACTTTAAGTAGTCATGTGGCTGCTCAGTGCAGTGGGTAACACGTGCCACCACGCGCACGCCCCCGCACTCACCGCGAGCGCCCTCACCCATGCCTCAACGAGTGCCCCCCCACACGTAACAGACGCCGTACAGCACTGCGTACCCACGGGACACGCTCAACGGCCGTACCCGCCGAGGGGATTTGTCATGGCACCAGAACCACCCTTGCTCACCATGTCCGGGATCACCAAGTCGTTCCCCGGTGTCCGCGCGCTCGACGGCGTGGACCTGGAGGTGGCGGCCGGTGAAGTGCACTGTCTCCTCGGGCAGAACGGCGCGGGCAAGTCCACCCTGATCAAGGTGCTCGCCGGAGCCCATCAGCCCGACGGCGGCACCATCACCTGGCGAGGCGAACCGGTCTCGCTCAAGTCGCCCATCGCCGCGATGCGGCTCGGTATCGCCACCATCTACCAGGAACTCGACCTGGTGGAAGGGCTGTCGGTGGCCGAGAACGTCTACCTCGGCCATGAGCCGACCACCGCCGGCTTCGTCATCAAGGGCGCCGAGGCCCGATCGGCCACCACTCGGCTGCTCAAACGACTCGGCCACCCCGAGATCGATCCGGCCCGGCTCGTCGGCGAACTCTCCGCCGCGCACCAGCAGATCGTCTCCATGGCCCGCGCGCTCTCCCACGAGGTGCGGCTGATCGTGATGGACGAGCCCTCCGCCGCCCTCGACCCCGACGAGGTCGACAATCTGTTCCGTATCGTCGCCGACCTCACCTCCGACGGGGTCGCCGTCGTCTACATCTCCCACCGGCTCGAAGAGATCCGCCGGATCGGCGACCGGGTCACCGTCCTCAAGGACGGCCGGGCCGTCGCCGTGGGCCTGCCCGCCGAGTCCACGCCCACCAAAGACGTCGTCTCCCTGATGACCGGACGGAACGTCGAGTACATCTTCCCCGAGCGCCCCGTCGCCACGAACACGCGGGCCAAGGAGCCGGTGCTGAAGGTCGAAGGGCTCACCAGGACAGGCGAGTTCGAGCCCGTGGACCTGGAGCTCTATCCGGGGGAGATCGTCGGCCTCGCCGGGCTCGTCGGCTCCGGCCGGTCCGAGATCCTGGAGACGATCTACGGAGCCCGCAAGCCCACCCGAGGACGCGTTCTCGTCGACGGCGAGGCCCTGCGGCCCGGAAGCGTCCGCTCCGCGGTGAACGCCGGGATCGGGCTCGCACCCGAGGAGCGCAAGGCCCAGGGCCTGCTGCTGATCGAGTCCGTCACCCGCAACGTCTCGATCTCCACCCTCTCCCGCTTCTCCCGCGCCGGCTGGATCGACCGCCGCGCCGAGCGCGCCGCCGCCCAGAAGGCGACCAGGGAACTGTCCCTGCGGCCCGACAACCCCGACGCGGTCATCCGCACCCTGTCCGGCGGCAACCAGCAGAAGGCCGTACTGGCCCGCTGGCTGCTGCGGGGCTGCAAGGTGCTGCTCCTCGACGAGCCGACCCGAGGGGTCGACGTCGGAGCGCGGGCCGAACTCTATGCGGTGATCCGCAGGCTGGCCGACGAGGGCCTGGCCGTACTACTCGTATCCAGCGAAGTGCCGGAAGTCCTGGGCCTCGCCGACCGTGTGCTGGTACTGCGCGAGGGCAGCGTCGTCCACACGTCCGACGCCCGCGACCTCGACGAGCACCGCGTACTCGACCTTGTCATGGAAGGGAACCCGACGGCATGACGCAGCCAGCCACTCCGGCGCAGCAGGACGCGCCGACACCCCTTGTGAAGCCGCAGCCGGACAACGGGGGTTCGCGTCGACCGCTCGGCCTGCGCCTCGATGTCCGCAATCTGTCGCTCCTCGGCGTCCTCGCCGCCCTGATCGTGGTCGGAGGGATCACCAAGCCCGACGAATTCCTCGCCACGAGCAATCTCCAGCTCGTCCTCACCCAGGCGTCCATCATCGGCGTCGTCACCGTCGGCATGACGTTCGTCATCACCAGCGGCGGCATCGATCTCTCGGTCGGCGCGATGGTGGCCCTGGCCTCGGTCTGGGCGACCACCCTCGCCACCCAGGAGTACGGTTTCGCGGGCATCCTCTTCACCGCGATCATCGTGGGCCTTGCCTGCGGACTGGTGAACGGACTGCTGATCGCGTACGGCGGTATGGTGCCGTTCATCGCGACGATCGCGATGCTCGCGTCCGCCCGTGGGCTCGCCCTCCAGATCACGGACGGCAAGACACAGATCGTCACCGTGGAGTCGGTGCTCGACCTCGGTGTCAAGGACGCCTACATCCTGGGCATTCCGCCGCTGGTCCTCGTCTTCGCGGCCGTCGTCGCCGTCGGCTGGCTGGTGCTGAACCGTACGACCTTCGGACGGCGCACCTTCGCCGTGGGCGGCAACGCGGAAGCGGCCAGGCTCGCCGGAATCGACGTCAAGAGGCAGCGCCTCTATCTGTATCTCCTCTCCGGACTGTGCTGCGGCATCGCCGCCTTCATGCTGATCGTGCTCGCCGGCTCCGGCCAGAACACCAACGGCAATCTCTACGAACTCGACGCCATCGCCGCGGCGATCATCGGCGGCACCCTCCTCAGCGGTGGCCGCGGCACGATCGTCGGCTCCGTGCTCGGTGTCCTGATCTTCACCACGATCACCAACATCTTCGCCCTCAACAACCTGGAGAGCGCGGTCCAGCAGATCGCCAAGGGCGCGATCATCGTCGCCGCGGTCCTGGTGCAGCACCGCACCCTGCGGAACAGCGGCGGTGCCTGACCCGGCGGGACCCGCCGCTCCGTCACCCACACGCCGCGCCCGACGAACACCCTGACGCCCCGTCCGGCGAACACCCTGTCGCCGCGTTCGGCCAACACCCCGACACCGCGCAGGCGACGGACCACCGGCTCTCGCCGACAGACCCGGCGACCGACACACGACACACGACACCGCCCCCGGTGTCACCTCCGACAACAGCCCCTCACCCACCCTCGTCCGCCCTCGACACCCGTATCCACCCTCGACATCCCTCTCTCCCACGCCCCGCCCAGTTGAAGGGTTCATCTCGCCATGGCAGAAAAGTCATCGCCGAGCCGTAGAGGACTGCTCTTCGGCACCGCCGCGGTCTCCGCCGGCGCCCTGCTCACCGCCTGCACCAGCAATGAGCCGAAGAAGAAGGAGTCGGCGACCAACAACGCCCCGGTTGCCTCCGAAGCCCCCGGCAAGGCCGTCACCATCGGCTTCGCCGGACCGCAGGCCGACCACGGCTGGCTCAACGCCATCAACGACAACGCCAAGTCGCGGGCGAAGAAGTACTCCGACGTCACCCTGGAGACCACCGAGGGCTCCAACGACACGGCCGCGCAGATCGGTCAGGTCCAGACCCTGATCAACAAGAAGGTCGACGTCCTCGTCATCCTCCCCGCCGACGGCAAGGCCCTCACCCAGGTCGGCCTCCAGGCGATGAGGGCGGGCATCCCGGTCATCAACCTCGACCGGATCTTCGCCTCCCCCCAGGCGTACCGCTGCTACGTCGGCGGCGACAACTACGGCATGGGTCTCAACGCCGGCAACTACATCGGCCAGCAGCTCAAGGACAAGCCGAACGCCAAGGTCATCGAGCTGGCCGGGCTCGACAACCTCGAACTCACCAAGCAGCGCACCCAGGGCTTCGACGACGCCCTGAAGAACTACCCCAACATCAAGAAGGTCGCCCGCCAGGCCGCCGACTTCACCGTGGAGTCCGGCCAGGCGAAGATGGCCCAGCTCCTCCAGGCGCAGAGCCAGTTCGACGCGCTGTGGAACCACGACGACGACCAGGGCGTGGGTGCGCTCCGCGCCATCGCCCAGGCAGGCCGCAAGGACTTCCTGATGGTCGGCGGCGCCGGCGCCAAGTCCGCGATGGACGCCATCAAGGCCGACAACAGCGTGCTCAAGGCGACCGTGCTCTACCCGCCGACGATGGCCGCGTCCGCCATCGACGTCGCCCGCGCCGTGGCCCAGGGCAAGGGCATCAGCGGCCTGGCGGAGCTGGAGATCCCGAACTCGATCACCCTGTACTCCGCCGTCGTCACCAAGGACAACGTCGACCAGTACCTGCCCACCGGGTTCATCTGACCGGGCCGCCCGCCCCCACCGCGCAGACCGACGAGGAGGAATCCGTATGGAACAGAGGGACAGTGAGGCCGCTCCGCCGACACTCGGCGTCGGCATGGTCGGATACGCGTTCATGGGAGCCGCCCATTCCCAGGGGTGGCGCAATGTGAGCCGTGTCTTCGACCTGCCGATGAAGCCGGTCCTCGCCGCGATCGCCGGGCGTGATTCGTCAGCCGTGCGCGCCGCGGCCGACAAACACGGCTGGGCGGCGGCGGAGACCGACTGGCGCGCCCTCATAGCCCGGGACGACGTGCAGCTGGTCGACATCTGCACACCGGGTGACTCCCATGCGGAGATCGCGGTCGCCGCGCTGGAGGCGGGCAAGCACGTGCTCTGCGAGAAGCCGCTGGCCAATACGGTCGCCGAGGCCGAGGCGATGACGGCGGCGGCCGAACGCGCCCGGGAACGCGGGCAGCTGGCGATGGTCGGCTTCAACTACCGGCGGGTTCCGGCCATCGCGTACGCCCGCAGGCTGATCGCCGAGGGGCGGCTCGGCACCCTGCGCCATCTGCGGTTCATCTACCTCCAGGACTGGCTGGTGGACCCGAAGTTCCCCCTGACCTGGCGGCTCCAGCGGGAGCACGCGGGCTCGGGAGCGCTCGGGGATCTGGGTGCGCACATCGTCGACCTCGCCCAGCACCTGGCGGGCGAGCGCCTGGTCGGAGTCTCCGCCCTGTCGGAGACGTTCGTACGGGAGCGCCCGCTGCTCGCGGGCGCGTCCGCCGGGCTCTCCGGCTCCGCGGGCGCCGACCGGGGCGCGGTCACCGTCGACGACGCGGCGCTGTTCAACGGCCGGCTCCCGTCGGGGGCGCTCGCCTCCTTCGAGGCCACCCGGATGGCGTCGGGCCGCAAGAACGCGCTGCGGTTCGAGATCAACGGCGAACTGGGATCGATCGCCTTCGATCTGGAGCGGCTCAACGAGCTGTCCTTCCACGACCACACCGAGCCCGCCGCGTCGTCCGGCTTCCGGCGCATCCTCGTCACCGAGGCGGACCATCCGTATCTGGAGGCGTGGTGGCCGCCGGGCCACGGGCTCGGCTACGAGCACAGCTTCACCCACCAGGCACGCGATCTGATCGAGGCGATTGCGACGGGAGCCGATCCGGCCCCGTCGTTCGCGGACGGACTCCAGGTGCAGCGGGTGCTCGCCGCGGTGGAGGAGAGCGCCCGGAAGAACGCCGTGTACACCCCCGTCTCGGCCGTCTACACCCCCGTCCAAGCAGAGGTCTAGGAGGCGCTCCATGCCACGCCCGTTCACTCTCTTCACCGGCCAGTGGGCCGATCTGCCCCTGGAGGAGGTGTGCCGGCTCGCCCGTGACTTCGGCTACGACGGGCTGGAACTGGCCTGTTGGGGAGACCACTTCGAGGTCGACAAGGCGCTCGCCGACCCGTCGTACGTCGCGGGGCGGCACGCGCTGCTGGAGAAGTACGGCCTGAAGTGCTGGGCGATCTCCAACCATCTGGTGGGCCAGGCCGTCTGCGACAACCCCATCGACGAGCGGCACAAGGGCATCGTGCCCGCGCGGATCTGGGGCGACGGAGAGCCCGAGGGCGTACGGCAGCGGGCCGCCGCCGAACTGAAGGACACCGCGCGCGCCGCGGCGGCCTTCGGGGTGGAGACCGTCGTCGGCTTCACCGGCTCGTCGATCTGGCATCTGGTGGCGATGTTCCCGCCGGTGCCGGAGTCGATGATCGACCGCGGATACGAGGACTTCGCCGAACGGTGGAACCCGATTCTCGACGTCTTCGACGCGGAGGGGGTGAGGTTCGCCCACGAGGTGCACCCCAGCGAGATCGCGTACGACTACTGGACGACCAAGCGGGCCCTGGAGGCGGTCGGGAACCGTCCCGCCTTCGGGCTGAACTTCGACCCCAGTCACTTCGTCTGGCAGGACCTGGACCCGGTCGGCTTCCTGTACGACTTCCGGGACCGGATCTACCACGTCGACTGCAAGGAGGCGCGCAAGCGTCTGGACGGCCGCAACGGCCGGCTCGGCTCGCATCTGCCGTGGGGCGACCCCCGGCGCGGCTGGGACTTCGTCTCGGCCGGACACGGCGACGTCCCCTGGGAGGACGTGTTCCGGATGCTGCGGTCGATCGGCTACGACGGCCCCATCTCGGTGGAGTGGGAGGACGCCGGAATGGACCGGCTGATCGGTGCGCCACAGGCGCTCGCCGATCTGAAGCGGTTCGATTTCGATCCGCCCACCGCCTCGTTCGACGCGGCCTTCGGAGGCGGCGACTAGGGCCTTCGAAGGCCGTCATAGCAGGTCAGACAGTGGGCGTGGCCCGGCGGACCGATTCGCCGCCGGGTCGGTCCGGCCTGTTCGGGTCCGTCTTTGTCCTGCGGTAGGGAAAAGTTAAGTTCCTTGCCGCACAAGGGCTTTCAGTTCTGGACGAACCCGTCTAACGTCCCAGTTGTGTACAGGACATAGGTGGTCCCCGGCGTGACGGCGCACTCCGGTTCCACGGCATCCCGCCCCGTTCTACCGGTCCATCCCCGGAGGAAATTTCGTGCACACGAACAGAAAACGACCACGAGCGCGCAGAGGTCTGGCGCTCCTGACCGGCGGTCTCCTCGCGGCCACCTCCTTCACCTTCACCGCGCCGCAGATCGCCGCCGCCGCCGACCCTGATCCGGCCCCCAATGCCGAATCGTTCCAGCAGGTCACCCTCGCCAAGGGAGCCGCCGAGACCGGCGAGCCCATGTCGATGGAGATCCTCCCGGACCGCAGCGTGCTGCACACCTCCCGCAACGGCGAGCTGCGGATGACCGACTTCGCGGGCAACACCCGCGTCGTCGGCAAGATCCCGGTGTACTCGCATGACGAGGAGGGCCTCCAGGGCATCGGCCTGGACCCCAAGTTCAGCGAGAACCGTTTCGTCTATCTCTACTATGCGCCGCCGATGGACACTCCGGCGGGTGACGCGCCCAATGAGGGCACCGCGGAGCAGTTCGCGAAGTTCGACGGAGTCAACCGCCTCTCGCGCTTCGTCCTGAAGGCCGACGGCACCCTCGACAACGCCAGCGAGAAGAAGATCCTCGACGTCCCCGCGACCCGCGGCATCTGCTGCCACGTCGGCGGCGACATCGACTTCGACGCGCAGGGCAACCTCTATCTGTCGACGGGCGACGACTCCAACCCCTTCGCCTCCGACGGCTACACCCCCATCGACGACCGGCCGGGCCGCAACCCCGCCTACGACGCCCGCCGCACCTCGGGCAACACCAACGACCTGCGCGGCAAGCTCCTGCGCATCAAGGTCAACCCGGACGCCTCGTACTCCATCCCGGAGGGCAACCTCTTCGCGCCGGGCACCGCCAAGACGCGGCCCGAGATCTACGCGATGGGCTTCAGGAACCCGTTCCGCTTCAGCGTCGACCAGAAGACCGGTACCGCCTACGTCGGTGACTACGGCCCCGACGCCGGCGCCGCCGACCCCAAGCGCGGCCCCGCCGGCGCGGTCGGCTTCGTCAAGGTCGACAAGCCGGGCAACTTCGGCTGGCCGCTCTGCAACACCTTCAAGGTCCCGTACGTCGACTACGACTTCGCGACCAAGACGTCCGGCGCCGCCTTCGACTGCGACGCGCCCAAGAACGAGTCGCCGCACAACACCGGCCTCGTCGACCTGCCGCCCGCCCAGAAGGCGTGGATCCCCTACGACGGCGGCTCCGTGCCCGAGTTCGGCAACGGCGGCGAGTCCCCGATGGGCGGACCGGTCTACCGCTACGACGCGAACAACCCGTCCCCGGTGAAGTTCCCCGAGGCGTACGACGGCGACTACTTCGCCGGTGAGTTCGGCCGCCGCTGGATCAAGCGGATCGAGCAGAACGCGGACGGTTCGGTCGCCAAGATCAACCCGTTCCCGTGGACCGGCACGCAGGTCATGGACATGAAGTTCGGTCCCGACGGCGCGCTGTACGTCCTCGACTACGGAACCGCCTGGTTCGGCGGCAACGAGCACTCGGCGCTGTACCGCATCGAGAACTCGACCGGCGGACGTTCGCCCTCGGCCGAGGCCAAGGCGGACAAGACCTCCGGCAAGGGCCCGCTGCGCGTCAACTTCTCCTCCGAGGGAAGCACCGACCCCGACGGCGACGCCCTGACGTACGCCTGGGACTTCGGCGACGGCGGCAAGTCCACCGAGGCCAACCCCTCGTACCGCTACAAGAAGAACGGCACCTACACGGCGACCGTGACTGTCAAGGACCCGACGGGCCGTACCGCGGCCGCCAGCGTCCGGATCGTGGTCGGCAACACCGCCCCGAAGGTCACCCTCGAACTGCCCGCCGACGGCGCGCTCTTCAACTTCGGCGACGAGGTTCCCTTCAAGGTCAAGGTCACCGATCCCGAGGACCAGGACGCCGGTGCCATCGACTGCACCAAGGTCACGGTCAGCTACCTCCTCGGCCATGACAGCCACGCCCACAAGCTCACCGACGCCAAGGGCTGCTCCGGCACCATCAAGACGTCCGGCGAAGGCGGTCACGACCCCAACGCCAACATCTACGGCGTCTTCGTCGCGGAGTACACGGACAACGGCGGCGGCGGCCAGGCTCCCCTGACCACCAACGACCAGGTGCAGCTCCAGCCGCGACACCGCCAGGCCGAGCACTTCAGCGCCCAGTCCGGCATCCGCACCTACGACAAGCCCGCCGCCAACGGCGGCAAGACCGTCGGCGACATCGACAACGACGACTGGATCTCCTTCAAGCCGTACAACCTCGCCGGCTCCACCAAGCTCACCGCGCGGATCTCCTCCGGCGGAGCGGGCGGCTTCCTCGAAGTCCGCACCGGATCGCCGACCGGCAAGATCCTCGGTTCCGGGCCCGTGCCCGTGACCGGCAGCTGGGAGACCTTCCAGGACATCGACATCCCGCTGAGGGCCGTGCCCAAGAAGACCACCGAGCTGTTCCTGGTCTTCAAGGGCGGCGCAGGGGCTCTCTTCGACCTCGACGACTTCGAGTTCTCCAACACCCCGCCGGACCGTACCGCCAAGCGCGTCCTCGTCTTCTCCAAGACGGCCGGTTTCCGCCACGACGCGATCCCGACCGGTATCGCGGCCCTGAAGGAACTGGGCAAGACCAGCAACCTCACGGTCGACTCCACCGAGTCCGCCGCCCAGTTCACCACCAGCAACCTCGCCCGCTACGACGCGGTCGTCTTCCTCTCCACCACCGGTGACGTCCTCAACGCCGAGCAGCAGAAGGCGTTCGAGAACTACGTCGCCACCGGCGGCGGCTACATGGGCGTCCACGCGGCGGCCGACACCGAGTACGACTGGAAGTTCTACGGCGGCCTCGTCGGCGCCTACTTCTCCGGTCACCCGCAGATCCAGCCCGCGACCGTGCGGGTCGAGAACCACGACCACCCCGCCACCAAGCACCTCGGCGAGGAGTGGGTGCGGACCGACGAGTGGTACAACTACGGCACCAACCCGCGTGAGCAGGCCAAGGTGCTGGCGTCCCTCGACGAGACCACCTACCAGGGCGGCACCATGAAGGGCGACCACCCGATCGCCTGGTGCCAGACCTACGAGGGCGGCCGTTCCTTCTACACCGGCGGCGGCCACACCAAGGAGTCGTACGCCGAGCCCGCGTTCCGCGAGCACCTGCTGGGCGGTCTGCGCTACGCCGCCGGCCAGGTCAAGGCCGACTGCAAGCCCGACAAGGGTGAGCGGACCATCTTCAACGGCAAGACCACCAACGGCTGGAAGCAGGCCGGTCCCGGCAAGTTCAACGTGGTCGACGGTGAACTCCGCTCCGAGGGCGGCATGGGAATGCTCTGGTACCAGGCCAAGGAGCTGAAGTCGTACTCCCTGAAGCTGGACTGGAAGCTCGACGGTGACGACAACTCCGGGATCTTCATCGGCTTCCCCGCCTCCGACGACCCCTGGTCGGCCGTGAACAAGGGCTACGAGATCCAGATCGACGCCACGGACGCCCCCGCGCGGACCACCGGCTCGGTCTACGGCTTCAAGTCGGCCGACCTCAAGGCCCGCGACCGGGTGCTGCGGCCTCCGGGGCAGTGGAACCAGTACGAGATCAAGGTCCAGGGTGAGCGTGTCCAGGTCTTCCTGAACGGCGCGAAGATCAACGACTTCACCAACAAGGACCCGAACCGCAGCCTGAAGGACGGTCACATCGGCCTCCAGAACCATGGAGCAGCCGACCAGGTGTCCTTCAAGAACATCACCCTGAAGGAGCTGTCCTCCTAGACGGCGCCCCAGTACGACGGCGGGCGGGGAGGCGCCGTACCCCTCGCCCGCCGTCACCCACACTTCCTCTTCTCAGCACGCCCCATCGCACCTCAACGCACCTCATTGCACTTCATTGACATCGGCAGGGAGGCAGCCGTGACGAACGACGAGGTACGCGCCGAGCGCACCGTCGAGACCACGGACACCGTCGGCAGCGCGCGCACCGTCGAGACTACGGACTCGGACACCGGGCGGGTACGCACCGGAGTCTGGTTCGTCGGCGCGCGCGGTTCGGTCGCCACCACGGCCGTCGCCGGATGCGCGGCGGTCACCGCCGGCCTGCATCCGCCGACGGGCATGGTCACCGAGAGCGCGCCCTTCGCCCAGTCACGGCTGCCCTCCCTCCCGTCCCTGGTCTTCGGCGGCCATGACACCGCCTGCTCCCCGCTGCCCAAGCGGGCCGAGGAACTGACCGCGGCCGGCGTGCTGCCGTACGGTCTCGTACCGGCGATACGCGGCGAACTGGCCACGGCCGACGAGGAGATCCGCCCCGGCGGGCCGCTGCCCGGTGACACCCGCACCGACGAGGAACTCATCGACGCCTTCGCCGCTGACCTCACCGGCTTCCGCGCCCGCCACGACCTGGCACGCGTCGTGGTCGTGAACGTCTCCTCCACCGAACCCCTCCCCGAGGAAGGCGCGGAACGGCTCGCGCCCAGCTCCCTCTACGCGGCGGCGGCGATCCGCGCCGGCTGCCCCTTCGTGAACTTCACCCCCTCCACCGGGCTGCGCACCGCCGCCCTCATGGACGCCGCCGCGGCCAGTGGACTTCCCCACGCCGGCCGCGACGGCAAAACAGGTCAGACGCTGCTCCGTTCCGTGCTCGCCCCGATGTTCGTGCAGCGCGCCCTGTCCGTACGGGCATGGTCCGGCACCAACCTGCTGGGCGGCGGGGACGGAGCGGCGCTGGCCGATCCGGCGGCCGCGGCGGCGAAGAACGCCGGCAAGGAGCGCGTCCTGACCGATGTCCTCGGACACTCCCCGCAGGGCGAGGTCCACATCGACGACGTCCCGGCGCTCGGCGACTGGAAGACGGCGTGGGACCACATCGCCTTCGACGGCTTCCTCGGCTCGCGGATGATCCTCCAGACGATCTGGCAGGGCTGCGACTCGGCCCTCGCCGCGCCGCTGGTCCTCGATCTGGCCCGTCTGGTGGCACGTGCCCATGAAGCCGGGTTCGCCGGCCCCCTGCCCGAACTGGGCTTCTACTTCAAGGATCCGGACGCGGGTCCGGCCGAGCTGTCCGAGCAGTACGGCGCGCTCCTCGCGTTCGCGGAACGACTGCGGGAGGCCCGGTGACCCTGCTCGGGCGGATATCGACGGGCGGACCGGCGGACCGGAACGAGCCGGTGCGCAAGGGATTCCCGCGTACGGAGCCCGGCGGCTCCGGGTTCGACGGCTCGGAGCGCGACGCTTCCGGGTTCGACCGCAGCGGGTCCGACGGCTCGGAACCGGACGGCTCCGGGGTCGACCGCGCAGGGTTCGACGGTACGGGGTTCGACGGTTCGGAGCCCGACCTCACGGGGGTCAGCGGCGCCAGGTCCGACGCCTCGGAGCGCGACGGCTCGGAGCGACACGGCTCCGGGGCCGACCGGACCGGGCTTGACCGCGCAGGGTTCGACGGCACGGGGTTCGACGGCTCCGGGCCTGGCCGCACCGGGTTCGACGGCACGGAGGTCGACCGCACCGGGTCCGACGGCACGGAGCTTGGCGACTCCGGGGCCGACCACACGGGGGGCGACGGTTCGGAGCCCTGCCGCACCGGACTCACCTCCACCGGACTCACCTCCACCGGGTTCGCCCCGGCCGGGTTCATCGGCCGGATGGCCGCCCGAGCCGTGTCCGGGCTGACCCGCTCGCGCCACGCCACCCCGGCCGCCGGGCGGTCGCCCGGCGATGGCGGACTTCACGGCACGGCGGCCGCCGACCCCGGCGGGACGCGTGGACGGCTCCTCGACCGGGTGACCGGTGCTGACGGCCCCTCGCAGGCGCATGCGCGGGCGCGGCGCGCGGCCCCCCGCGGCCGGATCGGCCTGCCGGGCCTGGTGACACGGCTCGGCGTGGTGACGCACCTCGGCCGAACGATTTCCGGCGGCCCCGGCCACGGAGGCGGCGGACCGCTTCCCGGCCGGGGCGCCGGGGCAGACGTCCCGGGGGTGCGGTCGGCGCGCCCCCGGGACACCGACCGGGGCACGTCCGGCCGGGACACCCTCCGGGCCTGGTCCGAACTCCTGCGCGTCTCGGCCCTGTTCACCGTGCCCGGCGACGCCCTCGCGGGCGCGGCGGCCGTCGGTCTGCGCCCCAACCGGGGCACCGCGCTCGCCCTCGGGGCCTCCCTCTGCCTCTACGAGGCCGGGATGGCGCTCAACGACTGGGCGGACCGCGACGAGGACGCCATCGATCGCCCCCACCGCCCGATCCCCTCCGGCCGCATCACCCCTCCGGCCGCCCTTGCTGCCGCCGCCGTCCTCACGGCCACGGGCCTCACCCTCGCCTCCCGCGCGGGCCGCCCAGCCCTGACGGCGGCCACCGCACTCGCCGCCACGGTCTGGGCCTACGACCTGCGCCTCAAGCACACCAAGGCGGGCCCCGCGGCCATGGCCGCCGCCAGGTCGCTGGACCTGCTGCTCGGGGCGGTGGCCACGGCGACCGCGTCAACGGCGCACCGGACATCCAACCCCCCGTCCCCGGCACCGCGCGGCGCGGTCACCGATGAATGGACCTCCGACGGATGGGCCTCCGGTGGAGGGCCCGCCGGTCGCGGAACCACCACCCTGGCGTCCGGCCGACGAAACCCGCCGCACCTCGACGGTTGCTCCCCGGCCAGCCCCTCCCTCATGGCCGCTGCCCTAGCGGAACCCGCCCCAACGGGCCCCGCTCAGGAGGCAGGGGCGGCCGTGACCGGCCCGCCGCCCGCCGAGACCGCCTCGACGACCACAGGCCCGCCCGCCTCGACCAGCGCCTCGACCACAGCCCCGACCGGCACCCTGACCAGCGCCCTGCCAGCCGCCCTCGTGCTGGGCGCGCACACCTACGCCGTGACCTCCGTGTCCCGGCACGAGGTGCACGGCGGCTCGACCCTCGTACCCCTCGCGGCGCTCGCCACGGCACTGGGGCTCGGGCTCAACGCCGTACGCGAGGGCAGACCCCTGAACACCGCCCTGGCCGGGACCTACATCCGCGCCGCCGGGGTCCCCTTCCTCCACGCCGCTCTCAACCCCTCCCCACAGCTCACCCAGGGTGCCGTCGGCGGGGGCATCCGGGCCATGATCCCGCTCCAGGCGGTGATCGCCGCCCGCGCCGGAGGAGGCGCGGGGAACGCGACGGCACTCGCCCTGACGGCGCTCGTTCCGCTCGCCCGCAAGCTCGCACGGAAGGTGAGCCCCACATGAGCACCGCCCCCACCGCCGCCCCCACCGCCGCCTCCGGGCTCCGCTTCGGCTACGGAACGAACGGGCTCACCGACCTCCGGCTCGCCGACGCCCTCGCGCTCCTCGCCGACCTCGGATACGACGGCGTCGGGCTGACGCTCGACCATATGCATCTCGATCCGCTCGCGCCCGATCTCGCCGCCCGCACCCACCACACCGCCGCCCGCCTCGCCGAACTGGGGCTCGACGTCACCGTGGAGACCGGCGCCCGCTACGTGCTGGACCCTCGCCGCAAGCACGGCCCCTCGTTGCTCGACCCGGACCCCGGCGGGCGTGCCGCCCGTACCGGACTGCTGAAGACCGCGGTCCAGGTCGCCGCCGATCTCGGGGCCCACGCGGTGCACTGCTTCAGCGGGATCACCCCGGACGGCACCGACCCCGACACCGCGTGGAAGCGGCTGGAGGAGTCCCTGACCCCCGTGGTGGAGGCGGCACAGGCCGTCGGCGTCCCCCTCGCCGTCGAGCCCGAGCCCGGCCATCTCCTCGCCACCATCGACGACTTCCACCACCTCCGCGGACTCCTCGGCGACCCCGAACCCCTCGGGCTCACGCTCGACATCGGCCACTGCCAGTGCCTGGAGGAACGGTCACCCGTCGACTGCGTACGCGAAGCCGCGCCCTGGCTGCGCCATGTCCAGATCGAGGACATGCGCCGAGGCGTGCACGAGCACCTTCCGTTCGGCGACGGCGAGATCGACTTCCCGCCCGTACTCGAAGCCCTCGCCGCCACCGGCTACCAGGGCCTGACCGTGGTGGAACTGCCCCGCCACTCCCACGCGGGCCCCGAACTCGCCCGCACCTCGATCGAATTCCTCCGTACGAAGGGAGCACCGGCATGCTGATGTCCCGCGGGGAACTCGACACCCGGCTCGCCGACGACGCCCGCGCCTGGCTCGACGAGGCCCTGTCCGAAGCCGGAAAGGCCGGCGACACCGGAAGAACCCCGAACCCCGGAACGGGGGAGAGCCCGGCAACAGCCGGCACAGCCGCGCGCCCCGGAACAGCCGCGCCCCCCGGCACGGCGGCGGACCCCGAAGCCCTCGCCCGGCCGGCAGCCCCCGCCCGCCCCGAAGGCCCCGCGAGGACATCCGGGCCGGACGCCTGGGAGATGCGCTTCGCCGCCGCCGGACGCCACTGCGGCCAGGACCACGCCGACTCCGCCCGCGTCCTCCTTCTGATCGAGGCCCGCGCGGGCGTCGACACCCTCACCCGCCTCTACCGGCAGGGCAGCGCGGCCGAGCGCCACGCGCTCCTGCTCGCCCTCCCGTACCTGGACTCCCTCACCCCGCCCGACGCCGCACTGCCGCTGATCGAGGACGCGCTGCGCACCAACGACACCCGGCTGGTCGCCGCGGCCGTCGGCCCGTACGCCGCCGAACACCTCGATCCGCACGCCTGGCGGCACGCCATCCTCAAATGCCTCTTCACCGGAGTGCCCGTCGAAGCCGCCGCCGACCTGGAGCGCCGCGCCACCGGAGACGGCGAACTCGGCAGAATGCTCGCCGACTTCGCCGCCGAGCGCATGGCCGCGGGCCGTACGACACCCCCCGATCTGATCCGTGTGCTGACCCTGACCGGTGAGCTCTCCGAGGAGTCCTGATGCGCATCTTCGACCCCCACATCCACATGACCTCCCGCACGACGGACGACTACGAGGCGATGTACGCGGCCGGCGTCCGTGCCCTGGTCGAGCCGTCGTTCTGGCTGGGCCAGCCCCGCACCTCGCCCGTCAGCTTCTTCGACTACTTCGACGCCCTCCTCGGCTGGGAGCCGTTCCGCGCCGCCCAGTACGGAATCGCCCACCACTGCACCATCGCCCTGAACCCCAAGGAGGCGAACGACCCCCGCTGCACCCCGGTGCTCGACGAGCTGCCCCGTTATCTCGTCAAGGACTCCGTCGTCGCCGTCGGCGAGATCGGGTACGACTCGATGACCCCCGCCGAGGACACCGCACTCGCCGCCCAGCTCCAGCTCGCCGCCGACCACCGGCTCCCCGCGCTGGTGCACACCCCGCACCGCGACAAGCTGGCCGGCCTCCACCGCACCGTCGACGTCGTCCGCGAATCCGCCCTCCCCCTTGAACATGTCCTGCTCGACCACCTCAACGAGACGACCGTGAAGCCCGCCGCCGACAGCGGCTGCTGGCTCGGCTTCTCCGTCTACCCGGACACCAAGATGGACGTGGACCGGATGGTCTCGATCCTCAAGACGTACGGAACCGAGAAGGTCCTCGTCAACTCCGCCGCCGACTGGGGCAGAAGCGACCCGCTGAAGACCCGCAAGGTCGGCGACGCCATGCTCGCGGCAGGCTTCTCCGACGACGAAGTGGACCAGGTCCTGTGGCGGAACCCGGTCGCCTTCTACGGCATCAGCGGCCGGCTCCAGCTCGACGTACCCGCGCCGCGGTCACTGCACGAGGGCAACTCCATCCTCCGCGGCGGGGAATGACAGAGAGGAGGAGTCCATGCGCTTCCGCCACCCCGACGGCACCACCGTCCATCTCGCCTACTGCACCAACGTCCACCCGGCGGAGACCCTCGACGGTGTCCTCGCCCAGCTCCGCGACCACTGCGAACCCGTACGCAAACGCCTCGGCCGCGACCGCCTCGGCATCGGCCTCTGGCTGGCCAGGGAGGCGGCCCGCGCACTTATCACCGACCCGTCGGCCCTGCGCGGCCTCAAGGCCGAACTCGACCGACGCGGTCTGGAAGTCGTCACCCTCAACGGCTTCCCCTACGAGGGCTTCGGCGCCGAAGAGGTCAAGTACCGCGTCTACCGGCCGGACTGGACCGACCCCGAGCGACTGGCCCACACCACCGATCTGGCCCGGCTGCTCGCCGCACTGCTCCCCGACGACGTCAGCGAAGGCACCGTCTCCACCCTTCCGCTCGCCTGGCGCACCCACTTCGACGACACCGCGGCCGCCACCGCGAAGGACGCGCTCACCGCACTCGCCGAACGCCTCGACGCCCTCGAAGACCTCACCGGCAAATCCATCCGGATAGCGCTGGAACCCGAGCCCGGCTGTGTCGTGGAGACCACCGCGGACGCGATCGGACCGCTCACCGCCATCGGCTCGGGCCGCATCGGCGTCTGCATCGACACGTGCCACCTCGCCACCTCCTTCGAGGACCCCGCGACCGCGCTGGCCGCACTCGCCGAAGCCGGGATCACCGTCCCCAAGGCACAGCTGTCCGCCGCGCTCCACGCCGACGAGCCCCATCTGCCCGATGTGCGCACCGCCCTCGCGGCGTTCGCCGAACCCCGCTTCCTCCACCAGACCCGTACCCGCACCGCCGCCGGACTGCGCGGCACCGACGACCTCGAAGAGGCCGTGTCCGGCCGGGCCCTGCCCGACGCCGCGCCCTGGCGGTCCCACTTCCACGTCCCGCTGCACGCCCCGCCCGCCCCACCGCTCACCTCCACACTCCCCGTGCTCCAGGACACCCTCACCCGTCTCGTCGGCGGCCCCGCGCCCCTGACCCGCCATCTGGAGGTCGAGACCTACACCTGGCAGGCCCTCCCGGCCGAGGTGCGCCCCCGCAACCGCACCCAGCTCGCCGAGGGCATCGCAGCGGAACTCACCCTCGCCCGCGATCTGCTGGTCGACCTCGGGCTCAAGGAGCTGCCATGACCGACACCGCAAGCCCCACCCCCCTCCTGGTCGTGGACGTCGTCGGCCTCACCCCCCGGCTCCTCGACCACATGCCCCATCTCAAGGCCCTCGGCGCGTCCGGTTCACAGGCCCCGCTGTCCACCGTGCTGCCCGCCGTGACCTGCGCCGCGCAGTCCACCTTCCTCACCGGCACCCTGCCCTCCGAGCACGGCATCGTCGCCAACGGCTGGTACTTCCGCGAACTCGGCGACGTACTGCTGTGGCGACAGCACAACGGACTCGTCTCCGGCGACAAGATCTGGGACGCCGCCCGCCGCGCCCACCCCGGCTACACCGTGGCCAACGTCTGCTGGTGGTACGCCATGGGCGCGGACACCGACTTCACCGTCACCCCGCGCCCCGTCTACTACGCGGACGGCCGCAAGGAGCCCGACTGCTACACCCGGCCCCCCGCACTGCACGACGAACTCACCGAGAAGCTCGGCACCTTCCCGCTGTTCCACTTCTGGGGACCGGGCGCGGACATCGTCTCCAGCCAGTGGATCATCGACGCCACGCGCCACATCATGCGCACCCGCCACCCCGATCTGACCCTGTGCTACCTCCCGCATCTCGACTACGACCTCCAGCGGTACGGCCCCGACGACCCGCGCTCCCACCGCGCCGCCGCCGAACTCGACACCGCGATCGCCCCACTGCTCGACGACGCCCGCCAGGAGGGCCGTACCGTCGTCGCGCTCTCCGAGTACGGGATCACCGAGGTCAGCCGGCCCGTCGACATCAACCGCGCCCTCCGGCACGCCGGACTCCTCGAAGTCCACACCCAGGACGGCATGGAGTATCTCGACCCGATGGCCTCACGCGCCTTCGCCGTCGCCGACCACCAGCTCGCCCATGTCTATGTGAAGCGGCCCGAGGACCTCGAAGCCACCCGTGAGGCCCTCGCCTCGCTCCCCGGCCTCGAACAGCTCCTCGACGACGAGGGCAAGAAGGCCAACGGCCTCGACCACCCCCGCTCCGGCGAACTCGTGGCCGTCGCCGAGCCCGACGCCTGGTTCACGTACTACTACTGGCTCGACGACGCCCGCGCCCCCGACTTCGCCCAGCTCGTCGAGATCCACCGCAAACCCGGCTACGACCCGGTCGAGCTGTTCATGGACCCCGAGGACCCCTACGTACGGCTGAAGGCGGCCAAGGCGGTCGCCCGCAAGAAGCTCGGCATGCGCTACCGCCTCGCGGTCGTACCCCTCGACCCCTCACCGATCCGCGGCAGCCACGGCCGCCTCCCCCCGAGCGACGACGAAGGTCCGCTCATCCTCTGCTCCACCCCCCGCGCAGTCGAAGGCCGCGTCGCGGCCACCGACGTGAAGTCCCTGCTGCTCCAACTCGCCGGCCTCACCCGAGGCTCCGCCCCATCCGACCCCTCAGCCGAAAGAGAGAGACCGTGACCCCGTTCAAGGACGAACCCGGTACCGCCGAGTCCCTGCGCCGCACTCTCGGAGTGGACCGCCGCCGCTTCCTCACCACCTGCACCGCCGTCGGGGCGGCAGTCGTCGCCGCCCCGGTCTTCGGCGCCTCGCCCGCCTTCGCCGGCGACAAGGACGGCGACAAGGACCGCGGCAAGGGACACAACCACGACCGGAAGGCCCTCGTCCCCGCGCACAAGCGCGGCATCATCCTCTACACCGTCCGGGACGCGATCGGCCGCGACCCGAAGACCTCCGATCTGCCCTCCGGCTTCCGCGAGGTCTTCAGAGAGCTGGCCCGGTACGGCTACAAGCAGGTCGAGTTCGCCGGATACGGCCAGCACGCCAACGCCCCCGGTGGCGGCAACCTGGACAGCGTGCAGGGCGCCACGCTGCTGCGCTCCTGGCTCGACGACTACGGTCTCAAGGCTCAGGGCAACCACGGCTTCATCCCCGGCTCCTGGCCGCTCAGCACACCCGACCTGGACAAGTTCAAGCAGGCCCTGGAGATCGCCAACATCCTCGGCATGGACCACATGGGAACCGGTGGCGACCCCACCTGGGGCTCCACGAAGGCCGAATGGGACGTCGCCGCGGACAAGTGGAACGCCATGGGCGCCATCGCCCGCCGCGCCGGCATCAAGCTCTACACCCACAACCACGACGGCGCGTACGACTTCCTGCTCGACGGCGGACCCCTGGACGCCCAGGGCCGCCCGACCCGCAGCTCCGGCATCCGCAAGCTGGAGTACTTCCTCACGCGGACCGACCCGAAGAACGTCTGGCTGGAGCTGGACATCTTCTGGGCGCATGTGGCCCGGTACAAGTTCCACACCTACACGGCCCACAACGGGCAGCAGCGCACCAGCGTCTTCGACCCGGCGAGGCTCGTGGACCGTCACAACAAGCGCTTCCCGCTCTTCCACGCCAAGGACGGCGTGATCAACACCGCGAGCGGGAACGGGTACGACATGGTGCCGTTCGGCACCGGTGACATCGACTACGAGCGCTTCTTCACGCGCGTGGGCGAGAAGAACTACCACAACCCGATGGTCGAACAGGACAACGCGCCCAGCGGCTCGGTGCCCGGCCAGTCGCTGGAGCACGCGCGGATCGGCTACAACAACATCTCGGCGCTGCGCAGGCGCTGAGACCCCCGGCGGAGGCTCCGGCCTCCGGTGTGAGCGCCGCCGGCGGGCCGGCGCTCACACCACACCGCCGGGCCGTCCATCCACTGACGCGTGCGGCCTCCCGGAGTTGTCCGGGGGCCGCACCGCCGTGTCCGGCCCGCGACGCGCGACCGCCGTAACCGGCACAGTGGCGACCGCGCCCCGGCAGCCTCCCGCCGCGCTCATGGCCGCACGCGGAGACCGAGGCCGACGGACACACGATCACCGCCGACAACACGACCGACCTGATGGACGGCCACGCCGAGAGGACCTTCGAACTTCCCCGGGTTCGGTGGACAACTGTCGTAACGCACGGCTCAGCCGATGCCCTGGCGGTCGGGCCGGAGCGCGAACTCCCGCTCGGCCGCGTCTGGCTGGGCCCGCACCACCTCCCGCATCAGCAGCGTCCGGTGCCGCAGCAACGGCTCCCTGCGGTCCTCGGGCGCGAGCAGCAGCAGATCGTCGATCGCCGCCATCAGCCGCCGGGTGACCTGCGGAGCGCCGGCGGCGGCCCCGCGGATCTCGGCCAGCCCCAGATCCACCAGATCCGTCCACATCGGTACGGGCTGCACCAGCCGTACCGTCCCGTCGCGGTCCCGGTGATACACGGTCCCGAGCGGCCTGCGCGCCACGGCCGACAGCAGCAGCACGATCCGGTCGAGGCACTGCACGGCGGTCGTCGGATCGTTCACGGCCGCCGACAGCGCCCGCATGGCGATGTCCGAGAGCTGCCGCAGCCCGAGCCCCAGATCCTGGTGGAAGGTCCGGTCGGTCCCGACGGACACGGCGTAGCGCGGAACCCGCACCAATGACGCGCCCTCGCCGTGCACCGCCAGCATCGGAGTCCCCGGCACGACGAAGTCCCCGATGCGGGGAATGAGCCGCAGTACGACCCCGTTCCGCCGCGCGGTGCGTACGAGCCGCGCGACATGCACATCCCTGAGCACCCCGGCCCGCCCCTGATACGCGAGCCGGGCGACCTCGCCCGGCAGCTCCACCGCCCCCGCGCCCCCTCCGGGCTGCCGCGTCAGCATCCGCCCCGCCTCCCGCGCGATCCGGTCCACCACCGGCCCCACCTGCATCAGCCGCAGCGTCGACGACACAAAGGCGATGAAGAGCAGCAGACTCAGCCCCACCATGGCCATCGTCAGCAGACTCTGCAGCACCGGAACGGAGGTCACCCGCCGCGGATCGGTCACACTCTCGTACGAGGTCAGCACCAGCAGCGAGAACAGGAACGTCGCCAGGAACACCGTCAGCGTGAGCTTGCTGATCCTGCTCCGGACGAAGATCCGCACCACGCGGGGGGTGAGCTGCCCGCTCGCCATCTGCACGGCGACCAGCGAGATGCTGAACACGACGCCGATGAAGGTCATCATCGCCGAGCTGATCGTCGTTACGATCGTCTTGGCGTCCTCGGTGATCGAGACCAGGTCGCTGATCTCCTCGTATGCCTCCTCGGCCCGCAGATACTCGATGATCGCCGTGTCGAGCACCGCCGCCGCCCACCACAGCAGGACGGCGCAGAGCAGGCCCACGGTGGGCGCGAACCACAGGGTGTCGCGCAGATGCTCGCGCAGCGGCGAGAGCGGACGGGGCCGTGGAGAGCTGCGATCGGTCACGCATACGAACCTAACGTCACCGAATGTGTTGTTACGAATACCCGCTGTTCGAATGCCCCTTCGGCGTGTCCCCGCGCCCCGTCGCCGCCGCCGCACCTCACTGACCACGGGATATGCGGGTGAAGACGACCTCGAAGCCCTGGTATTGTTGTCGGTGTCGCCAGGGGAAGCCCAAGGCGATCACCTGGTCCGGGTGGCGGAATGGCAGACGCGCTAGCTTGAGGTGCTAGTGCCCTTTAACGGGCGTGGGGGTTCAAGTCCCCCCTCGGACACAAGAGAGAACCCCAGTCGATCTGGGGTTCTTCATGTTTCTCGGGCTGTGGTGTGACCGACCACGTGACCAACAGCCGAGCGAATGCCCGGGTCAGGTCAGCTGTGCAGCCGGCTCTTCGGCTCGTAGTCCTCCTTGGAGAATCACCGGCGTCCGCAACCCGGTGAAGTGGTGCCCGGCCGAACCCGCTGCCTGCCGAGCGGCGGCACGGTCAGGTCCGTGCCCGTCGTGCTCCGGGTTGTGCACGAAGACCACGTCCACGCGGCCGAGCGCGGCCAACGGCGTCGGCAGGCGCTCCGGCGAGTGCCCCACGGCCTCGCGGGCGAGTATGCCGACTCCGCGTTCGGCGATCGCCCCCTACCCGCCTCCGGGGACAAGGAACACCTTTCCTTGCCTGCCCTTCTGCTCCGCCTGAACGACGGCCTCGTCGATCTCGTCGAGAGAGAATTTACGTCCGGGAGAGGTTTCCACGATTCCCTCCCGCATGAGATCGGTGATGTCCTGGCCCAGCTGCTTCCGCTGTTCTTCCGTGAGCCTTGGCAGCCAGTATCCCAGCCAGTAGACCTCCAGGATTCGGCGGCCGGCCAGGATGAAACGCGGGTCGTCGCCGACGCGGATCGGTTCGCCCGTGAGGGAGCCGTAGACCAGCATGCGTCCGTCTTCGTGGAGTGACTTGAAGATCTGTGTGCCGGTTTCTCCCACCACAGGGTCGATGGCGTATTTGACGCCCGCCGGGTCGACGACTTTCCGTACCTGTTCGTCGACCGGCCCGTCCGCGGTGATGAGCACGACATCGGCGCCGAGCCGCTCCAACTCTTCCGCGGATTCGCGTCTGCGGACGACGTTGACGGTACGAATGCCATCCCGCTTGGCCAGTCTGATGACCATGCGTCCGAGTTCGGACCCGGCCGCGGACTGGAGCAGCCATTCCCCCTCGGGGACCGCCAGAACATGGCGGACCATGAGAATGGCCGAGGCCGGATTGATGACGAAGGAGGCCACTTGGTCGTCGGGGAACTCGTCGGGTGCGAGGAACAAGTCGCCTGCGGGGACGACAGCGTATTCGGCCCAGTTGCCGCCCTGGCCGTTGACGACCGATACCCGTTGCCCTTCGGCTACTTCCCGTACTCCCGGCCCGAGAGCTTCGACAATGCCGACGCCCTCGAATCCGGTAGGTGCCGGGAAATGTGCTTGGACGCCCGCATACTGTCCCCGCACATACAGCAGATCGGACGGATTCACCGGCGTCTGCAGGATGCGGACCTTCACTTGTCCTTCGCCGGGCTCGGGAATGGTCAGATCCTCGACGGTAAGAACCTCGGTCGGCTCCCCATGCTGAGCGAAACGGATAGCTTTCATTCTCGACTCCTGAGTGTGGTCGTCACCAGGACAGACGGTGATCGTCGCGTTGTTCACTCATGGCGTTCGAGGGCGCGGTGCGGAAATGCGTTTCGTCGGATGTCCCTGCCAGGACGAATGCCGGACCCCGCGTAGCGACAGTAACTCGCCTGGCCAGGAGGCGCATGTCAGGCCCTGCATGGCCGATTTTCGTGTTGTCGGGTAGACGATCACAGCGTGGGCGAGCGAAGAAAGCCGGTGCGGCTTGGTCGGCCACGTGATCAATGTACGACCAACAGCGGTCCGAAGCTGGCGGAAGTAGAGGGAAGGCATGACTAACGCCCCGCGAGCAGAGCGAAGATGGTCGGGCACGTGACCAACGGCGGACCGGTCCCGGAGCCGGGAGCGGTCTCCGGTCTGGTTACAGTCGGACCATGAGTGCGGAACCGAACCGTGGCGCAGCCGCCGGGACCAGCGTCCTCGACGCCGTGGAGGTGGCGGCCGACCCGGAGTCGCAGGCCGTTTTCGCGCGGGCGGCGCACCGGATTCTGGCGGAGCTGGTCGGTGGGGGAGCGGCGCTCGGATGGGTGGAGCCGCCGTCCTCGGACGAGGTCGCGGAACTGCTCGCCGAGGTCGTCGGCGCGGTGCGGGCCGGGGACGCGGCCCTTCGGGCGGCCTATGTGGACCGTCGGCTCGTCGGACTCGGGTACTGGCGTCGGTACGCCCGGCCCACCCATCGGCCGCACGCCGATCTGGAGAAGGTCGCCGTGGACGCCGCCGTTCACGGGCGCGGCGTCGGCCGGACGCTGACCGCCGCCCTGGTCGCGGACGCCCGTGCGGCCGGTATCGAGGTGCTCACGCTGGACGCCAGGGGTGACAACACCGATGCCCTCCGGCTCTACCGGTCGCTGGGCTTCGTCGAGTACGGCCGGCTCCGCGACTTCGTCGCCGTGGGGGAGCGCCGCTACGACAAGGTCTTCTGCATGCTGGACTTCCGCCGTGAGAGCTGACGGACCGTGGCTGATCCAGACCCGGGACCGCACCTGCTCGACAGAGGTGATCGGCGAAGCCCGCCGGTAGACCTCGGGCTTCGCCTCCCGGGTGCCCCGAAGAACATGCGCCCCGCGCTCCGCAGCGCCGGATTCAGGCGCTGCGGAACCGGACGCGGCCCGCTATCGGCAGATGGTCGCTCCCCGTCTCCGGCAGCGCCCACACTCGGGTGACGGTCGCCGACCTGGCCATGATCTGGTCGATGCGGGCCAGCGGCAGAGCCGCGGGCCAGCTGAAGGCGAAGTCCGCGTCGGGGGAGTCCAGACGCGAGCCGACCGGGTCGAGTCCCCGGTCGTCCGTCGTGGCGTTGAGGTCGCCGAGCAGGATCAACCGGTCCAGTGGTTCGGCCGCGAGCGCCGCGCCGAGGAGTACGGCGCTCTCGTCCCGCCATTCCGTGTCGAAGCCCTTCGGCCCGAGCCGTACGGACGGCAGATGGGCCACGTACACGGCGACCTCGCCGTGCGGGGTGATCGCGGTCGCCCGCAGACCCCGGTTCCAGCCGTCGGGGACGTCCTCCGGCTTGATGTCCACCGGCCGGACGTCCCGCAGCGGGTACCGGGACCAGAGGCCGACCGTCCCGACGGCCGCCCGATGGGGGTACTCCGCCGCCAGGGCCGAAGCGTAGGCGGGCGCGGCGGCGGGCGTCAGTTCCTCCACGGCCACCAGATCGGCATCCGCCGTGAGGAGGGTCTTCGCCGTCCCCGACGGATCCGGATTCACATCGCTCACATTGTGCTGAAGCACCGTCAGATCGTAGGCGCTGCCGTCGGACCGGGAGAACACCGTCCCGCCGAAGAGCGCGAGCCAGACCACCGCCGGCACCAGCGCCGCACCCACCGCCACCCACGACCGGCGCCACAGCGCCAGACCCAGCAGCACCGGGACGGCCAGACCGAGCCACGGCAGGAACGTCTCCAGCAGACTGCCCGCCCGGCCGACCGCGTTGGGGACGGCGTCGTGGAAGACCAGCAGAGCGGCGACCAGCAGGGCGGACGTCACCACAAGGGAGTCCCGGACCCGGAGCGAGCTCACCGGCCGCCTCCCGAGGGCCCTTCCGCGGTTGAGTACCGATCGCCGGGAGCGAGCCCTCGCCGCCGGTTCCCGATCGCCATCGGCCCGCTCCATCGCCCGCCACGCTCCTGTCCCTGTTCCCCGTCCCCGTACACCGGCGTTTTCGTTCCCCCAACCGACGACGCGGGGACTCGGTGATCCGGTTCCCGCAGGTGAGAGGCCGCGGGCACACGGCCGTCCGGAGCGGCCCACCCGGCTCCCGGCGCTCCGGAGACCCGGCCACGCCATCCGCGCCGGACACCCGCGCCCGACACCGCGGGGACCCGGCCCCGACCCGAGCGCTCAGGGGAATCCGGCCACGGCTGCCCTATCACCCATCCCGACTCGGCCACCGCGTCCAGGCAGCCCGTACAGGTTGCGTCAAGAGCGCCGACCGGGCCGTATGGGTCGTGTCAACGAAAGCGGCGAACCGGCCAAAGCGGGGTTTCCTCGAACAGTCCGAATCCGAGCAGTTCCGATCCATACAGGAGCTCACGATGGCCGATGTGGCCTTCGTCGTCACCACGATCGCGGTGTTCGCGCTGGTGGCCCTCATCGCCAAGGGGGTGGCGAAGCTGTGACCGCCGAGAACATCGTCGGCCTCGTCGTGGCCGTCGCCCTGCTGGGCTATCTCGTCCTCGCCCTTCTGTACCCGGAGAGGTTCTAGACCGGATATGAGTCCCGTACTTGCCGGTGTGCTCCAGCTGCTGGCGCTCATGGTCGCGCTCGCCCTGGTCTACCGTCCGCTGGGCGACTACATGGCCCGCGTCTACTCCTCCGACAAGCATCTGCGGGTGGAGAAGTGGATCTACAAGGCCATCGGCGCCAACCCGAACACGGAGATGCGCTGGACCGCCTATCTGCGCGGTGTGCTCGCGTTCTCGGCGGCCGGCGTTCTGTTCCTCTATCTCCTCCAGCGGCTTCAGGGGTCGCTGCCCGGATCGCTCGGGTTCCAGTCGATCGACCCCGACCAGGCGTTCAACACGGCGGCGTCCTTCGTCGCCAACACCAACTGGCAGTCGTACTACGGCGAGCAGGCCATGGGCCATGTCGTGCAGACCGGCGGCCTGGCGGTGCAGAACTTCGTCTCGGCCGCCGTGGGGATAGCGGTGGCGGTGGCCCTGGTACGGGGCTTCGCCCGCTCCCGCACCGGTGAGCTGGGCAACTTCTGGGCCGACCTGGTCCGGGGCACCGTACGCATCCTGATCCCGATCGCCGTGATCAGCGCGATCCTGCTGGTCTCCATGGGCGCGATCCAGAACTTCGCCGGCATTCACGGCGTCGGCCAGTTCATGGGCGGCAGCCAGGAGTGGAACGGCGGTGCGGTCGCCTCCCAGGAGGTGATCAAGGAGCTGGGCACCAACGGCGGCGGCTACTTCAACGCCAACTCGGCCCACCCCTTCGAGAACCCGAACGGTCTATCGAACCTGCTGGAGATCTTCCTGATCCTGGTCATCCCCCTGTCGATCACCCGCACCTTCGGCCGGATGGTCGGCAATGTGCGGCAGGGCTACGCGATCCTCGGCACGATGGTCCTGATCTGGGTCGGCTTCACCGCGCTGATGATGTGGACCGAGTTCGCCCACCCCGGCCCCGCGTTCGACATCGCGGGCGGTGCGATGGAGGGCAAGGAGACCCGGTTCGGCATCGGCGGCTCGTCGATCTTCGCCGTGGCCACCACCCTCACCTCCACTGGAGCGGTCAACAGCTTCCTCTCCTCCTTCACCGGCTACGGCGGCGGCATCGCCATGCTCGGGATGCAGCTCGGTGAGATCGCGCCCGGTGGCGTCGGCTCCGGACTGTACGGCATGCTGATCATGGCGATCATCGCGGTGTTCCTGGCCGGACTGATGGTCGGCCGTACACCCGAATATCTCGGCAAGAAGATCGGCACCCGCGAGATCAAGCTCGCGGCCTGCTACATCCTGATCACCCCGGCACTGGTGCTCTGCTTCACCGCCCTCGCGATCGCCCTGCCGACCCCGCCCGACTCCATCACCAACACGGCCGAGACCGCGGTCGGGGGCTCGGGAGCCCACGGCTTCTCCGAGATCCTGTACGCCTACACCTCGGGCGCCAACAACAACGGATCGGCCTTCGCCGGCCTCAACGCCGACACCCAGTGGTACAACACCACGATCGGGCTCGCGATGCTGCTGGGCCGCTTCCTGCCCATGGTGTTCGTCCTCGCGCTCGCCGGTTCACTGGCCGAGCAGAAGCCGATCCCGGCGACCACCGGAACGCTGCGGACCGAGAAGCCACTGTTCACGGGCCTGCTCGTCGGCACGATCCTCATCATCACCGGACTGACCTACTTCCCGGCGCTGGCGCTGGGTCCGCTCGCCGAAGGGCTCGCGTCATGAGCACCGTAACTCCCACCCGAGCGCCGCACTCGGACGTGCCCACGGGGCACAAGCCCCAGGGCGGGCGGGTCGGCGGGGGTCTCTTCGACCCCAAACAGCTGGTCAAGTCGTTCCCCGACGCGCTGAGAAAGCTCGATCCGCGGGTGATGGTCAAATCGCCCGTCATGTTCGTCGTACTGATCGGCTCGGTCCTCACGACCGCGCTGGCCGTCACGGACCCGGGGGACTGGTTCGGCTGGGCGATCGCCGTCTGGCTCTGGCTCACCACGATCTTCGCCAATCTGGCGGAGGCGGTGGCCGAGGGCCGCGGCAAGGCGCAGGCGGACACCCTGCGCAAGGCCAAGACCGACACGGTCGCGCGCCGGCTGGACGGCCCACGCGAGGAGCGGGTCGCCGGCACCGAACTCCGTATCGGCGATCTGGTGGTCTGTGAGGCCGGAGACGTCATCCCCGGCGACGGCGATGTCGTCGAGGGCGTCGCGTCCGTCGACGAGTCGGCCATCACCGGAGAGTCCGCCCCCGTCATCCGTGAGTCGGGCGGCGACCGCAGCGCGGTCACCGGCGGTACGAAGGTCCTGTCCGACCGGATCGTCGTCAAGATCACCACCAAGCCGGGCGAAACGTTCATCGACCGGATGATCGCGCTGGTCGAGGGCGCGTCCCGGCAGAAGACGCCCAACGAGATCGCGCTCAACATCCTGCTCGCCTCGCTGACGATCGTCTTCCTGCTGGCCGTGGTCACCCTGAAGCCCTTCGCCATCCACGCGGGAGCCGACTCCGAGACCTCGCTGATCGTGCTGACCGCACTGCTGGTCTGTCTGATCCCGACGACGATCGGCGCCCTGCTCTCGGCGATCGGCATCGCCGGCATGGACCGGCTCGTCCAGCGCAATGTGCTCGCCATGTCCGGGCGCGCTGTCGAGGCGGCGGGCGATGTGTCGACCCTGCTGCTGGACAAGACGGGCACGATCACGCTCGGCAACCGCCAGGCGTCCGAGTTCGTTCCCGTCGGCGGCTGCACCGCGGCCGAACTCGCGGACGCGGCCCAGCTCTCCTCGCTCGCCGACGAGACCCCCGAAGGCCGCTCGATCGTGGTCCTCGCCAAGGAGAAGTACGGGCTGCGCGAACGCCACCAGGGCGAGCTGAGGCACGCCGAGTGGATCGCCTTCACCGCGCAGACCCGGATGTCCGGCGTCGACGTCGACGGCCGCAGGATCCGCAAGGGCGCGACCGGAGCGGTCATCGCCTGGGTCAGGGAACAGGGCGGAACCGTCGCCGAGGACGCCGACCGGGTCACCGACCGGATCGCGGAGGCGGGCGGCACACCGCTGCTCGTCGCCGTCGCGGACGGCGACGGCGCCCGGATCCTGGGCGTCATCCACCTCAAGGACGTCGTCAAGGACGGCATGCGGGACCGGTTCGAGGAACTGCGCCGCATGGGCATCAAGACCGTCATGATCACAGGCGACAACCCCCTGACCGCACGGGCCATCGCCCAGGAGGCCGGTGTCGACGACTTCCTCGCCGAGGCCACCCCCGAGGACAAGATGGCCCTCATCAAGAGGGAGCAGGCGGGCGGCAAGCTGGTCGCGATGACCGGCGACGGCACGAACGACGCTCCCGCGCTCGCCCAGGCGGACGTGGGCGTGGCGATGAACACCGGCACCTCGGCCGCCAAGGAGGCCGGGAACATGGTGGACCTGGACTCCAACCCCACCAAGCTGATCGAGATCGTCGAGATCGGCAAGCAGCTCCTCATCACACGGGGCGCGCTCACGACGTTCTCCATCGCCAATGACGTCGCGAAGTACTTCGCGATCATCCCGGCGATGTTCACGGTCGCCTATCCGGGGCTCGACACCCTGAACATCATGCGGCTGTCGTCGCCGGAGTCCGCGATCCTCTCGGCCGTCGTCTTCAACGCGCTGATCATCGTGGCCCTGGTGCCCCTCGCCCTGCGGGGTGTGCGCTACCGCCCGACCAGCGCGGACAAGATGCTCCGCCGCAACCTCGGAATCTACGGCCTCGGCGGGCTGATCGCCCCCTTCGTCGGCATCAAGATCCTCGACCTGATCATCTCCTCCATCCCTGGCATCGGGTGACGACCATGAACACCTCTGTACGCAATACGGGACGGCTCATCTCCGCGGGGGCGCGGGCCCTGCTGGTCCTGACCCTCGTCTGCGGGGTCATCTACCCCCTCGCCGTGACGGGCGTCGCCCAGGCGCTCTTCAACGACAAGGCCAACGGCTCGGAGATCACCTCCGAGGGCAAGGTCGTCGGCTCCTCCCTCATCGGCCAGACCTACTATCTGCCGAAGGCGGACCCGGACGACCCGGAGGAGACCCCGAAGCCCGACCTCAAGTGGTTCCAGCCCCGCCCGTCCAACGGCCTCGGCACCAACAGCGTCAACACCCAGTACTCGCTGATCCTCTCCGGAGCGACCAACCGCGCCGGCAACAACAAGGAACTCATCGAGTGGGTCAAGGCCGCGAAGCAGGCCGTCATCGAGGACAACAAAGCGGCCGGCTACCAGCCCAAGCCCTCCGAGGTGCCGGCCGACGCGGTCACCTCCTCCGGCTCCGGCCTCGACCCGCACATCTCACCCGAGTACGCGGATCTTCAGGTACGCCGGGTCGCCGAGAAGAACGGCCTCGACGTCGAGCAGGTCCGGAAGCTGGTCGAGCGGCACAAGAGCGACCGGATCCTGGGCTTCATCGGAGAGCCGAGGGTCAACGTTCTCGAACTGAACATCGCGCTCAAGGAGCTGGCGAAGGGGCGATAGCCCTACGGTCCGCGCCGGGAGCGCGGGGCCGGCGATCCGCCGGACCTTCACGGCGGTGCGCGGGAGCGCGGGACGAGGCGGGGCGGGGCAAGGCGATTGCGACGGGAGCCGATCCGGCCCCGTCGTTCGCGGACGGACTCCAGGTGCAGCGGGTGCTCGCCGCGGTGGAGGAGAGCGCCC